>CAVLCF010000082.1:0-30400 GCA_963661735.1 bacterium | reverse complement strand
TGTCTCGGCTCGTAGCTGGCTGCCACTTTTCCGAGGCAAATATATTGTAACAGGTGGAAACGATTCTGCGCCGCGGTGTGTTCAACACCCGCCCAAGAGATTTCTACGATGCCTATATACTGGCGACGACCCAGAAATTCGATGAGGCGGTGTTTACGGACGCACTGAAGGCAACCGCAAACCATCGCGGAACGACACAGCAGATTGCGGATGTCCCCGCCATCTTGCGGAATATTGAGGAAAGCCCGGAACTGAAAGCTATATGGGAAAAATACCGAAAACAGTTCGCGTACGCCGCGGGTATCGAGTATGGTCAGATTATGGCTGTGCTGAGCGCGCTGGGGGAGTAATGCAGGGCTTTGGCGCTGACTTGGGCTGCAATTATTTATAAAAAAGTGTGGAATAGAACATGGCGATAAAGACCAAGTGCAAGAATTACCAGGAGGAAACAATACGGCGTTATCCGATATCAAAGAAGAATACATTTATGGAACGGAGCAGCCCACCGGTTAGACAATCGGTGGGCTGTAAATAGTTCCAGTTTTATTTCTTCATTCCCGTACCGGTGGGGGCTATTTAGCCCTTCCTGCTCGATTTAAAAGATTAAAAGAATTATTTCTTTTGGTATTGGACGATCACCTGTGCTTCCGCTTCCAGGAGGGAAGCGTTGCCGTTATAGTCCGTCATACCGCAGCCGCTGCCGGACAGACGCAGCACACGTCTGCGGCCGTCAAAGGGCTCCCACCGGGCAAGGCCATCGCCATTGGGGTCTCCCGTTCTGGCAAAATTGGCCCAATAGCGCTGCATGGTCCCGGAGAGATTCCAGTCCTCCTGGGTATAGGGCCTCCAGGAACCGTCCAGCGTGCCAAACTGATACCGGTTGTCACAGGAGTGGGGCACCCCGGGATGGTCCTCCCCGGGCTGCTGCTGGTCAAACACATAGACGTAAACCGGCTTGTGCCCCTTTTCGGCCCGGAAATACCCCAGCGTATAGACGGATGCCAGCGTATTGTAATGCCAGCGGCTCGGGGCATCGTTGGCGCCCTCGTCCGCGGTGCATCCAATGATGATGTCCACATTGCGCTCCCGCCCGTTGGCAAAGCAGTCGTCCACCTCTTCGGGCAGCACCCAGCCGTCCGGGTACAGGTTGAAGCCGTTGCGCAGGCCGAACTGGTCATTGGCCTTCTGCAGAACCTGCGCAGGCAGCGCCCGCATCTCCGCAATGGAATGGCAGCCCAGCTGCTCCATAAAGGCAATGCCCTTGGCATACAGGGTCTGCTTGTTCCGGTCAAGGATCCGGCTGCCGACGCCGCCGCCGGATTGAATGGAGGCATGGGCAATATAGTCCTTCGCCAGGGGTGAGCAGCACAGCGCCTGGGTGGCCCGCGCGCCGCCGGACTGGCCGAAGCAGGTGATATTCCGGGGATCGCCGCCGAACAGGGCAATGTTTTCCCGGATCCACTTCAGCGCCTGAATCATATCCAGAATGCCATAGTTGCCGCAGGAATGGTGTGCGCTCTCTGCCTCCAGCTCCGGATGGGTGAAGAAGCCGAATACGTTCAGCCGGTAGGTGATGGATACAAGGATTACGCCCTGGGCGCAGAAGCCGTCTCCGCAGTACTCGTAGTCGGAGCCATACCACTGCTGCAGGCCGCCGCCGTGGATATACATCATCACGGGCAGCTTCTCGTCCGGCGATTGGGCCGGTGTATAAACATTCAGGTACAGGCAGTCCTCGCTCATTTCCGGCGGGTAGGGATAATTGGGCATATGGATATAGGCATGACCCGTATCGTCGGTGATGTCGTCCGTAGCCGTGTGCCAGCGGTCATACTGGCAGCAGGCAGGGCCGAAGGTATCACACACCCGGACGCCCTCCCAAGGCTCCGGGTCCTGGGGTGGACGCCAGCGCAGCTGCCCAACGGGAGGCGCAGCATAGGGGATTCCGCGGAACAGGGCGTAGCCTGCATTGGAGCGGACGCCTTCCAGCACGCCATATTTTGTGTTTACCCGTGAAATCATAAAAAACCTCCTAAAAGTTTTGAATATGGAGACAGGTGCTTGCAAACAGATACTCTGAAAATGTCCGTGTTGAAAAGACAGTCTCTTTCCGGGAGCCGATTTTTCTCTGCCTTTGTCTGCATTATAAAGCCGCCCTCCCGGAATGTCAACAGGAATTTTGCGTTGTGAATTTCCCGCATATTTTTACCGTTATGAAAATCTTTTTTGTGCAAATTTGTGCAAAAATAATTTCTCTGTAAAATTATAGCTCAAATTTGTCGCCTCATTGTAAATTTCGCACAAAAGCGGTCATGTGTTTTTGTATAAAAGGGAGAAAGCTCATCCGTCCTCTTGACATGGATTCCAGTGCGTGCTATCCTTGTGACATCCAGAACATACTAATCGGTTTCATATCTTGCAGCAGCAATGGAATAATGCTTTGAAAAGTTTGATATTTTCAGAATATCAAGCTGTTGCTCCTGCGCTTTTTTCCAAAAATGGAAAAGGAATCCAAAAAAAGCGGTCTTCCGTTTTTTTACATGTGCTAATCGTTTCCACACGGAACACTCTCCCATGTAGCAAGGGCCAGAGACGGCCTAGCGATAAAACAAAAAAAGGAGAACCAAAAGATGAAGAACTGTATCAAGCGAATGCTGACCTGCGTCCTCGCGCTGGCAATGCTGCTTTCGCTGGCCGCCTGCGGCTCCAGCGGAACCGAGACGACGGCCACGGAAGCCCCCGCCGCTGCTTCCGGCGAGACGACTACCGCCACCGCTGCCGGAGACTACCCCACCATTAAGGTCATGATGTCCTGCCTGACCGTACCCAAAGATGTGGCCATGGTCGAAGAGGCCGTCAGTGCTATCACCCGCGAGAAGATCGGCGCCAATGTGGAATTCATCATGATGGAGTACGCCAACCAGACCCAGCAGCTGAACCTGCTGCTCTCTGGCGGTGACGATTCCATCGACGTGTTCTACGTCAGAGATCTGGCCACCACCATTGCCAACGGCCAGGCCATGGACATTACCGATCTGATTGCCCCCTACACCGAGGAAATCAACAAGACCATCGGCGAGAGCGTTTTTGAGTGCGCCTATCTGAACGGCTCCTGCTACGGCATCCCCCGTCTGCTGGATATGGCTTCCACCGCCATGTACTCCATGCGGGCCGACATCGCCGCGGAGTTCGGCTACAAGAACGGCGACTCCATCACCCTGGACGAGCTGGACGAGCTGTTTGCCAAGGTCCACGAGAAGTATCCCGATGTGCCTCTGATCGGACCGAACAACGGCACCGGCGTCTTCACCGACACCCGCATTGACCAGATGGGCAACAACCCCTACAATCTGGGCGTGCTGACCGACTATGGTCAGACCACCACCGTTTCCAACTACTATGAGTCCGACGAATTCCTGGAAATCGTCAAGCACCTGGAGACCTGGAACAAGAACGGCTATTACATGACCGACATGATGAACGTCACCGAGTCCCAGATCGACTACATTCCCACCGGCCGCTGCTTCGGCAGCTTCTCCTCTCACTTCTCCGCTGAGATGAACGGAATCTGGCAGTCCGACAACTTCGGCGTAGAGATGTGCTGCATGAGCATCTTCCCCAATGCCTACTGCAAGACGCCCACCACAGTGTTCTGCGTCAACCCCGCCACCAAGAACGCCGACAAGGCCGTTGCCATGCTGTCTCTGATGGCGACCGATCCCGAGATCGTCAACCTGATGGTCAACGGTATCGAAGGCGTGCACTATGTGGTCAAGGAAGACGGCTCCGCCACCTATCCCGAGGGCGTGGATTCCTCCAACGTGGGCTGGTGCATCGGCTACTCCTGGGCGAACATGAACTCCACATTGTCCATTCCCTTCAACTACCCCGCCAACTACTTTGACCTGATGCTGCAGTCCAACGAGGACGCTCTGAAGTCCAATGCCTTCGGCTTCAAGCTGGACAGCACCAACATTGCCGACGAAATTGCCGCCTGCACCAACGTGTACAACCAGTACTACAAAGCACTGTTCTCCGACGCTGTTGAGGATTACGACGCCATGGTGAAGACCCTGCAGGACGAAATGAAGGCTGCCGGTATCGAGAAGATCGTTGCCGAAAAGCAGGCACAGCTGGACGCGTTCCTGGCTGCCAAGTAAACGCAATACCCCTTTCCCGGCGGAGGGCGGACTACCGCTCTCCGCCGGAACCTAATTCCGGGAAGAACCACTTCCAAAATGAAAGAAGGTATCTTTATGGGCGCTCCAAAAGGCGACAATCGGCTCCAAAAGAAGAGCACCGGACAGAAACACTGGACTCTGGTCCTTTTTATGATCCCGGGCCTTGCCTATCTGCTGATCAACAACTATATTCCCATGGCCGGCATTCTGCTGGCATTCAAAAAGGTCAATTACACCCTGGGCATTTTCAAGAGTCCCTGGTGCGGCCTTTCCAACTTCAAGTACCTGTTCAAGACGAAGGATGCAGCCATCATTTTCCGCAATACGGTTCTGTACAACCTGGCATTTATCGTGCTCGGAACCGCCGCATCCGTGGCAACGGCCATTTTGCTTGGCGAGGTCAAGCGGAAACGGCTGCTGAAAATCTACCAGACCAGCATTCTGCTGCCCCACATTCTCTCCACGGCCGTGATTGCCTATCTGGCCTTTGCATTCCTGAGCAAGGACAGCGGATTCCTGAACAACGCCATTATCAAGCCCCTGGGCGGCGAGGCCGTCAGCTGGTATTCCAAGCCGAAATACTGGCCCTTTATTCTGACATTTATCCAGCTCTGGCGCAGCGTGGGCTACACCACCATTATGTACTACGCCACGCTGGTCGGCATTGATACCTCCTACTATGAGGCGGCCGTCATTGACGGCGCTTCTACCTGGGATCAGATCAAATACATCACCCTGCCCTGCCTGAAAACCACCATCATCACCCTGACCATTATGAACCTGGGCAGAATGTTCTATTCGGACTTCGGCCTGTTCTACCAGGTGCCCATGAACAACGGTCTGCTGTTCAACGCCACCAACACCCTGGACACCTACGTCTACCGGGGCCTGCTGGAGCTGAACGACATCGGCCGGGCCTCCGCTGCCTGCTTTATCCAGTCCGTTCTGGGCTTCCTGCTGGTATGGGGCGCCAACGCCCTGACCCGGAAGCTGGACCCGGACAGCGCCGTATTCTGATAGGAGGGACCCTGAATGATTACAACCAGCAAATCCGCAAAGGTAATTCCCCACATTGTTCTGGTCATTATGACCTTCCTGGCGCTGATGCCCATCCTGCTGCTGTTTGTGGCCTCCATCACCGACGAGCAGGAGCTGATCAGAAACGGCTATTCCTTCTTCCCCAAGAAGCTGAGCCTGTACTCCTTCCAGTACATCTTCCGCTCCAGCGCCACCATTTTCCGGGCCTACGGCATTACCCTGTTTGTCACCGCCGTGGGTACGCTGGCCAACATGACCCTGACTGTTACCCTGGCCTATCCCCTGTCCCGTCCGGAGCTCAAGTGCAGAAATGTCATCACCTTTCTGGTGTTCTTCACCATGCTGTTTAACGGCGGTCTGGTGCCCACCTACATTATGTACACCCAGCTGTTCCATATCCGGGACACCATCTGGGCGCTGATTGTGCCCAATCTGCTGCTGAGCCCCTTCAATGTCATTCTTGTGCGGAACTATTTCCGGACCAATATTCCGGACTCCATTGTGGAGGCCGCCAAGCTGGACGGGGCCTCGGACCTGCAGACGCTGACCAGGGTGGTACTGCCCATCTCCAGCCCCATTCTCGGAACCATCGGCCTGCTTTCCGGCCTCGCGTACTGGAACAACTGGACCAACGGACTGTACTATCTGGTAAAGCGGACGGACCTGTACAGCATCCAGAACGTGCTGACCAATATGCTCAACAACATTCAGTTCCTGAAGACCTCTGCCATGGACGGCATCAACCTGGACCTTAGCCAGCTGCCCAGCGTGGGCATCCGCATGGCCATTGCCGTTATTGCGCTGATTCCCGTAATGATTGCCTACCCGCTGATTCAGAAGTCCTTTGTCAAAGGCATTGTTGTGGGAGGCGTCAAGGGCTGACCGGCTGCAAAGGAGAGCGACATGCGAGAGAGAAGGATTTACGCCGACCGCAGGTACCTTTTGGTGCCCGTCGGCAGACAGAAATATAACTTTGTATCTACGGAAGGAATCCAGATTCTGCAGCTGTTCCGGGGGGACACGCTGGAGGAGGAATACGAGCTGACACTGGATGCCCGGCCCCGCTCCTGGAGTCCCATTTTTCTGGAACGCTACTGGGGGACGGAGCTGACCCTGCGGCTCACCGGCGGCAACGAGCAGCTGCTGGAGCTGCTGCAGCTGTCGGACCGCTATGTAGAGGAACCCGGCATCTATCGGGAGCCTCTGCGCCAGCAGTGCCACTTCTCCCCTGCCCACGGCTTTATGAACGACCCCAACGGCCTGGTTTACCGGGATGGGGTATACCACTATTTTTCCCAGCTGAACCCCTTTGGCTACACCCCGGGCAATACCCATTGGCTCCACGCCGTCAGCCGGGATTTGTGCCATTGGGAGGAGCTGCCCTACGCCATCCTCCCCGGCCCGGAGGGCCGCATCTATTCCGGCTGCGGCGTAACGGACGAGAAAAATGTCTCCGGTCTGGGTGAAAACGGCGAGGCACCCATGCTCCTGTTTTACACGGCGGCCGGTTCCAAAAGCCGCTGGAGCCGGGGCCGCCCCTTTGAAATTGCCCTGGCATACAGCACCGACGGTGGAAAGACCTTTCAGAAGTACGCAGGTAATCCCGTAGTCGCCAACATGGCGTTTGCCAATCGGGACCCCAAGGTTGCCTGGGTTCCGGAGAGCGGCGTATGGGTCATGGCAATTTTTCTGGACAGCAACCGCTACCAGCTGCTGACCTCCCAAAACCTTCTGGACTGGACGCCCAGTCAGATTCTTGCCATCCCCGGCAGTGCGGAGTGCCCGGATCTGTTCCGGATCCGGCTGGAGGGAACGGATCAGTGGAAATGGGTTTTCTGGGCCTGCACAGACAATTATATGGTTGGCCATATGGAAGGGGCCCGTTTCGTCCCGGAGGGCGAATATATCCCTGGCCCCAGCCACCGGATTCACGCCCCGGACCGGGTAAACGCCAGATCCACCGGCGGCTACGCGGCCCAGACCTACTTCGGCGCGCCGGAGGGCCGGGTGCTTCAGCACGCCTGGCTGCGCCCGAGAACAGAGGACACCCCCTTCCTGTTCTGCGCAAGCATCGCCAACGAGCTGCGCCTGGTACAGACCGGACAGGGGCCGCGTCTGCGGATTTTGCCCGCAAAGGAGATTGCACATATGTATGAACGGGTATACGAGGTACGAAATCGCGGCGAAGAGGAGTTTGAGCGGCTGCCGCAGGATATTTTTTCGGAGTGCATGGACATTGCGTTCACCGTGGATATTCGCGGCGATCGGATCTTCGCCTTTTCCCTGCGGGGCGTACTGATTGCCTATGACCCGGCCTCCGGGCACCTGCTGCTGCCCACCGGCGCTTTTGCCATCGGCAAAGGCCTTACCCATCTGGAATTCCGGTTTGTGACTGACCGGCTGTCCATTGAGATCTACGTCAACGACGGCGCTTTCAATACCGCCGTCTGCCAGCCGCTGCAGCCGTTTGAGACTGCCTTGAAACCCATTCTGACGGAGCCGGGCTTCGGCTTCGATCTGACCGTACGGAAGCTCAGCTCCATCTGGGCCTCCCCTGAGAGAGCAGAAAGTGAGGGCTAATATGGAAACCATCGGCATTGTAAAAACCACCTGCGGCCTGGTGCAGGGCGTGGAGATGGCGGGAAAGTACGAGGGCATCACCCAGTTCCGGGGAATTCCCTTTGCCAAGCCCCCGGTTGGGGATCTGCGCTGGAAGCCTCCGGTGGATCCGGATCCCTGGTCCGGCCTGCGGTTCTGTGACAGCTACGCACCGGTATGCGTCCAGCCCACAGACGGGCACCTGGACGCGGAGCCCTGGGGCTCAGACTTCTACTTCATGGGCAACCCGCCCCAAAGCGAGGATTGCCTGTACCTGAACATTACAACCCCCGCGAAAGCAGCGGAGGAAAAGCTGCCGGTCTACGTCTGGTTCCACGGCGGCGGCTCTGACCACGGCTACACCTACGAGGTGGAGTTCGACCCCCTGGAGCTGGCAAGCCGAGGCATTGTGGTGGTCTCCGTGGCTCAGCGGCTCTCCATGTTCGGCTATCTGGCGCTGCCCCAGCTGGACGCGGAGCAGGACGGCCACAGCGGCAACTATATCCTGATGGACAACCACAAGGCCCTGGAATGGATTATTGCCAATATCGATGCCTTCGGCGGCGACAACCATAATATCACCCTGGGCGGCCAGTCTGCCGGAACCACAAAATCCACCATGCTGGCTTACGGCCCCATTGCCCCGGGCCATGTAAAGCGCATCATCAACGAAAGCGCTCTGAAATGGAACGTGGAATATCTGGACCGGGAGGAGGCAGAGCAGCGCTGCGCGGACTTCTTGCGTCTGCTGGGCATCGACCCGACGCTGAGCCCTGAGGAGCTGCGCAGAATCGACAGCCGCCGACTGATCCCCGCCTCCAGCAAGAAGACCATGACGCCCGGCCCCCTGATTTATGACGGCTACTGGGTTCCCAACAAAAAGCTTGCCGACACCATCCGTCAGCAGGACTACCCCTATGACTATCTGGCGGGCTCCAACCTGGGAGAATCCCACCTGAACTCTATGGAGCTGGGCGGCGTTTACGGCGTCCGGAAGGCATCGGAATTCTATGAGATTGCCCGCGAAATGCTTGGAGATCTGTATGACAAATATGACTTTGAATCCCTGGTGCAGGTAACGGACGACAATGTGGACCGCGTTTCCCGGCATCTGGCCTCCCTGGGCCTGAACATGACCCAGCGCATGGGCGGCGTTGCCATCAACCTGCGCTTCGGCCGCATCCGCCGGGAAAAGGCACCGGAGGAAAAAACCTATACCTATCTCTTCTCCCGGGTGCCGCCCCACCGTCCGGAGGACCTGGGCACCATGCGGGACCCGGCGCTGCAGATGAGCTGGCATTCCAGCGAGCTGTGGTATGCCTTTGCCTCCCTGCGGGAGAACATCCCCCCCATCCGGCCCTGGGAAGCATGGGACTTCACCCTGGCGCAGACCATGTGCGACTACTGGGCCAACTTCATCAAAACCGGCGACCCCAACGGCCCCGGCCTGCCCCAGTGGCCCGCCAGCGATGAATCCGGCGGCTACCTGGAGCTGGGCGATGAAATCACCGCCTTCCACGATGACGGCAAGCTGGACGCACTGATTCGGGAGCACCTGGAACGGCTGGGGGCATTCCCGGACTGAAGGGCGGCACCGCATGAAAAAAATCGCCCTGAGCAGACCCGGCAGCAAAAAGCTGACCCCCTACGGCTGGCTCGCCGTATTCATGTTCGTCTTCTTCACCACCCAGACCACCAACCAGTATGTTCAGCTGTATCTCTATGAGATCGGGTTTTCCAAAACCCGGATCGGGCTGATCACCGGAACGGCAGGGCTGATTGCGCTGTTCTGCCAGCCCGTTCTCGGCGGTACGGCAGACGCATCCACCTCCAAAAAGCGGATGATGGCCATTGTGCTGGCCATTGCGACGGTGGCTTTCCCCATGATGTACCTGCGGAAGGATCTGCTGTGGATTTTTCTGCTGTACACGGTTTTCCATGTATTTTTCAGCTTCTCCGTAACGCTGAACAACGCCATGTCCGTGGAGTACTGCCAGATGCAGGGCCGCCCCTACGGGCCCATGCGGATGCTGGGGGCACTGAGCTACTCGCTGATGATGTTTGTCATCAGCGCCGCCGTAGACAAGACGGTAGACGCAATCTTTCTGCTGTTTCCGGCAGCATGCCTCGTTTCCCTGCTGTGCCTGACCCGGATTCCGGACGTAAAAGGCTCCAACAACCGGAATTCGGGGTTAGAGCATGTCTCCCCCACGGTGCTGCTGAAGGACAAAACCGTTGTCACACTGATTGTCTTTCAGACCCTGGTCGGCATTGCAACGGGCATCAGCAACGGATATTTCTCCATCTATTTCACTGACGACATGGGCGGCACCGCCCGGCAATTCGCCCTGTGTGTAGCCGTGGCCGCCATGTGCGAGGTTCCCTTCCTGTTCCTGACGGACCGCTGGCTGGAGCGTCTCGGCCCCCGGAAAATGCTGCTGATGCTCTGCGGCTTCACGGCGCTACGGCACTTCCTGTGCTATGCGGCCAATTCCGTAGCTGTGCTGTTTCTGGCAAGGTGCATGAACTTCTTCAATGTCATTGAGTCGGTGGCCTATTCGCTGATTCTGATTCGCATTGTCAGACCGCAGCTGAAAACCTCTGCCCAGACTCTTTCCTCTACGGTGCAGACCGTAGCCAATCTGATGGTCTCCTCCTATCTGGGTGGATTCCTGGCGGACCTGGTGGGCATCCGGCCCCTGTTCGCGGTTTCCGGCGTGCTGACCATTGCACTGTCTCTGATTTTCACATTCTGGGTATTTCCCAGGACGATGCAAGAGGATATGTTATGAAAAATGTGTTTGGCCCGGAATCCCCGGTAACGGTCTTTCTGCACAGACTGATGGACCTGGTGCAGCTGAACCTTTGCTGGGCAGTGAGCTGCGTACCCCTTGTTACCGTCGGTGCGGCCACCGTCAGCCTCTACGGCACTGTGGCCGCCCTGGCCCGGGACTGGGAGCGGCAGGAGGACACCGTTGCCATTCTGCCCTTCTTTTTCCGGCTGCTGCGCCGGGAGTTTCGCCAGTCCACCTGGCTGATGCTGGGAAAGCTGGCCGCCCTGGGCGTGCTGCTGGCAGATTTCCGCATTGCCTCCATTGTGTCGGCCCCGCTGGCAGGGCTGCTGGGCCGGATCTGTTGGATTCCCGCGGTGCTGGCCGCACTGGTAAGCGGCTTTGTATACCCCACCCAGGCGAAGTTCACCAACCGTGTCGGTACGACGCTGAAAAACGCGGCGCTGATTGCCTTTTCCAATCCGGCAGTTGCCATTTCGGCGGCAGTGCTGAACGGCATTCCCTTCGTCCTGCTGCTGAAAAAGCCGGAGCTCTTTGTCAAAAGCAGCCTTTTTTGGCTCCTGCTGGGCGTATCGCTGATTGCCTGGGTCAACTGGAAGATGATGAACCGCGTGTTTGAAAAATATTGCCCTTCGGAAGAAGCAAAGGAGGATGCCAAGTGAATTACCGTATAATACCCATGGACAGCCAGACCTGGCGCATTGATGAAATTGCCCAGCCTGTGGACAGCTACATGTACCTTTTGACCGGCAGCGAGCGGGCGCTGCTCATCGACACAGGCTATGGCGGCGTGGACCTGCCAAAGGCCGTGGCCGGGCTGACGGATCTCCCGGTGCTGGTGGTCAATACCCATTATCACGGGGACCACGTCGGCGGGAATCCCTATTTCACCGAAATCTATATGCACAGCGCCGACCGGGAGCTGTATGCCCGGCGGCAGGAAATCCTGAAAGCCTCCCCCGTGTGCGGGGCACTCTGGCAGAACAGCCCGGAGCGGCCGGTCCACTGGATTGAAGACGGCTTTGTCTTTGACCTGGGCGGGCGAAAGCTCTCTGTCATCCACACCCCGGGCCACTCTCCCGGCTGCATCTGCCTGCTGGACGGAGAACGCCGCTGGCTCTTCACCGGAGATACCTGCTGCAAGGCAGACGTACTGCTCAATTGCGACGGCAGCACCAGCCCGGAAATCTATGCCCGGAGCATTGCCAGACTCCAGGCACTGCGGCCCACCTTTGACGTGACCTGGCCCGGCCACCATGCCGTGCCGGTGGAGCCGGAAATCCTGGACCAGTTTGCCGAGGGCATTCGCCTTGTTCTGGCCGGGGACCGGGGCGAGACCATCGAAACCAAGCACGGCCCGGCAACCAGACTCGCCTGCAAGGACATTGGCATCACCTGCCCGGCATAAACAAGGAGGTGCTCTATGAACAAAGCCATGTTTTACGGCACCGGCGCCGCCGAGGGCATTCCGGACCCCTTCTGCAGCTGCTACCTGTGCAGTTATGCCCGCGCCCACGGCGGGAAAGATGTGCGCACCCGCTCCATGTTCCGGATAGATCCTACAATGGTCATCGACATGGGTGCGGATGCCTACACTCAGGCAAACCGCTACGGCGACCTGACCCAGCTGCAGGACGTACTGATCACCCACACCCACGAGGACCATTTCTGCTTCATGATGATGAACGTATGGAATATGGCAACCCACCGCAGCGTTCCCTGTCTGCACTACTACTTTGTGGAGAAGGGATATGACATCGTGCAGGTCATGCGGGAAAATCCCGCCTTCATCAAGGGCAATCTGCCAAAGCTGGAGCAGAAGGGCATTCTCCAGTGCCACCAGCTGAAATTCTTTGAGACCTACACCATCGGTGGGAAGCAGGTGACACCGCTGAAGGGCCACCACTGGGGCAATATGGACGACCAAAGCGCCAATTTCCTGGTAAAAATGCCGGACGGAACAACACTGTACTACGGCTGCGATACGGGAAAATACGAGCAGGAAACACTGGACTATCTGAAACGCGTCAAAATCAATGTGCTGATCAGCGAATGCACCAACGGTGACGGAGAGGATGCCATGCCGGACCCCACCCATCTGTCCTACACCACCGCGCTGGCCACAATCCGGCAGCTGCGGGACATGGGGACCCTGGAGGACAGCGCAAGGATCTACCTGACGCATATCAACCATCTGCACACTGCCTATCATCAGCGGCTGCAGACCATGTGGGACAACGCCGGTCTGCCGAACCAATGCACTGTGGCCTGGGATGGCCTGGAAATCGACCTGTAAGCCCATAAACAAAGCACCACGCCGCTCGGACGCAGAAACTGGAAGGCCGGTATCCGCTGCTGTCGGCGTGGTTTTGCGGAGAAAAGAGGAATATGCGAATCAGAAAACTGCGTACCGATGTAGATATGTCCCAGGGGAACATCTTCCCCCTGCTGCTAAATTTTGCCCTTCCCCTGATGCTGGGAAATCTGTTCCAGCAAATGTACAACATGGTGGATACCTGGGTCGTCGGGAATTATGTAAGCAACGAGGCCTATTCGGCTGTTGGGACCGTAGGCCCGATTATCAACATGCTCATCGGTTTTTTCAGCGGTCTTGCCAGCGGTGCCGGTGTGGTAATTTCCCAGTACTACGGTGCGGGGGAAACGGAAAAGGTACAGAAAACGGTGCACACCGCACTGGTCATGACGCTCATCATGGGCGTGGTATTTACAGTGGTTGGCATTGGCATTGTCCCGGCAATGCTGAGACTCATGCAGACCCCCGCGGAAGTGATGCCTGAGGCGGCGCTGTATCTGCGCATCTGCTTCTCCGGCATCATAGGCCTAATGCTTTATAACATGTGCTCCGGAATTCTGCGGGCCGTTGGAGACTCCCGTCGACCTTTCCTGCTGCTGGTTGCCTGCGCGGTGGTCAACACTGCGCTGGATCTTCTGTTTGTTATCAAGCTGAACATGGGCGTTGACGGCGTGGCCCTGGCCACCATCATTGCCCAGGCAATCTCTGCCATTCTGGTGATTTGGATTCTCCTGCGGGAGAGAAGCTGCGTGCGACTGTGCCTGAAATCTCTTGGGATGGACATGACCATTCTGGGAAAAATCATTAAGGTTGGCATTCCCGCTGCACTACAAATGGCAATTACCGCCTTTTCCAATGTGTTTATCCAATCCTACATCAACCATTTCGGCGCGGATTTTATGGCCGGATGGACAACCTACAGCAAAATTGATCAGGTTATTTTCCTGCCGATGCAGTCTGTCGCTCTGGCAGCCACTACCTTCGTTGGGCAAAATCTGGGGAAAGGACAGGTGGACCGGGCGCGGAAAGGCATTCGATGCGCCCTGCTGATTTCGGAGGTGTCCACGCTGTGCCTGCTGGTTCCGGTTATGGCTTTTGCCCCGGCGCTGGTGCGCTTCTTCAACGCGAAGCCGGAGGTCATCGCCTACGGGACCCGAATTCTGCGGGTTATTTCTCCGTTTTTCCTGACCTCCTGTGTCAATCATGTCTATGCCGGGGCCCTTCGGGGAGCTGGCAACTCTGTTGCGCCCATGTTTATTATGATTTCCAGCTTTGTGGTATTCCGGCAGGCGTACATGTTTGTCGTGACCCGTATTTTCCCGGACGCAATGCTGCCCGTCATGCTGGGCTACCCAGCCGGATGGGTGGTGTGCAGCGCGGCAACCATGCTTTATTACCGGACGGTGAAGCTGGAGAAATACCGTGTCACTGTCGGAGCTTGAGCTCCCGTCCCTATCCTCGGCCATGCCGAAACCAAACGCTTCATGTGAAAGGATGTTGTTTATGAATACCAACGCAATCCAAGCCCTTGCCCGGGACATTGCCGCCTGGACACCGCCGCACATCCCCGGGGCAATTCCCCACGGAGATATGCCCGGGGACAAGGTACAGATTGGACCGGACCATATCGCAAAGGCAAACACCATTTTTCCGGATCTGGTGCCCCTGGCGGCGGCACAGGCCCAGAACGGCCGAGTCGTCGTTACGGTCTGCGGCGGCTCCGGCGTGGGAAAATCGGAGATCGCCTCCCTGCTGAGTCACTATTTCCGCAGCGCAGGCGTGGGTAGCTACACCCTCTCCGGCGACAATTACCCCAGAAGGATTCCCATGTACAACGACGCTGAGCGAAACCGGATTTTCCGTGCGGCCGGTCTGCGGGCTCTGGTGGATTCCGGGGCCTACTGCAGCGAGACAAAGGAGACTCTCCTCCGCCTCTGGCAGCAGGAAACCGATGCTGAACCGGCGCTGACTGCCGCGTATCCCTGGCTGGAAACCTATCAGCGCGGCGGCCGCAAGGCGCTGGCTGCCTACCTTGGCACTGACGCGGAGCAGGACTACGAAGAGCTCAGCAACATCATCGCCCAATTCCACGCGGGAGCGGAGAAAATCTGGCTCAAACGCATGGGGCGGACCGAGGACGACCGCTGGTACGATGCCGTTGACCTGTCCGATACCAATGTGTTGATTCTCGAATGGACCCATGGCAACAGTGACTATCTGCAGGGCGTAGACATCCCTGTGTTGCTCAACAGCACCCCGGAGGAAACCCGCGCCCACCGCCGGTCCCGCAGCAGAGACGGCAAGACCGACAGTCCTTTTACCACCATGGTATTGGAAATCGAGCAGGCAGAACTGGACAGCTGCGCCCACAAGGCCAAAATCATCATTGCCAAAAACGGAGAAAAGTTAAATTATGTCCAATACCGGAAGGAGATGGAGGAATAATATGGCCGAAAAAAGCACTCTGGGCGTTATGCTCAACGCCTACCCAGACAGCGTCGGCGGCACCCTGGGGGATATTACCGCCCTGCTGCAGCAGCCGGAGCTGAAGGACGCTTTTACCTCTTTCTACATTCTTCCGAGCATTTTCAATACAGACCTGGACCGGGGCTTTTCCCTGATCGATTACGGTCTGAACCATCTTTTGGCCGCACCTGAGGATCTGGAGGCGCTGAAAGCACTTCATATTGACCTTGCCCTGGATTTCATTCTGAATCACGCCTCTGTACTTTCAAAGGAATTTCAGGATATTCTGAAAAACGGCGATGCCTCCCCCTACCGGGACTTTTTTATTGACTGGAACCGTTTCTGGGAAGGGAACGGGGAAATGACCCCCCAGGGCTATATCCAACCGGATGCAGCTCTGATAAAGGATATGTTCTTCCGCAAGCCCGGCCTGCCTATTCTCATGGTGCGCTTCCCGGACGGGAAGGACGTGCCCTACTGGAACACCTTCTACCAGAGTGTGCACTATGACCACGTAGACGCCCAGGATCTGATGTTTGCAGCCCGCACGCAGTACTGCGAGGCTACCAAACTTGCCCAGGCGGTAAACAGTGCTCTGGACGCGGGTAAAACACCTGCAGAAATGGACTTTGGACCCTTGGAGGAGTATGGCGATGCCGTGCGGGATCATCTGGAAAGCCGTCGAAAGTACCTGGGGCAGATGGATCTGAATATCCGCTCCCCCCTGGTCTGGGATTACTATCAGGAAACCCTGGAAACCCTGGCAGGCTACGGCGCGTCCATTGTCCGGCTGGATGCCTTTGCTTATGCCCCCAAGGAGGTCGGTGCCCGGAATTTCCTGAACGCCCCAGGAACCTGGGAACTCCTGGATCGGGTGGCGGGACTTGCCCGGCCGCTGGACTTGACCCTGCTGCCGGAAATTCACGCCAGCTACGGTGAAGGAATCTACGAGTTGCTTGCCTCCAAGGGTTATATGGTGTATGACTTCTTCCTGCCAGGCCTGATTATTGATGCCTTTGAGCGCCGCAGCGGCGAATACCTGAAACGCTGGGCCGACGAGCTGACGCAAAAGCGCATCCGCACTGTGAATATGCTGGGCTGCCACGACGGCATTCCGCTGCTTGACCTGAAGGGGCTGCTGGACGATGACAGCATCAGCAGACTGATCGATACGGTTGTCAGCCGGGGCGGCTATGTGAAAAACCTCCACGGTCAAAAGAACGTCTACTACCAGGTAAACGCCACCTACTACAGCGCCCTGGGGGAGGACGACCGCCGGATGCTGCTGGCCCGGGCCATCCAGCTGTTTATGCCCGGAAAGCCCCAGGTCTGGTATCTGGACCTGTTTGTTGGAAAAAATGACTACGAGGGCATGAAGCGTGCCGGAAAAGACGGACATAAGGAGATCAACCGCACAAATCTCTCCCCGGAGGATGTCCGACTTGGGCTGCGAAGGCAGGTCGTCCGGGACCAGCTGACCCTGCTGCGGATGCGCAATACCCAAACCGTATTCTCTGAAAATGCGGCCATTTCCGCCGAAGCGGAGGGAAGCCGCCTTTATTTGACTTGGGAGACGGAAACGGAGCGGGCAGAGCTGCATGCTGATCTAGAATCTTGCGCATTCTCTGTCAGAATTTTTCGGAAAGCGTCTGATACCATCTTGTTCCAATTCGGGAACGCCTGACAATGTGGCTCCGTGTTTGCCTCGTATGCAGTCTGAATACTCCAGCGGTCTGAAGGAAATCGAAATCCATTCAAGTCCTTGCTTTTTTAGAAATATATGATAGAATGAATAAAAAGTATTGTATTTCAGCTGTTTTACGATACTCCAGACAGGGGGGAGCACAATGGCAACGATTCGTGACGTAGCGGAAAAGGCTGGGGTATCCGTAACGACAGTATCCCGCGTGATGAACAACCGCGGTTATCTCAGCGCAGAGATGCGGGAGAAAGTTCAGGCGGCTATGGATGAGTTGAATTATCGTCCCAGCGAAGTGGCGCGGTCCCTTTCCAATAAGTACACCAATATTATCGGTGTGCTGTTTCCGGCGCTGAACAACGCATACTATGCGGAGGTCGCGTCCGAGCTTTCCCGCTGCCTGACAGAAAGAGGCTATAAAATGATGCTCTACGTTGCTTTCAACATAGATGATACGGCCTCAGAATATGTGTCCATGCTTCAAGCCAGCAGAGTAGATGGAATGATCATTGCGCTGCGCAGCAAAGCCGTTGACCGGATCCTGACGGCAGATATGCCGGTGACGTTCTTTTCCCGGTTCCGGAGTGAAGCCCATCCGACGGTGCTGTGCGATGACGAGCAGGGGGGCCGCTTGGCTGCTCGGGAGCTGATTGCCTGCGGCTGCAAAAAACCTGCCATGATTGGCTTTTTCCACAGCCACGACATTCCTGCCTACAGTCGGCTGATTGGCTTTCTTTCCGAGCTTCAGGAAGCCGGGCTCGAGGAACGTTCCGTACAGGTATTCGGGAGCCAGCCCCATGACGAATTTGACCGTCTGACCGATGCTGCCCTGCTGCAATACCCGGATAGTGACGGCTTCTTCTGCTCAGACGACACATTAGCGGCCATTCTGATGCAAAAGCTGACCCGTCAGGGAAAACGAATTCCACAGGACGTGCAGGTCATCGGTTTTAACAGCGGCTTTGTGGCAAAGGCCACCAATCCGCCGCTGACCAGTATCCGGCAACCTATTCAACAGATGTGCGAAAAGGCGGTGGAGTGCCTGCTGAATCAAATTGGAGGCCAAACCGGACCGAAAGAAATCGTGCTTCCAGTGTCGGTAGAGCGACGGGGCAGCACAAAGGGTACTTCAAAACCCGTCTTGTAGGACGATGCCGCTTAGTTAACTAGGCGGCATTTTTTAAGCCGCAACAGTAAAAGCGGGAAAAACAAATACCCATGATCCAAATAATCATTGCCGTTTCCGCATAATTATGATAAAATGGTAGTAAAGTAGTAGAATAGATGGTAAGGAGGAACAGATATGCGATATACTGTGGATGAAATCAAGGAAATCGTCGCAGCCTTGGCTACGCAATACGGAGCAGAGCGCATTTATCTGTTCGGCTCCTACGCCAGAGGCGATGCTGACACGGACAGCGACGTTGATTTGCGCATTGATAAGGGGGCCATCCGCGGTTTGCAGATGGGTGGCCTTGCCGCTGATTTGGAAGATGCGCTGGGAATCCCTGTGGATTTGGTTCCAACCGGGAGCCTGGACAGCAAGTTTTTGAATTCTATTTCTGATGACGAGGTACTGCTATATGAAGCCTCTTGAGCGGAATCCCTTGCAGGTGACAGACAACGATAGCCGTTAGAGAAAGCAGCGTCATGCGCAGAGTCAAATAAATATGATCTTTTTACAAAGTACCACGCCCATCCTGGTTTCGTGCCAGGATGGGCGTGGTCGCAATTCAAAACCTTTTTTAAACGTATCTGATCTACTTATCCCGTGTAAACTTGCACGCAAACTTACACGCGTGCAAGTTTGTCAACCATTAGCTTGCACGCGTGCAATACATACGAGATGAATGTTTTCCTGTTCCACACTCTGATCGTATTTTGGAATTCCGGAGGCTGGCACAATTAGCTCCAACGGTTGGCAAATATCAGAGATAACCCCTCCCAAATACCCATGGTTCCGCCCCTTATAGTCGTCACTATGTACAACTACCACCCCCGTCTTTTGGCCAAATCCAACATAGAAAAACAGTATTTCTCCCACTGTGTCAATGATGTCTGCAACGGGTCGCCCTCTCGGATACGCAGGGTCCTTCGGATCTCCTTTGGAATGACAATTCTTCCCAGGTCGTCCACACGTCTGACAATGCCTGTTGCTTTCATAGTCTCTTCTCCTTTGAAGCGCGTAACGCGCGTTTGGTCCGGTAGCAGTATTTGCAGGAAAAGGGGAATTATGTATGATAGCACTATCTGCAATGGACTTTACGTGCCAAATATGGCATCTAAGTAATGTTTACTATCATCGTAATTCCGTGGTGAATATCATGTTGGTAGTAAACACGACTATGTTAACTTCTTTTCTGATTATGGTTATACTTAATTTGTATAACTTTGTCCGCTCATATATTCAAAACATCAAAAAGTTGAAACGGAGATGCGCCCATGGATATCCAGCACTGCAAAAAATATTTGAACACTACGGCGGCATGATGCGCACGAAGGAATTGGGACAGGAGAAAATATACTACAAGAACATCCAGCAGTTTATTGAGGCAGGGTGCGTGGAGAAAGTACGGTACGGCTATTACCAATGGGTCAATCCCGATGATTTCAGCGAAATTGGTACCGTGAGCCGCCTGTTCCCAGATACGATTCTCTGCATGGATACAGCTCTGCGTTACTATGGATACAGTGACCGCACGCCGGGGGAATGGCATCTGGCAGTCAGTAAGGATTCAGGAAAATCACGGTTCCGGATCGACTACCCCTTTGTGAAGCCCTATTACATAGAACCTGCGGTTCTGGAACTGGGGATGACAAAAGGAAACATGGACGGACACGAGATACGGATTTATGATAAAGACCGTGTCATTTGCGATTGCCTGCGGTATCGGAATAAAATGGACAAAGAGATTTTTAACAAAGCGATCCGAAACTATATTGCAGACCCGGAAAAGCGTATTCCCAAACTCATGGAGTATGCCGAGCCTCTGCGGGTAAAGAAAATTGCGAAAGATTTGATAGGAATGTGGCTGTAATAGCGGATATTGCTGCGTCCGTTCTGGCAAAATTGAAAAACAAGGCAAAGGCTTCCGGCATCAGCTATCAGCAGTGCCTGCAGCTTTTCTTCCAGGAAGAATTTCTGCGGCGGCTGGCTGGTTCTAAGTATGCAGAGAACTTCGTACTAAAGGGAGGCTTGGGTAACAAATATATGTAAAGATCATCAATGTGCTTTTTAACAACAGAAATGAGGAGGGGAGTTTATGAACAACAGTGCAATCAATCTTATGGCGCTCAGCGGGAAACTTGCAGTTGAATCGACTTCGTGGAATCGTCTTCAGAAGGAGGGCCTCAAGGCAGGTATTGACATTCTTGCAGAGGTTATGAAAAGCACCAGAGTTATCGAGGAAAATAATTTTTCGGTAATGGGGCTCTCCATATATCAAATTCGCTTTGTTAAAGATGCGGCTAAGCTATATGGCCTTGATCGTGTGATTATATTCCCTTGTCCCACCAATTCTGTGCTCACGCCCTGCCTCAAAATGGAGGGAGGCGACATTGCAGGCTTTCGAAAGATGCTCGGAGTACCACCGCTGCAAAGTGAAAGCATAACTACCAGTGAATCGAACCTGCTTGCTTTGCTTGAGCAGTATGGTGTTATCTTATACCAGTGAAAAGACTAATAGATAGTCAGAGCAGCCCACCGTTTTTAAATCCGGTGGGCTGCTCTGCACCCATTCTGCTTATTTGCTTTCATTCCAGAAGTATTTGCAGGAAAAGCCGTGTTGACAGGAATAGAATGATTGGGGTATACTAGGTGTATATAATTGTATCATTAAATGTGGGGTTAGAAGCCGGAATGGAATATGAGGGTTTACTAAGGTTGAAACGGGGTGCAAATGATTTGACCGGGGTATAGCTCTGATGAAAAAAGAAAACATAAGGGGCAGTGTGGATTATGTTTTATAAAATGATTGAACGCGCAAGAGAGCGGTGGTATTCCTCTTCAGATTGCACCGTCAGAAATGTAATTGAATACATGACCCAGCAAGGAAACCTCCGGGATGCGCAGATCGATGCGATAAAAACGTACCTCTTCCTGAAAATCGGCTGCGAAAACAAACCGCTGTCTGTTCTGTTTTCCAGCGGAAAGTTCAACTCACTAAATCTGGATGACCTTGAAATATCCAATAAAGTCCGGGAGTACTTCTACTCGAATCCGGCAGCGGCGGCTTTGTATGAATACGCTTGTCTGACAAACGGTTCCGGGGAACAGCTTGCGGCAAAGGTTGCAAAACAAATTCGGACAGATGTAGACGGAATCCAATACAAGCAGTTCTTCCAAAAGGCGTTTTACGGCGTTTCTTACACTGACTATCTGTTTAGCCTCCCCATGGGCGCGGGAAAAACCTATCTGATGGCCGCCTTTATCTACCTGGATCTGTATTTTGCCAACAATGAACCAAGCAATCCTGCCTTTGCGCACAATTTTATCATTCTGGCACCTTCCGGGCTGAAGTCCTCCGT
This sequence comes from bacterium, assembly GCA_963661735.1. Classification (GTDB taxonomy): domain Bacteria; phylum Bacillota; class Clostridia; order Oscillospirales; family Oscillospiraceae; genus Faecousia. Next base: position 8,785 of record CAVLCF010000082.1, on the reverse strand, counting down.
TGTCCCTAGCCTGAAAACAATCCAGCGATTCGACCCGTCCTGGGTCATCCCGGAACCTGCGGCATCTGCGTTGAAACGTCAAATCTCGTTTGAAGTACTGGATCAGGAAAAGACCGCCAGTAAGTCCAACAAGGTCAAAAATCCCAATGTACAGAAGATTGCGAGCCATCAGCCACTTCCTGAATTGTTTGGTCTTGTGGCTGTGACAAACGCCGAAAAGGTGATTCTTGACCGCATTCAGGAAAAGAAAGGACAGTTGAGCTTCTTTGAAGAAAGCGACGATGACAAAGACCGTCAAGCCAACGAGCTGCGCAACCTGATCGGCAAGCTTCCCGGTCTGGCTATCTTCATTGATGAAGTGCATCACGCAGTCAGTGATGAAATCAAACTGCGTGCCGTCGTAAACCGGTGGGCTGAAAATGATACGGTCAATTCCGTCATCGGTTTTTCCGGAACGCCCTATCTTGAAAAGGCCGAGAAAATCCCCGTTACAGACAAGCTGTCCGTCGCCACGGCGGAGATTGCGAACATCGTCTATTACTACCCGCTGATTTCCGGTGTCGGTAACTTCCTGAAACGACCCGTTGTGAAAATTTCCAATGTTGCGGACAGCGGCGTTATTATTGAAGCCGGTGTCCGGGAATTTCTGGATACATACAAAAATACGGTATATTCAAACGGACTTACAGCAAAACTTGGTATTTACTGCGGCACTATCGAGAAGCTGGAAGAAAATGTATACCCATTGGTTTCCAGAATCGTCTTCGAACATGGTCTGCCTGCGGACGCGATTTTAAAGTTCCATAAGGGCAACAAGCAGTATCCCCAGCCAGCGGACAGCCAGATGCAATTTGATACCTTGGATAGTCCCATTTCCAGAGTCCGGATCGTTTTGCTGGTTCAGATCGGCAAAGAGGGCTGGGATTGCCGCAGTCTGACAGGAATTATTCTTTCCCAGGAGGGAGACTGCCCCAAGAATATGGTCTTGCAGACCTCTTGCCGCTGTCTTCGCCAGGTAGAGAAAGGCAGCCCGGAAACAGCCCTGATCTATCTGAACGATACCAATGCGGAAAAGCTGAATGCCCAGTTGGAGCAGCAGCACAGGATTTCTTTGAAGGAGTTCCAAAAAGCAAATTCCGATGACAGGACAATCAAGCGATATGACCGCACCGAGTATCTGAAACTCCCGAAAATCGAATTTTATCAGCTTCGGGTGAATTATGTCACCCAGCAGTTGGAAGCGGCTGACCCGGTTCGGGATATCCCCAGTGCCGACAGCGATGCAAGGTTGCGGGAGGCGGTTATAAAAACCACGGACCTGACCATGCGGCCAACCAACATCCAAGTGGACGACGCAGAGCGAGGCACCATACCGACCACTTTTTCCACATGGCTGATGGAAATTGTGAAGGGAAGCTTTGGTACGCTGGATATGGCACAGCTGAAACCCTATGAAGGGGCGTTGAAAACACTGTTCCACACCATCACTTTTGTGCGGGACGGCTCCCGATATTACAGCTCTAAATATGATCGGAAAATCGTGGAATCCAATGTGCGCAAGGCGTTCTGTGACCGCCGCGGTTTTACCACCACGGAAGAGATGGTCCCTCAGGAATCCAGCCTTTTGAGAATTGACGCTTTCACTTCTACCGTAGCAGCCGCGACACCGGAGGACTATTACCCAAATCAAGGTATGGTGGAACGCATTGTTCAGGATGACAAAGGAAAGTTAAAGGTGGATGCCAACATCCAGAAAATGATGCAGCTGGCGGAAGAAAGCGGAAATGATTTGATCTTGAAAATGCTGAAAGAGCAGAATTCTTCCCATCCCCAGAAGAACCGTTCCTTCCATTATCTTCCTTATCACACGGACAGCAGCTTTGAGCAGCATTTTCTGGAACAGGTGTTGGCAATTTCCGAGTTGGAGCAGCTGGATTTGGAAGTGTACTACAACGGAGACCGGGCCTTGACCGAGTTTAAGATCAAATGCTATCAAGGCAGCGGCGGCTCCTGGAAGTATGTGGGGATGTACACGCCGGATTTCCTGATTATAAAGCGGAAAGACGGCAGGATATACAAGGCCATTATCGTGGAAACCAAGGGCATGATTTATGCCAATGATCCTACGTTCCGGGAGAAGCGCTCGTTTATGGAGCGGGAATTTGTCGGGCAGAATAACGCAAAGTTTTGCTATGATCGGTTTGAATATCTATATTTGGAGGATTCGTTGTCGGAAGCGGAGCGCATTCGGGTGACACATGAGAAGATTTACGAGTTTTTTAAGGAGAGATAAAAATGGCTGAGAATAATTCCTCTATTTTTCCAGATGTTATTACCCCGGTTTCCAATGCTATTCACCAAAATATTCCAGTGACAGAGGAGCAAGTAGATGGCGTTTTATCAACAGTTGTTGGCTTTTTTAACCATGTTGTCCTGTATCCGGTAAAAAGGGCAAACCTGTTATTTCAGTATAAACTAGAGGCGTTTGCAGACGATCTAAAAGAGAAGATCAAGGACGTTCCAATGGAGAATCTACAAGTTCCACCAACCTATATTGCGGGACCTGTTCTGGAAGCTTTGCGATATTCCTACGATGAAAAAGAATTACGTGAGATGTATGAGGATATGCTTGCGTCCTCTATGGACAATCGCAAGGCCAACAAAGTTCATCGTTCATATATAGATGCGGTAAGGCAAATGGAGTCGATGGATGCGAAAGTTCTAAAAACTATCTACCTAATTGGCTCCATCACGGCGGCACATGTTAAATTTATGCAAAAGGGAAAGCAGGCATGTTATGTTAATGCAATGCCGTATCACTTTTGTCCAGATTTATGCAAATTAGGAGACCCGTTTCAGATTTCTGCATCGATTAGCAATTTGCTTAGACTTGGACTCCTGATATCTAACATAGGCTTCTTGAATGAAGATGGCTTGAAGGTCATAAAAAAAGACCAGTTTATTCAAGAAAGAGCGAAAATCTATGAAGAAAATATGTGTGAAATAGAGATGGATATTTCGACTGAGTGTCAGCTAATTTCGCTGGATAGTTACGGGAGACGTTTTGTCGATATTTGTATGCGGTGCGAGGAAAAAGATAATGCCAATTAAATACGTTCCATTTATCCCGGAGCCTGTGGAAGGCCAGGCGGTGCTGGGGAATTTCAACCGCATTCTGCGCTATAAAGGTGCGGATGAGGTTTCCACGACTATACAGCGGGGAATGCCGCTGTATGAGATGGAGAAGCAGGAAACGGTAGGTAAAAATCCGGACGGCAATATGGTTATCCGGGGCGAATGCGTTTCTGCCTGTGCCTACCTCAAGGAGCAGGGCATCCAGGTTGATCTTGTGTATATTGACCCACCCTTTGCCAGCGGGGCGGACTATGCAAAGCAGGTATATATCCGTCGGAATCCCAAGGTTGCGGAAGCCATCGCTCAGGCAGAACAGGAGTTGGACATTGCCGATTTGAAATCTTTTGAGGAAAAGATGTACGGGGATGTTTGGGATAAGGAAAAATACCTGAGCTGGATGTATGAGAATCTCATGGCGATTAAGAGTGTTATGAATGAAACGGCATCTATTTATGTCCATTTGGATTGGCATATCGGGCATTATGTTAAGATATTGATGGATGAAGTCTTTGGGGAGGACAATTTCAGAAATGAAATTACCTGGGTTCGGACTGCATCACATAACGATAGTACGCAAAATTATAGCAGGGTAAAGGATAGCATTTTTTTCTATTCAAAATCGGAAGAGTACACATTCAATCTACAATATCTACCATATACAGAGGAATACATAGCAAGCGAGTGGACGAAAGCTCCGTCTGGAAGATATTATAAATTTGAAAATATGCTTGATCCTCAAAATAAAATGAGTGCTTACGATTTTCATGGCACAACAGCCAGATGGCGAACAACACCAGAGAAATTTGAGGAACTGTGGAATGCACCACAAACAGAAGTTCCAAGCAGCCATGGCAGAGTTCGGCTTGGCAAAGATGGTAAACCAATTAAGCGGTGCAGAATTGTTTTTATGGATGAGCTCCCTGGTGTTCCACTTAATGACAACTGGAATGATATTGCCTATGTTGCTGGACGTGCACAGGAGGCCGTAAACTATTCAACCCAAAAGCCAGAAGCACTACTGGAAAGAATATTGAAAGTTTCTTCTGATACGGGTATGCTCGTCGCCGATTTCTTCGGCGGCAGCGGCGTCACCGCTGCCGTTGCCCACAAGCTGGGCCGTTGCTTCATTCACTGTGATATCGGCATCAACTCGATTCAGACTGCCCGTGACCGTTTGAAAGCCAATGGCGCGGAATTCGACGTGCTGGAGATCAAAGACGGTGTTCGTCTGTACCGCAATCCGGTACAGACTATGGATAAAATCAAAGCGCTGATTCCTGGCCTGCATGACGAAGAAAATCTGGATACTTTCTGGGCTGGGGCAATTTCCAACAGCAAGCTGGGAACGGTGCCTGTCTACGTTCCCAACCTGATGGACAGCACTTCCAAGCTGCTGGATACTGTCCTGATCAATCGGGTCATCCATCAGGCAATTCCGGAATTGGATTCCTCCGTCAGGAAAGTGGTTCTCTATTACATCGATGTTTCCAGCGAGGCAGAGATCCGCAAATTCATCGCCGAGGATGACAGTACATCGGTAGAAATCGAATTGCGGGATTTGAAGAATGTTCTCGATGACGTGGTGATTGGCGATTACGCGGAGTTCCACACGGAGCTGACTGCCGAAGGCTTCTTTGAAGGCTGCACCGTCACCATAGACCGCTTTGTCAGCGACCGGGTACTCGGAAAGATTATGGAATACAACAACAAAGCCCGCCTGAATGCAAAGAAAACTTTCAAACCCATCGAAATCAGCGAGGACGGCCTGGAATTGATCGAGTTCATGAGCGTAGACTGCACTGCCTCCGAGGGCGAGTGGCATTCTGACAGTGAAATTAAAATCGATAAACTGGGGTATGTTATTCGCAACGGGAACAAAACAAAAGAGTTTTGGGACGGCTGTATCCGAGCAGACAAGCAGCCTTTACGCCTGAAAATCCGGAATATCTGTGGAGACGAAACGGTTTGGATGGTATAGAAATGAACGCACTTTCTTATGATGTAAAGGAATATCTCCCTCCAGACTTCCTGAATAAAACAAAAAATGAACCTTTTATTCAAAAATTAATGTCGATGTTTTTTCCGGAAACTGCTTGGGTACCTGGGGATTCCGACAATTCTGAACCAGATTATTTTAGCAACGGGGTTCCGTTTGAATTTACGATTGCGTCTGATAATAAAGAGAAAAATAATAAAAAGAAGTTCAGTAAGGAAAAATATAATTTTATAGAGCGGATTCGGCATCATACGTATTCCACAGAAAATGTTGACGAGGACTTTTTTCACTATATCCGTGAACGGATCGCGGATAAGGCAACGAAGAAGTATTCCGTATCCAATGTTCACCTTTGCGTTCTTTGCCTGCTGGATTTAACAGACTGGGTTCTGGATAAGTATGGCTCAGTAACACATGGCTTAGCAGATTGGCCTAGGCAAGAATTTTTTGAAGAAATCAGGACTGCCTACATTACAACAGGAACCTTTTCAAACATCTTTATTTTGTTCCCTGATATGTTTGCGAAATGGTGGATTTGGGATGTTTCTACTGATCGTAAATCGTCTATTCAATTTGATGACAGCGTTTTGAAAAGTGGGGAGTACCCGTATTGCATACTGAAAGCACAAGATGAATGAAAAGAATCTGCTAAAGAAAGCAACAGAAAGGAATGATACCCATGACCGGCTACATCTACATCCTCACCAACCCCTCCTTCCCGCAATACGTCAAAATCGGCTATGCCGCCGATGTGAAGCAGCGGCTTTCGGAATTGAACCGCAGCACGGCGGTACCCTTTGCTTTTCGGGTGTACGCTACCTATGAGGTGGATTCCGCGCTTTCTGATAAGAAAATCCACTCCATTCTGGATAAGCTGAACCCGGAGCTGCGGTCTGCGGAGGAGGTGGACGGCAAGCGGCGGATCCGGGAATTCTACGCCATGACTCCGGAGGACGCCTATTCCATTCTGGAAGCCATTGCGGAGATCAACGGTTTCGGCCATCGGCTGAAGAAATGGAGGGCCACCACCACCGAGCAGCAGGACGAAGCCCTGGCCCAGAAGATCGACGAGCAGCACCGGGAGCGCCTGTCTCCCTTCGCGTTTTCCAAATGCAATATTCCCATGGGCACGCAGATCGCGTTCTGCTGCGACGGGAACGAGAACGATGGGGCCCTATGCGAAGTTGTTGACGACAGGCACGTGCGCTTCGGCGGCGAAACCTGGTCCCTCACCGCCTTGGCAAAGCACCTGCTGAACACCAGAACCTCCGTTGCCGGACCCCAATATTTCAAGTACAACGGGGAATGGCTGAATGTGGTCCGCGCCCGGGTAGAGGGTAGAGAATAAAAGTGGAAAAGGATGGGCAGACTTGCGGCGGACTTGGAAGATACGCTGGGAATCCCTGTGGATTTAGTCCCAACAGGAAGTCTGGACAGCAAATTTCTGAATTCTATTTCTGATGACGAGGTACTGCTGTATGAAGCCTCTTGACCGGAATATCGGCATTTTGGAGTATATCGTAGGCTATTGCGGCCAGATAGAGGAGACGATCCGCCGCTTCGGAAATGACTATGGCGTATTTTCCACGGACGTGATCTACCGGAACGCGGCAGCATCGTGTAACTGGCCGGAAAGCTGGCGGATGAATTCCGTGCGGAGCATCCCGGTGCGCCCTGGCGGCAGATTCGCGGGATGCGGAATATTGTGGCGCACAGTTATGGCACCGTTGATCCGGAGATCACCTGGGAAATTCTGACGGAGGATATTCCAAAGCTGAAAGCGTATTGCTGCCGTATTATCAATGCCAAATGTGAAGAACCGTAAAATGCAGCCCCTGCAGATGTTGCGACGAACATGATATGTACCCCCAATACTGGACACCCGGTATTGGGGGTATTGCTATATGAAATACAGCTATGAGTACAAAAGAATGTGCGTGGAAATGTATCGGGAAGGGAAATGGCCGGAAACGCCAGAGGGAATACAACAGGGGAATTTCCACCAAATAATTCGTAGATGGGTTCGAATGGAGAACTCGTGTGGGCCAGAATCGTTACGACACAAGAATCAGAATAAAGAATGGACAGCAGATCAAAGATATGAGTTGGTGGCCCAGGTTCTGGCAGGAAGGTCAGTAAAAGAAACGGCTTTTTCGGCAGGAATCAGCGACGGCCAGTTGCATCGATGGGTCAAAAGGTATAAAATAGAGGGGTATCAGGGATTGGCCACACTACGAAAAGGACGACCACCCAAGGAGCCCCAAATGAAGAAGCAAATAGAACCAACTGAGCTGACACCGTCAGAGCGAGAAGAAATGATTCGGCTCAAGGCAAGGATTGAATATCTGGAAGCGGAGAATGCCGTCATAAAAAAAGAGATCGCCTTGAGAGAAGAAAAATGGGCGGCGCAACTCAAGGCGAAAAAGCAACGCTCGTCAAGGAACTCCGTGAAGAAGGATATGCCTTGAAATATCTGCTGGCAGCGATGGAGCTGTCTAGGTCTACCTATTATTATGAGATTGGAAAACCAGATTAAATTCAGGAGCGAAATGCAGATATATCCTCTAAAATTGAGAGTATCTTCCAAGAAAATAAAGGAAGGTGCGGTGTGAGGCGAGTATGCCAGGAACTTGCACGGCGTGGCTTCCCTGTGAATCACAAGCGGGTTCAGCGGATTATGAATCGGCTGGGGCTGGCCGGAAAACGTCCCAAGGAGAAATACCACTCTTATCGGGGTGAAGTGGGTAGGGTAGCTGCCAATATCATCAACAGGGACTTCAGCACAGACAGGCCCCTGCAAAAGTGGACAACCGATGTATCTCAGTTTACGCTCCCCTGGGGAAAGTGTTATCTTTCTCCAATCCTTGACATGAATACCAATGAAATTATCTCTTATAATCTTTCTCTCAGCCCGAATATGGAGCAGATTAAAGATAAGCATTATGGTATAAAGTGCTTCTCGGTGCCTTCTTAAATAGTTGAAACGCAGCATTCCCCAACGCCCAACCTTGGGGCTTTCCGGTGCAACCGGATTGGGGAGATAATAGTCCCCGATAAGCGTATAGGTGATTTCCATATGTGTCCCTCCAATTTGTTTTTTCAGATGGTACGCATATTATAAGCCCGCACTCTGCCCCTCGCAAATGTACCACTTCATTTCGCTGCCATATTCCAATGCCGTTCCTGCCCCGGAGTTCCACCGCGGCGTTGCCTTGCTCCTATCCTCGCAAAGTTGTATCCCATTTTCTGGCGGGTATGAACTTGTCAAGCTGCATAGCCTCACATCACAATACCTACATCCGAAAACAAAAAAGCACCGCAAGACACTAACCACACAGGCAGGATTTCTCCTGTCTGAGGATTAGCCTCTTACGGTGCTTGGTAGCTCAATGATGTTACATCACTGTCTCCGCTTGCGCAATTTGAGTACGTGGATTATTTCGTTGTGATGATTTAGCTTGTCTGTATTGCAGAACATACATTCGCAAAAGTAAAGACTTTTTTATTCAAGATACCCTCCTCTCGCCTTAACCCCGAAGCGCTGCTCCAACAGGTGCATCTGTTCATCGGTAATGGTATTCACCAGGGGCAGATGGGCGATCTTCATGTATATCTCCGCCGCCTTTTCTGCGGTTTCGATCAGGCCGAAGGTTT
>CAVLCF010000081.1:0-9915 GCA_963661735.1 bacterium | reverse complement strand
TCAGCATCGCAGCCCTCTCAGTCACGGCGTTCCCGCCGTGACAGCTCTCCCATAGGGAGAGCCAAGAGCGTTCTGCGCTGGTACGGCAAACCCTTATTTTGTGTAACAAATCATCTGAAAGGACGAACAAACTATGGACACCAATTCTCTTGGAATGATCGAAACGAAGGGCCTGGTCGGGGCTATTGAGGCGGCGGACGCCATGGTGAAATCCGCCAATGTGCAGCTGGTGGGCAAGGAACAGGTGGGCGGCGGCCTTGTTACCGTTATGGTCCGGGGGGACGTAGGCGCCGTGAAGGCCGCCACGGACGCCGGGGCGGCAGCCGCCGAGAAGGTGGGCGAGCTGATCTCCGTCCACGTCATTGCCCGGCCCCATGCGGAGGTGGACAACATTCTGCCCAAAGCCCGGGCGGAACGGCCCGCTGCCCAGGGAAAGTAAGCCTTGCTCTACACCCTGGAAAACGTTCGGGATAATCTGCGCACCCGGGAAGGGAAACGGGTTTTCTTCCTGGGTGCGGGAGACACCCTGACCAGCGCCGCCCGGGACTTTCTGACAGAGCAGCGAATCCCCATTCTCCCGGCGGCGGAGGCGAAGATCACCCGTTACGAAACCGAGGACGGCGCCTATTTCGAGGAAAAGCCCGAGCACATGACCCAGCTCACAGGAAATCTCCTGGTGCCCAAGACCCATCCCAGAATTCTTTTCCGGGGCAGGCTGGATTCTCTGGAGGCAGAGCTGCTGCTTGCCATCCGGGAGCTGCCGGATCTGGCGCGGCCTCTCACGGAAATCCTGGGCTGCGTCCGGAAAATTCTCCGGTGCGAGGTACTGGGAGAGCCTTTTGTCCCGGAGAAGCTCTGCGGCCTGACGGAGGCCGAGCAGCGGCAGCGCAGCCAATTTCCCCAGAAGTACTACGGCTGCCCCCACTTCATGCCCCAGGCCGCGGACAGCCCCGCCATTCTGCGGCTGAACTATCTGCGGACCCGGATCCGGGAAACGGAGCTGGCGGCGGCAGCGGCCTTTGGCCGGGAACGGGCGGATCTTCTCCGGGCGCTGAACCGGCTGAGCAGCCTTGCCTATATTCTCATGCTCCAATGCAAAGGAGACAAAAGCCCATGATACTGAAAACCACCCTGTTGGGGAAAACATATGCTTTTCGGGACCTAAAGGAAGTCCTTGCCAAAGCGAATGAGGAAAAGTCCGGCGATAAGCTGGCGGGGCTGGCCGCGGAAAGCGCCCAGGAGCGGGTCGCCGCCAAGGTGGTTCTCTCCGGCGTGACCCTTCAGGAGCTGCGGGAGAATCCGGCGGTGCCTTATGAAAGGGACGAAGTCACCCGGATCATTCAGGACGACCTGAATTTGCCGGAATACGAAAAAATCAAAGGCTGGACGGTTTCCCGGCTGCGGGAGTGGATCCTGGACGAGGACACTGCCTCGGCAGACATCCGCCGGCGCAGCCGGGGGCTGACCGCCGAAATGGCGGCGGCGGTATGCAAGCTCATGAGCAACCTGGACCTGATCTACGCCGCCCGGAAGATCACCGTCACCGCCCACTGCAACACCACCATCGGCCTGCCGGGGACCCTGAGCTGCCGTTTACAGCCCAACCACACCACCGATGACCCGGAGGGCATCACCGCCTCCGTCCTGGAGGGCCTGAGCTTCGGGGCGGGAGACGCGGTCATCGGCCTGAACCCGGTGACGGACTCCCCGGAACAGGCGGGTAAAATCCTGCGCCGGTTCCAGGAGATCAAGGAGCACTGGGCCATCCCCACCCAGATCTGCGTGCTGGCCCATGTGACCGCCCAGATGAAGGCCGTGGAGGCGGGGGCCCCCTGCGATCTGATCTTCCAGTCCATCGCGGGCAGCCAGAAGGGCAACGAGGCTTTCGGCTTTGACGCCAAGACCATTGCCGACGCCCGGGCGCTGATGCTGCAAAAGGGCACGGCGGAGGGGCCGAATGTGCTGTATTTTGAAACCGGCCAGGGCTCCGAGCTTTCCAGCGAGGCCCACTTCGGCACGGACCAGGTGACGATGGAGGCCCGGTGCTACGGCTTCGCCCGGCACTTCTCCCCCTTCCTGGTGAACACCGTGGTGGGCTTCATCGGGCCGGAATACCTGTACGACGCCCGGCAGGTCACACGGGCGGGCCTGGAGGACCACTTCATGGGCAAGCTCCTGGGGGTCAGCATGGGCTGCGACTGCTGCTACACCAACCACATGAAAGCGGACCAGAACGACATTGAAAATCTGGCCTCCCTGCTGACTCTGGCGGGCTGCAACTACTTCATGGGCATCCCCCACGGGGACGACATCATGCTCTCCTACCAGACCACCGGCTTCCGGGACACCGCCGCCCTCCGGGAGATCACCGGCAAAACCGCCATTCCGGAGTTCCAGCGCTGGCTGGAAAAGATGGGCTTCGTGGAAAACGGCCGCCTGACCAAAAAGGCCGGCGACGGGTCCAGTCTACTGTATTAAAGCCTTCCCCTGGAAGGGGAAGGTGCTGAGCGAAGCGAGGCGGATGAGATCGAAACCTCAAGTTATGCACCTACCTCGTTTTCCCCTCCGGCCTCGACCTCATCCGGCCTGCGGGCCACCTTCCCCTCCCAGGGGAAGGCTTGGGGTTTTCGCTTTCAGGGTATACGTTCAACTTCTGTCGCTATAAAGGTTTTAGCATAGACGTACTACTGCAAACAGGGGTTTCGCTCCGCTTCCCCCAGGGGAAGCCGTTGAAAGGAGAATCCTATGGAACTTGATATTGATCTGACCGCCCGGCAGGAGGCGCGCCTGTTGGCACGGCGGGCGGGGAAGGCCCAGCAGGCGCTGGAAAAAATGGACCAGGACGCCCTGGACGCCATTGTCCGCGCCATGGCCGCGGCCTTTGAACCGGAATGCGCCGCCCTGGCCAAAATGGCCCTGGAGGAAACGGGCTTCGGCAACACCCAGGACAAAACCGAGAAAAACCGCTTCGCCTGTAGGACCGTACACGCCGCCATCGCGGATATGAAAACCCGGGGCATCCTGCGGGAGATCCCGGAAAAGCGGCTGTGGGAGATCGGCGTGCCCGTGGGGGTCATCGCCGCCATCGTCCCCAGCACCAATCCCACCTCCACGGTGTGCTATAAGGCCCTGATCGCCCTGAAAGCGGGCTGCGCCATCATCTTCTCGCCCCACCCTAAGGCGGCCGGGTGTACCCGGGCCGCGGCGGAGCTGCTGTCCCGGGCGGCGGAAGCCGCCGGAGCCCCGGCGGGCTGCGTTTCCTGCCTGACGGCAAATCAGATGGCAGGCACCCAGGAGCTGATGAGCGCCCCGGAGGTAAAGCTGATCCTGGCCACCGGCGGCCCCGGTATGGTCCGGGCAGCCTATTCCTCCGGCAAGCCCGCCATCGGCGTGGGGGCGGGCAACGGCCCCGCCTATATCCACACCTCCGCGGACGTTCCGGCGGCAATCGCCGCCATTGTGCGCTCCAAGACCTTTGACAACGGTACGGTCTGCGCCTCGGAGCAGAGCATCATTGTGGAAAAAAGCATGGAGTCCGCCGTCCTGGAAGAGGCCGGGCGGCAGGGCATCTACCTGATGCCCACAGTCGAGGCCCAGAAGCTTGCAAAGCTGCTCTTCAAGCCCACCGGGGGCCTGAATCCGGAAATCGTGGGCAAAACCGCCATCTATCTGGCGGAAAAGGCGGGCTTCTCCGTGCCCAAGGACACGAAGGTCCTCATGGCCCGGGAGCAGGAGGCGGGACCCACCCGGCCCTACTCCATGGAAAAGCTCTGCCCCGTGCTGGCCTTTTTCGTCATGGACAGCGAGGACGCGGTGCTTGCCAAAGCCGTGGAGGTCCTGCGCCACGAGGGCAGCGGCCACACCTTCGCCATCCACGCCCGGGACGAGGGCGTTATCCGGCGATTCGCCCTGGAGATCCCCGTGTCCCGGTTCCTGGTCAACGCCCCGGCGGCTCTTGGCGGCATCGGTGCGGCCACGGGGCTGTTCCCGGCCCTGACCCTGGGCTGCGGGGCGGTAGGCGGCAGCAGCTCCTCCAACAACATCTCCCCTCTGGACCTGATCAACATCCGCCGGGTCGCCTGGGGCACGGAGGAAGCCCACCACGCCCACAGTCCGGAGAGTGAGCTGGTGGAAATGCTGACACAAAAGATTTTGGAGCGGCTGGGATGATAGAAAATTGACAATTGACAATGGACAATTGACAATTTTGATGTCTTCAACCGGGCAAATCGGCATTTTTTGATTTGTTTCCGAAGGAAACACCTTAATTGTCAACTGTCAATTGTACATTGTCAATTGATAACGGGAGGAATCACTATGGACATTTCCGGCCTGACCAAGGCGGTTCTCGGGCGGGTGTTTATTGAATTGGAGGCCTCCGGGCGGCATGTGCATGTGACCCGGGAACAGGCCATGACCCTGTTTGGCCATCCGCTGACGCCGGAGCGGCCCTTAAGCCAGCCTGGGCAGTTTCTGTCCCGGGAGCGGGTGACGGTAAAGGGGCCCAAGGGGGAATTTCAGAACGTGGCCGTGCTGGGTCCCGAGCGGCAAGCGGGGCAGGTGGAGATCTCCCTGACGGACGGCCGCCAGCTGGGGCTCTCCGCACCGGTGCGGCTCTCCGGGGATGTGGCCGGAACCCCCGGCGCGCTGTTGATCGGGCCAAAGGGCACGGTGCGGCTGAACCAGGGCGTCATTGTGGCCCAGCGTCATGTCCACCTGACGCCCCAGGCGGCGGAAGGTTTCGGCGTAAAGCATGGGCAGACCGTCCGGCTGCGGACCTTTACGGGGCGGCCCCTGGTCTTTGAGGATGTGGCCGTCCGGGTAAGCCAGGACTTCGCACCCTACGCCCACCTGGACTACGACGAGGCCAACGCCTGCGGCTTTCAGAAGGGCGACCTGGGGAGGATCGAGCCATGCGGGCGCTGCTGATCGGGCGGGAGCCGGAGGCTTCCCTGGGCTGCACCTATGTGCGGGAGCCGCCCTATGACGCGGTGGTCATCGGCTCTCTGAGCCTTTCCCAGCTGCTGCGGTTCCGGGAGGAAGCCGTGCTGGAGGCTTTGGCCCAGGGGAAAAGCGTCTATCTCTACACCCCGGGGCTGCCGGAAAGCCCCAAGAACCGGGCGCTGGCCGGCTCCCTCACCGCCGCCCAGCGGGAGCTGAAAAACTGGGGCGTTCTTTTCACGGACGGAGGCCGGAAACGGCTCATCACCGCCGAGGAGGCAAGGCTGCTGCTGGCCCAGGGGAAGCGCCCGGGACCGGAAGCCGTGCTGACACCCTTGGCCCGGGAAATACTTTCCTGATACTGCATTATCCGGGGGATTCCCGAACCAGTGACATCAGTCACTGGTTCGGAATGACATTCTACTCAAATTTCATGGAGGGAAAGCGATGAAAATCGGATCTGTTGTAGGCTCCATCTGGGCCACCCGAAAGGCCGCCTGTTTGCAGGGGCAGACCTTCCTCGTGGTCCGGGCCGGGGCCGAGGAGCTGGTGGCCGCGGACCAGGTAGGGGCAGGCCCCGGGGACCAGGTGCTGCTGGCCACCGGGACCGTGGCCTCCCGGTACTGCATGGACGCCCCGGTGGACGCGGCAGTAGTGGCGATCTTAGACAGCAAGGAGCGGAAGCCTTAAATGTCCTTTCACGAGGTTCTGATCGCCATTATGGCGGTTTTTGCCCTGCTTGGCGCCCTGGACCGGATCCTGGGCAATCGGTTTGGCCTAGGCCCCCGGTTTGAAGAGGGTATTCTCTCCATGGGGACCCTGGCCCTGGCCATGATCGGCATCGTGTGCCTGGCCCCGGTGCTGGCAAAACTCTTAAAGCCCATCGTGGTACCCATTTACGGGGCGCTGGGGGCAGACCCCGCCATGTTCGCCGGGACCATTCTGGCCTGCGACATGGGCGGCGGCCAGCTTGCCCGGGAGCTGGCCCTGACCGGGGACGCGGCTGGACTGGGGGGCATCATCACCGGCTCCATGCTGGGGGCTACCGTCGTGTTTACCATTCCCGTAGCCATGGGCATTCTGCGGGAGGAGGACCGGCCCGCCATGGCCAAGGGCATCCTCTGCGGCATTGTGGCAATTCCTTTGGGGGTGCTGGCCGGAGGACTGACGGCGGGGTATCCCGTCCGGATGGTCCTGCGCAATCTGGTGCCCATTGTGCTGATCGCGCTGCTCATTGCCCTGGGACTCTGGCGGGCGGAAAAGGCCATGGTAACGGCTTTTACGGTGTTCGGCAAAATCGTGGTGGCCATTGTTACTGTGGGGCTGGCCGCTGCCATTGCGGAAACGCTCACGGGCTTTGTGCTGATCCCGGGGTTGGCCCCCATCTCCGAGGGCTATGAGACCGTGGGGGCCATTGCCATTGTGCTGGCCGGGGCCTTTCCCCTGGTTTACGTGGTCACAAAGCTTCTGAAGAAGCCCCTGCTGGCTCTGGGGAAGCTGCTGGGGATCAACGATGCCGCGGCGGCGGGGCTTGTGGCCACTCTGGCCAACTCCATCGCCACCTTTGATTCCGTAAAGGACATGGACCCCCGGGGCAAGGTGGTGAACATCGCCTTCGCCGTCCCCGCCGCCTTTGTCTTCGGCGACCACCTGGGCTTCACCGCCGGTTTTGCCCCGGAGCTGCTGGGGGCTATGATCGTAGGCAAGCTGGTAGGCGGCGTGGCCGCGGTAGGGGTGGCGCTGGCGCTTACGCGCCAGCGCAATTGACAGTTGACAGTGTACAGTTGACAGTTATGGTGTCCCTTCGGGACGATTTATAATTATTTCATTCATTTCCGAAGGAAATTCCTTAACTGTCAACTGTCAATTGTCAACTGTCAACTCGTAAACCCCCGGCCTCAATCTCCCTCCTGCCCGAAAAACTCCTTGACAAAGCTTCTTATTACGGGCTATAATGAAAAATCATATTGGCTGTGAAGAGAAGAGTACGCTGCGGATGCGGTCAGAGAGCCCCTGGGCGGTGAAAAGGGGGGCGCGGAGGCGGCGGAACATGGTCTCGGAGCCGAGGGGTCGATAGGTAGGCCTCTCCGGGTGCGCCCGTTATCGCGTCAATGAGGCAGAAAAGCTCTGCAAATCAAGGTGGTACCGCGTCAGTTTTGTCGCCCTTGGGTCAGACCCGGGGCGATTTTCTATTTTGAAGGAGGTTATTCTATGTGTAATGCCTGCAAAGAAAAGTTCTACATTACCACACCCATCTACTATCCGTCCGCCAAGCTCCACATCGGCCACACCTACTGCACCGTGGCGACGGACGCCATGGCCCGGTACAAGCGGCTGAAGGGCTACGATGTGATGTTCCTCACCGGCACCGATGAGCACGGCCAGAAAATCGAGGACAAGGCCAAGGAGGCCGGGGTCACCCCCCAGCAGTTCGTGGACAACATCGTAGAGGGTCCCGGCGGTGTGCTGGACCTGTGGAAGCTGATGAACATCTCCTACGACCGCTTCATCCGCACCACAGATGACTACCATGTGGCCGCCATCCAGAAAATCTTCAAGAAGATGCACGACAACGGCGACATCTACAAGGGCACCTACAAGGGCAAGTACTGCAAGCCCTGTGAAAGCTTCTGGACCGAGAGCCAGCTGGTGGACGGCAAGTGCCCGGACTGCGGCCGGGAGGTGCAGGACGCCGAGGAGGAGGCCTACTTCTTCCGGCTCAGCAAGTACGCGGACCGGGTGCAGGACCTGCTGGAGAATACCGACTTCCTGGAGCCCCGGAGCCGGGTCAACGAAATGGTGAACAACTTCATCAAGCCGGGTCTTGAGGATCTGTGCGTCTCCCGGACCAGCTTTACCTGGGGCGTGCCCGTAGACTTTGACCCGGGCCATGTGGTCTATGTGTGGATCGACGCCCTGTTCAACTACATGACCGCCCTGGGCTTTGAGAACGACCGCTACCATGATCTGGAAAAGTTCTGGCCCGCCGATGTCCACTTTGTGGGCAAGGAGATCGTCCGGTTCCACTCCATTATCTGGCCCGCCATGCTCATGAGTCTGAATCTGCCCCTGCCCAAGAAGGTCTTCGGCCACGGCTGGCTGCTGCTGGACGGCGGCAAGATGTCGAAGTCCAAGGGCAATGTGGTAGACCCCTATGTGCTGGCCCAGCGCTTCGGCGTGGACGCCCTGCGGTTCTTCCTGCTGCGGACCTTCCCCTTCGGCTCCGACGGCAACTTCTCCAATGAGGCATTGATCTCCACCATCAACGTGGATCTTGCCAACGACCTGGGCAACCTGGTGAGCCGCACCGTGGCCATGGCCCAGAAGTATTTCGGCGAACACCTGCCCACAGAGCAGGCAGAGGACACCGAAAAGGATGCCGAGCTGCTGACCATGGTCTCCGGCCTCCGGGACCGCTACGAGGAGCAGATGGAGAAGTTCGCCTTCCAGAACGCTCTGAACGAGATTTTCAAGGTCATCTCCCGGGCCAACAAGTATATCGACGAGAACGCCCCCTGGGTGCTGGCCAAGGACGAGGCCCAGAAGCCCCGGCTGGCCCGGGTCCTCTACAACCTGCTGGAGACCGTCCGCGTCTGCGCGGGGCTTTTGCAGCCCTTCATGCCCAACACCGCCGCGGAGATTGCCAAACGGCTGGGCGGGGCGGACCTGAGCTGGGGCACCCTGAACGCCTTCGGTACCCTCCCCCGGGATGTGGCCACCGTGGCCGGTCCCGCCCTGTTCCCCAGAATCGACATGGAGAAGGAGCTGGCTGAGCTGGAAGCGCTGAACAAGCCCGCCGTTCCCCCGCTGGAAATTGAGCCTTATACCGAGGAAAGCGTAGACTTCGACACCTTCTGCAAGAACGAACTCCGGGCCGTCAAGGTCAAGGCCTGCCAGAATGTGAAAAAGAGCGACAAGCTGCTGCAATTCACCCTGGACGACGGCACCGGCACGGATCGCCAGATCCTCTCCGGCATTGCCAAGTACTACAAGCCCGAGGAGCTGGTGGGCAAGACCCTGGTGGCCATCACCAATCTGCCCCCCCGGAAAATGATGGGCCGGGAGTCCGCCGGTATGCTTCTCAGCGCCGTCCACAAGGAAAACGGCGAAGAAAAGCTGAACCTGGTCATGCTCTCCGACGCCATCCCCGCAGGCGCGAAGCTCTGCTGAATTTTGGCCCCGCTGCGGCTGCCGCAGCGGGGCCTTTGATCGTAATACAGGAATATTCCCCGACGCTTATTGGGAATGAAACAGGCGGCCGCCCATGATCGGATCGTCCGCCTGTGTTTTTCTTTACTTTAGCCCCTTGGTCAGGGGAATCAGCATCAGCAGAACCACGATTCCAATGATACCGACTACAATGCCCAGAACCATCTTGCCGAACACCATGCTCAGGCACATGCCCACGCCCAGCAGCAGCGCGCCGACAACGCCTAAGAGAATGGTTCCCACGGTCCTGCCGCTGACCTTGATGGGGGTCTTGCCCTCCAGCTTCCGCCAGATCATCCAGGTGATCAGGCCCAGAACCATGCCGATGACGCCGCAGACAATGCCCTGATTCCGCATGCCCCACTCCGGCAGCAGCGCCATGCACATACCCAGGGCGAAGAATACGCCGCTGACCGTTCCCAGAACCAATGCGATAAAGTTACTCTTTTTCATAATACTTTCCTCCTTTTATTTGCGGGCGGCTTTCAGCCGCTGCTTTGCTTCTTCTACGGTCTCCCCATCATGGGTCAGGTAACGGTCTACGAAACCGTCCTCAATCTTCTGATAGCCGCCGACAACGGCATCCTCGATGCCCTTGTACCCGCCGACCACCGTCTGCTCGATCTTCTTGTAGCCGCCAACCACGGCCTCCTCGATTTTTTTGTTTGCCTGAACCAGCTTTGACTTTGCCATTTTATTTCACACCTTTCTTAAGGAAACTCTGAATAAATCGTCGGCGGCTGGACAGCGGATCTTTTGCCCCCG
>CAVLCF010000080.1:0-13123 GCA_963661735.1 bacterium | reverse complement strand
TGACATTTATAAGCCTCCTTGTAATTCGGGGTGGGAATACCTCTAATTACAAAGGCCTTTTTGCTAACCGCAGTTAGCAAAAAGGCCGCACATTTTACTGTATTTGTCAAGTGCTTTTTTGAAAATAGTTACAAAAAACTGGGCCCCGCATTTCTGCGAGACCCAGCCTTTCTTAACTTAGTGACATTGGGTTCTTCGCCTGACCCCAACATTTATTATAGAACCCTTTTTTATACCTGTGCAGGTTCCTTTTTCTCTTCATCAATATGAATAATGACGCCGTTGACCTCTACGTTTTCATCGGCGCAGATCATGATGTATTTCACGCCGCCGATGACCCTTGTCTCGATCAGATCGCTCCGGGTAGGGTCCACCTTGATGGACACGTCCGGAGTTTTGATTTCAAAACGCTTGCTGTCAATGATGTTCTTGGGGTGCAGGTCAGCCTCGAAGCCGAAAGTCTCGTCATAGTCCACACTGAACTTCGCAAGGTGCTCTTCCGACACGCCGCAGGAGGCCAGCGCCTCTTTCACATCCGCCTTGGCGATCATCAAAGGCTCGGGGACCTTGGCCTCCTTGTGCAGCTCGATCCGCTGGCACAGCTGGTCATGGACGGTCTGGACCACATCCAGATTGCACTCATCCCCCAGAGCCGTGGTCAGAAGCGCCTCAAAGCATTTCTTCTGCTCGGCGGCGGGCATGGGCACAGGGGTATTGAACAGAGCCTCAATGAGGGCATCCTGGCTGACCTTGATATCGTGGGTGTAATAGAGGGCGTTGTAGATGTTGGTAGCCCGGTTGTCAAAGGCCGGGAACAGAAAGCCCAGCACCGGGGCGCTGACCGGCTGGTTCATGGCCCCATCGTGGAAAAGCTTTTCCTCCGGCACATAGTGCAGGTTCGGCTTGGTCTGCTTGACCGGGCAGATAGCGCAGACCAGATACGTATAGACCTCTTCAGACTTGTCCGAGTCGGACAGGTCGTCCTTGCCCTTAAAGGGCACATCATAGCTGTCGCAGCCCATGAGGATCAGGTAATTGCCCTCGATGGTCACGGAGTCAATGATCTTCTGGAAGAAACCGTGCAGCAGTTCATCGTCCGCCAGTTTGGAGGCCCGCAGATCCATCAGCAGCTTATGCTCGGGGCTGTTCGCCACCTGAGCGGTCTTGAAGGTGATATCGATCAGATTCTTGCCGATAGCGCCGGAGAGCACCCGCTTGAAGAGGGCGAAATACTTGTCCCCCTCGTTCTCGGGCATAATGCCGGTACTCTGGCTGAACTCCGTGATGATCTCCTTGTTGTCATTGACAAAGCAACCGTAAATCTTCGTAATATTGCTGCGGTCCCGCCGCAGATGGCGGCGGATCTCGCCGATTTCCTTATCGTTCATGGTATAACCTCGCTTTTGTACGAAATGCCAGGCCATTATAGCACAGGTGTTCGGAAAAATCCAGTACAAAAAGGCGTTACGCCATCCGCAGGATGTTCACCAGCATCTGGACGCACTGATGCATATCCTCCACAGGGATATACTCAAAGCGGCCGTGGTAGTTCTCGCCCCCGGTGCAGAGGTTGGGACAGGGCAGGCCCTCGTAGGACAGTCTCGCGCCGTCGGTGCCACCCCGGACGGGGACCTCTCTGGGATCCATACCCGCCTGTCGCATGGCGTTCTTGGCCCGCTCCACGATCTCCATGCAGGGCTCGATCTTTTCGCGCATGTTGAAGTAGCTGTCCCGGATCTGGATCTCCACGGTGCCCGTGCCGTACTTATCATTCAGGAAACCGGCAATGGAGGCCATCAGGCGCTTCTTCTCCTGGAATTTTGCCATGTCGTGATCCCGGATGATATAGCGCAGCTGGCTGTTTTCCACCTCGCCCTGCATATCCGTCAGATGGATAAAGCCCTCGTAGCCCTCCGTATACTCCGGCTTCTGGGCGGTGGGAAGCAGGCTTTGGTACTCCATGGCGATATACTGGGAATTCACCATCTTGTCCTTGGCGGAACCGGGGTGGATGTTCAGACCGTGGAAGGTGACGCAGGCAGATGCGGCGTTGAAATTCTCATATTCAATTTCGCCCACCGTGCCGCCGTCGGCGGTATAGGCATAGTCCGCGCCGAAGCCCTTTACATCGAACTTATCCGCGCCCCGGCCGATCTCCTCGTCAGGGGTGAAGCCGATCTTCAGCGTTGCGTGCTTCCCGCCCTCATGAAGCAGAATTTCGGCGGCGGTCAGGATCTCCGCCACACCGGCCTTGTCGTCCGCGCCCAGCAGGGTCGTGCCGTCAGTAACGATCAGGTGCTTTCCCTTGTTGCGGGACAGGGATTCATAATCACTCTCCCGCAGATAGATGCCCTTTTCCTCGTTCAGCAGGACATCTCCCCCGTTGTATTCCACGATCCGGGCTTTGATATTGGCGCCGCTGGCATCCGGGGCAGTGTCCATGTGGGCGATCAGACCAATGGTGGGCAGGCTTTCGTCTCCCGGCACAGTGCCGTAGACATAGCCGTTTGCGTCCATGTGGGCGTCCGCAATGCCCATGGCCTGCATTTCCGCCACGATAGCGGCAGCCAGGACCTTCTGGTTCGCCGTAGAGGGGCAGGTTTCGGACATTTCATCCGAAGTAGTTTCGTAGCTTACATAGCGCAGAAAGCGCTTTTCGACTGTTTCCATACAGATATCCTTTCACTGAAAAGGACCGCCGCGGAAAAGCGGCGGCCCTTCGGCTTAAAAATCACTTCTTGGCGGCGTTGACCAGCTCAGCGGTATCCTGAGCGATCATCAGCTCTTCGTTGGTGGGAACGACCCAGACCTGGACCTTGGAGTCGGGAGTGGAGATGACCATCTCCTTGCCGCGCTGCTTGTTCAGCTCGGGATCCAGCTTGACCCCCATGAAACCCAGGTAGTCGCAGACCATGGCCCGGACATCGCCGTCGTTCTCGCCTACGCCGGCGGTGAAGGTCAGAACGTCGATGCCGTTCAGAGCGGCAGCGTAAGCGCCCACATACTTGGCGACCTCGTAGGAGAACTTCTCCAGCGCCAGAACGCAGTCCTCGTTGCCCTTCTCGGCACCCTCGCCCAGATCGCGGAAGTCGGAGGACACACCGGACAGCGCCAGCATGCCGGACTTCTTGTTCAGCATGGTCAGGCAGTCGTCAACGCTCATGCCGTACTTATTGCAGATGAACTGCACCACGCAGGCGTCGATGTCGCCGGAACGGGTGCCCATAGGCACACCGGCCAGGGGGGATAGGCCCATGGAGGTATCCATGCACTTGCCGTCCTTGATGGCGGACAGGGAGGAGCCGTTGCCCAGATGGCAGTTGACCATCTTGAAGTTCTTCTTGCCGACCAGCTCCGCGGTGCGCTTGGCGACATACTTGTGGGAAGTGCCGTGGAAGCCGTAGCGGCGGATGTCGTCATTCTCATAGTACTCCTTGGGAATGGCATAGCGGTAAGCCTTGGGGGGCATGGTCATGTGGAAAGCGGTGTCAAACACGGCGACCTGGGGGGTGTTGGGCATAACGGCCTGGCAGGCGCGGATGCCCATCAGGTTGGCAGGGTTATGCAGGGGTCCCAGAGGAATGCACTTCTCGATGGCCTTGATGACCTCGTCGTTGATGATGCAGGAGTCGGAGAACTCCATACCGCCGTGCAGCACGCGGTGGCCCACGGCGTCGATCTCGTCAACGGACTTGATGACGCCGTACTCAGGATCGACCAGAATGTCCAGGACAGCGGCAATAGCCTCGGAGTGAGAGGGCATCGGAATGTCCTTGGTGACCTTCTTGTCGCCTACCTTGTGGGTCAGACGGCCGTCAATGTAGATACGCTCGCACAGGCCCTTGGCAGCCACATCCCCGGTCTCGGGGTTCATCAGCTGGTACTTCAGGGAAGAACTGCCGGCGTTGATAATCAAAACGTTCATTGGAAACTCCTCCTAAAAATATTGTTTTCTTTTGCTTTGATCTGTGATACAATATCGATGCTATTATATTCCATCTTTCCCGGTTTCTCAAGCCCTATCTGAAAAATTTTTGCTTTTGGAGGAAAAACTTTGGCAATTGTCGGCGTTATCTGTGAATATAACCCCTTCCACAAGGGCCACCAGAAGCAATTCTCTCTGATCCGGCAGCATTTCGGGGAAGAAACGGCCATTGTATGCCTTATGAGCGGCAATTATGTCCAACGGGGCGCACCCGCCATGTTCGACCGGACGGTACGGGCCAGGGCCGCAATTCTCTGTGGGGCAAACCTGGTTCTGGAGCTTCCCGTGACGGCCAGTCTTTCCTCGGCAGAGGGTTTCGCCGCCGCAGGGGTAGCCATTCTCTCCCCGCTCTGCGACTGCCTGTGCTTCGGCGCGGAGCGCGGCGATACGGCTTCTCTGATGAGAACGGCGGAAGCCTTGCTGTCCCCTTCCTTTTCCGCGCTTCTGCGCGCGGAACTCGCCTCCGGCGTCAGCTTTCCCGCCGCCCGGCAGCGGGCGCTGGAGGCCATGGGAACTCCTGGCTTGCTTCTGGAAAAGCCCAATGACATTCTGGCCGTGGAGTACTGCAAGGCCATTCAGGCTCAGGGAAGCGCCCTGCTCCCCTTCCCCGTGACCCGGCAGGGCAGCTACCACGCGGAAACGCCGGACCCGGAAAACCCCTCCGCCACGGCCCTGCGGCGGCGCGCCCTGTCCGGGGAAAACTGGCTGGACTATGTACCGGAGGAAGCCGTCCCTTGCTTTGCAAACGCCGCCGTCCACACATTGGACACCGGTGAACGGGCGATCCTCGCGAGACTGCGAACCATGACGGACGAAGAATTCCAGGCCCTGCCCTATGGCTCCGAGGGGCTTTGGCGGCGGCTTATGCACGCCAGCCGGGAAGCGGGCAGTCTGGAGGATATTCTCACAAGCGTCAAGACAAGGCGCTATACCCGTTCCCGCCTGGACCGGATGGTGCTGTGCGCCTTTCTGGGCCTTACGGAAGCGGATCTGAATGCCCCCGCCCCCTACGCCCGCGTCCTGGCCTTTGACGATCGGGGCCGTGCCGTGCTCAAGGGCAGCTCCTTCTGCAAAAATCTGGGCTGGCAGTCGGAAAGTGATTATGCCGCCCTGGAGCGGCGCTGCAATGCCCTTTACGGTCTTTTCTGCCGGGGCGATATCCCCCCGGCCAATGCCGCGCAAAAGCAGCGGCTATTCTACCTGCACAGGTGATACCATGGTTTTTTCATCCTATATTTTTCTTTTCGCCTTTCTGCCTCTGGTGCTTGGGGGCTACTATCTGCTTTCCCTGCCCAAAAATCCCGTTTACCAGCGGCTGTTCCTCATTGGGGCATCTCTCTTTTTCTACGGGTACTTCAACCCCAGCTATCTGCTGATCATTGTCATTTCCATTCTGGTAAATTACCTGCTGGCCTCCTGCATCTATGGGGGCAATGGATGCTTTCAGACCGTCTGCTTCTGGCTTGGGGTCCTCTTTAATGTGGGGCTGCTGGGGTACTTCAAGTACCGGGATTTCTTTGTGGAGAATATCAACGCCCTGTTCCATACCTCTTTCCTGCTGAAGCATATCGCCCTGCCCCTGGGCATCAGCTTTTTTACCTTCCAGCAGCTGTCCTTCCTGGTCTCCATCCGCAAGGGCGAGGAAAAGCTGGAACGGTTTGACGACTACTGCATCTTCGTGCTGTTCTTTCCCCAGCTGGTGGCGGGGCCCATCGTGCTCTACAGCGAGATGATCCCCCAGTTCAAGGACGAAACCCGGCGGTACTGGAACTGGGACAACGCGGCAAAGGGCGCGTACATATTCGCCATCGGCCTGTTCAAAAAGGCGGTCATTGCCGATACATTGGCGCTCTTTGCCGACACCGGTTTCGCCGCCTCCAGCCTGGGCTTCTGCGCCGCCTGGGCCACTTCCCTTTCCTATACCTTCCAGGTCTATTTCGATTTCAGCGGCTATTCCGATATGGCCGTGGGCCTGGGAAAGCTTTTTAACATCGACATTCCCTTCAATTTCCGCTCCCCTTACCAGTCCGAGAGCATCGGCGTTTTCTGGCGGCGGTGGCATATCACCCTGGGCAGGGCCTTGCAGAGCTACATCTACTTTCCCCTGGGCGGCAGCCGGGAAGGAAAATGGAAAACCTACCGGAATCTGCTCGTCACCTTCCTGGTCAGCGGCCTGTGGCACGGCGCGGCCTGGACCTTCGTGCTCTGGGGCGCACTGCACGGGCTTTTCAATGCCCTGGAACGGGTGTTTGCCAAACCTCTTTCCAAAGTCCCCCGCTGGCTGCGGATATTCGGTACATTTCTCATTGTAAATGCTCTGTGGGTGCTCTTCCGGGCGGACAGTTTTGCGAATGCCGCCATAGTCTACCGGGGCATGGTCGACGTCTCCAACCTGGCCCTGACTCAGGTCGGCACGCTGGCCGTGGACGGCTTTGTAGGCGTACCCGTGCTGCTGAACACCATTTATGTTCTTTGCCTGCTGGCCGCGCTGACCTTTGTATGCTTCCGATGCGAAAACAGCTGCCGTCTGCTGGATTCTTTCACCTGCCGCAGAGGGACCCGCATCGTGACGGCGATCCTCTTCTGCATTGCCCTGGTGCATCTGTCCCGGGAGAGCGTATTCATCTACTTCAATTTCTAAGGAGCAAGCTATGGCAAAAAAATGGCTGCTGCGGCTGCTGTCGCTGACACTGGCAATCGTTATTCTGATGTGCGCCTGCGCCTACCTGGTAGACCCCTATATGCAGTACCGGGTGCGGGATAACCAGTATCTGCTGAATTCCCGGCTTGTGACCCCGGGGCTTATCAAAAATTACGACTATGATACGGTGCTCATCGGCTCCTCCATGATCCAGAACACGGATATGGAGCTGTTCCGGGAAACCCTCGGCGGCAGCCCCTTGAAAATCACCACCGGGGCCATCAGTCTGACGGAAATTCAGAAGCTGACCCAAAAAATCAACGAAGTGGGCAAGGCAAAGCACTTTTATATCTGCCTAGACCAATATCTGTTCGCCCCGGAAATATGGGATGATATGGACCGGTTCCCGGACTACCTTCTGGACGACAGCGTCTGGAACGACTACCGCTATCTTCTTGGCTACGAGACATGGATGCGGTTCATCCCCATTGATTTAGGACTGTCCGCCGCAAGGAAGCTCGGCATTCCCCTGCCGGAAAAGTTTACCCGGGCCATGCGCATTGACGGCCTGGAAGACTGGCGGGACGACTGGACCTTCGGTGCGGAGGCGACCCTCTCCCTCTACAGCCCGCCGCCGGAGAACGCTTCCTTTGACGCGGAGGCGACGCTTGCCCGGATGAAGACACGGTTTGAGGGATACATCTCCCAGCTGGACCTAGGAAACGGGGACTATACCGTCTTCTTCCCGCCCTACTCCGCCCTGTACTGGAACTACACCCAGGAGGCCGGAAACGCGGAAACCTATCTGGCGTTCAAAGCCTATGCCGAAGAAAAGCTCCTGGAATATGAAAATGTCCGGGTTTTCGATTTTCAGAACGCGGACTTTGTAACCGACCTGGACAACTACAAGGACTACACCCACTATGCCCCGGAGATCAACGACTGGATGCTCGGCTGCTTTGCCAGCGGGGAGTACCTGCTAACAGAGCCTACACAGACAGAAGTCCTTATGCTGAAAACAAATGCGCAAATCGCCGCGCTTTTGGCGCGGTATCCGCAGATTCCCCACAGAGCAAGCTGACAGGAGGTACCGCGCAATGGACTACAAAATTGCCGTTTGTGACGATTCCCAGGTTGACCGGGACTATGTCAGTTCTCTGGCGCGACGGTGGGCCTCTGAGCGGGGAGACGCCGCCCGCGTTGAGCTGTTTTCCTCCGCTGAAAGCTTCCTCTTCCGTTATGCCGAAGAAAGCGACTTTGACATTCTGCTGCTGGACATTGAAATGGGGGGTATGGACGGCGTCACCATGGCGAAAAAGCTGCGCCGGGACAACGACACCGTACAGATCATCTTTATCACCGGTTACTCTGACTACATTGCCGAGGGCTACGAGGTGGCGGCCCTGCACTATCTTGTAAAGCCCCTGCGGGAGGAAAAGCTCTTTTCCGTCCTGGACCGGGCCGCCGAGAAGCTGCGGAAAAATGAAAAGGTGCTGCACCTGGAGATTTCCGGGGAAATGGTCCGCCTGCCCATTCACCGCATCCGCTGGGCAGAGGTCAGCGGAAACTATGTCACCATTCACGAAAACGGGGACTACACCGTCAAAATGACCCTGGGACAGCTGGAAAAAGAGCTGGACGAGCGGTTTTTCCGGGTGGGACGGTCCGCCATTGTGAACCTGACCCAGATCAGCCGGGTGACAAAAATGGAGATCAAGCTCTCCGGCGGCGCTTCTGTCCCCCTGCCCCGGGGGGCCTATGAGGCCGTGAACCGGGCCATCATTCAGATGAGGTAAGAAAAATGGGATTCTTTTCCAAGCGTGTAGACCGGCAATTGCAGACCTACCAGCAGGAGTTAGTCGAGACCCACTACCGGGAAGTGGACAACATGTACAAGCAGATCCGGGGCTGGCGGCATGACTACCGGAACCACATTCAGGTCATGAAAGCCTACGCCCAGGCAGGAAACCTGGACGCCATCCGGGAGTACCTGGACAAGCTGGACCGGGATCTGACCACGGTGGACACGGTCATCAAGACCGGAAACGCCATGACGGACGCGATTCTGAACTCCAAAATCTCCCTGGCCAAATCTAAGGGCATCCGGGTCATTGCCGACGCCCATATCCCCGTGAAGCTCAAGTCCTCGGAGATCGACCTGTGCTGCATTCTCGGAAACCTCTTTGACAACGCCATTGAGGCCAGCCTGCCCCTTCCGGAGGAAAAGCGGCTCATCCGGGTCTATATGGATATGAAAAACACCCAGCTCTATATCTCTTTCACCAACTTCACCGCCGGGAAGAAGCTGCAAAAGCTGGGCAGCCGCTTTCAGACCACCAAGGGCGAGGGCCACGGCTTCGGTCTGGTGCGCATCGACACCATTGTGGAGCGTCTGGAGGGCTATATCAGCCGCAACAGCGAGGACGGGGCCTTCACCACGGAGATCCTGCTGCCGCAGGTGTAGCGAGGGTGTCACTGGTTCGCAATCCCCCCGACAGGCGTAAAAAGTCTAAATTTTCCACCAAACTGTTTGAAAATCCGGGGGATTCCCACACCAGCGTGCGCGCTGGTTCGGAATGACAGCAACTTTTATGGTCTCTTGGTGCTGCGTCCTCTTGCCGTTTGAAAGCCGCCTGCATTGCAATTCATCCCCCGAAAACCACCGTTCATCCCCGGAATGCTCCGGGGATGTGTTTCTATGATAGGATAGGGTCACAAGAGAGGTGTTTCCCCATGAAAGAAAACAAACAAAAGCAGCCCTATAATACGCTGCAAAACACGGCCTGGGCGCTTTCCATCGGCTGGCATACCCGGCGGCGGGGGCTGGTTCTCTACGCTCTGGCTGCCCTGGCAGAAATTCTCAACAATCTGGCCGGACTTTACATTGCTCCAAAGGTCCTGGGGCTGGTGGAGCGGCACGCGGCCCTGCCCGCGTTGGTCAATACCATTCTGCTTTTCACAGCGGCTCTGTTGCTGACACAGAGCGGAAAGGCCTATTGCAGAAAATACGCCATATTCTGCGTTGTGGAGATCCGAAGCGCAATTATTATGCGCATAACCCGGAAATTCAATGAAACTGCCTATCCAAACACCATGGATCCCGCGTTTCAGCGTCTGGGGAACAAGGCCATGGAGGCCACGGAGAGCAACGTGTCCGCTACGGAAGAGATTTTCCGTACCCTGTCCGCTCTGCTCACCAACGTAGGCGGGCTGCTGGTCTACCTTACCATTCTCTCCGGTCTGAATCCCTGGCTGCTGGCGCTGATGGCCGCCACCTGTCTCGGCGAATTCGCAGCCTCCCGGTACAAGGACAACTGGATGTATGCTCACCGGGACGAGGATAATACATACTACCACAAAAAACGTTACCTTCGGGACAAGGCGGAATCCATCACATTTGCCAAGGATATCCGGATCTTCGGGCTGCAAAACTGGATGTTCGATCTGTTCGACAGCATCCACGATGCCTATCTGTCTTTCCAGCTGAAGGTGGAAAAAAAGCGGCTGCTGGTGGACCTGGTCGGCGCTGTGCTGACCGTGGCACGGAACGGCATTGCCTATTGGTATCTGATCCGGCTGGCTCTGACGGACGGGCTGACGGTATCCCAATTCGTTCTCTATTTCACAGCCGCCACCACCTTCACCGCCTGGGTCCTGGGCATCCTCGGAAACCTCAGCACCCTGAACAAGCAAAGCCTGGATATCTGCCAAGTGCGGGAATTTCTGGAATTCCCCGAGCCCTTCCGGGGCGAGGACGGCGACCCCGTTCCCCAAGCGGACCGGTACGAGCTGCGGCTGGACCATGTATCCTATCGCTATCCCGAGGCAGAAACGGACACCATTCAGAATCTGTCCCTGACCATTCGCCCCGGTGAAAGACTCGCCATTGTGGGCCTGAACGGCGCCGGAAAAACCACCCTGGTCAAGCTCCTGTGCGGACTTCTGGATCCTACGGAAGGGACCGTTTTTCTCAACGGCACAGACGTACGGACCTTTGACCGGAAGAAATATTACGCTCTGTTCAGCGCCGTTTTTCAGGACTACGCTCTGCTGAGCACCACGGTTGCCGACAACGTGGCCCAATCCGTGGACGGGACCGATGAAAATAAGGTCTGGGATTGCCTTGAAAAGGCAGGACTGACCGCTGCCATCCAGGCTTTGCCCAATGGCATCCATACTCATGTGGGCCATGAAATTTTCCTGGACGGCGTGCTCTTCTCCGGCGGCCAGACCCAGCGGCTCATGCTGGCCCGGGCGCTCTATAAGGACGGCCCCGTTCTCCTGCTGGACGAACCCACCGCCGCCCTGGACCCCATCGCTGAAAACGACATCTACCAGAAATACAGCGCCATGACGGCGGGCAAGACCTCCGTGTTCATTTCCCACCGGCTGGCCTCCACCCGGTTCTGCGACCGCATCCTGTTCCTGGACCACGGCCGGATCGCCGAGGAGGGCACCCATGACGAGCTGCTGGGCAAAGGCGGCGGCTATGCGGCGCTGTTTGAAGTCCAGAGCCGCTACTATCAGGAAGGGAGGGATTTCTGATGAAGCATACCATGCGGGAACATTTTTCCATGGAGCTGCGTGCAATCAAAATGCTGCACGGGGTATCGCCAAAGTTTTTCCCCATTGTCACCATCAACAACGCATTAGCGGCCCTGCTGCCCTATGTGACCGTATTCTTTTCGGCAAAGGTTCTCTCGGAGCTGGCTGCCCAGCGGCGGCCGGGGGTGCTCTGGAAATGGGTGATCCTCACCGCTCTGACGACGGGTATCCTCGCTATCCTCAGCGCCTTTTTCAAGGAGCGGGAGGAAACGCTGCTGGACGACATCTGGGGCAGAAAGGAAATTCTCTTCTGCAAAAAGGCCATGTCCATGGACTTTGCCGACGCGGACAAACAGGAGACCCGGGACCTTCGGGCGCAGATCGCCCAGAATGAGAACTGGAGCGGCCTCGGCCTGATGAACGCCGCCATTGTTTACAGGGAAATGGTAAAGGGTGTCATCGGTATTCTCGGCGGCGTTGCCCTGACGGTCAATCTCTTTGCCATACCGGTACCGGAAAGTGCCGGGGATCTTCGGATCCTCAATAACCCGCTGTTCATTCTTCTCTTTGCGGCGGTACTGACCGGCATCAGCATGCTGGCCGGATTTCTCTACGGAAAGGCAGCCAGCCATACCTATCGGCTAGCCAAGGACGCCACCTTCGGCAACCGGGTCTTTACCTATATCTGCGCATTCCCCTCTGACAAAAACAACCGCCTGGACGTGCGGATCTACGATCAGCAGCCTTTGCTCAACCAGGCCTACAGCAACAACAATACCGTCTTCTCGGCGGACGGATCCTTTGGTCGGGCCGCCCGGGGGCCTATGGGCCTCTGCTCCGCCCTGGCCGTCAGCATTTCCGCCGTGACCACCGGCTTTGTCTATGTCTTTACCTGCCTGAAAGCCTGGGCCGGGGCCTTTGACGTAGGCAGCGTGACCCAGTATGTGGGAGCCGCTACGGCGTTGGCCGGTTCCGTCTACGCCCTGCTGGAGGCCTACGGCGACATGAAGGCCAACACGGAGCATCTGGCAACTACCTTCCGCTATCTGGACATACCCAACGCCATGTACCAGGGCAGCCTGACCACGGAAAAGCGGGCGGACCGGAACTACCAGGTGGAGTTCCGCAACGTCTCCTTCAAGTACCCCGGCAGCGAGAGCTGGGCGCTCCGGAATGTCTCCATGAAGTTCCGGGTGGGCAAGAGACTTGCCATCGTGGGCGAAAACGGCAGCGGCAAGACCACCTTTATCAAGCTCCTGTGCCGGCTCTACGACCCTCAGGAGGGCGAAATTCTGCTCAACGGCATCGATATCCGTAAATACCGGTACGACGACTACATGAATATTTTCTCCGTCGTTTTCCAGGATTTTCAACTGATTTCCCAGAGCCTGGGCAGCAACGTAGCCGGCTCCATGCGCTATGATCCCCGGCGGGTCGAAAAGGCCCTGACCGACGCGGGCTTTGGACCGCGGCTGAAAACGCTGCCCAAGGGGCTGGAAACCCAGCTCTATAAGGACTACAGCGAGGACGGCGTGGAGGTCTCCGGCGGCGAGGCCCAGAAAATCGCCATTGCCCGGGCGCTGTACAAAAACGCCCCCTTTATCATCCTGGACGAGCCAACGGCAGCTCTGGACCCCATGGCCGAGGCGGAGATCTACGCCAAGTTCAACGAGATCTCCGGCGACAAGACCGCCATCTACATCAGCCACCGGCTGTCCAGCTGCAAGTTCTGCGACGAGATCCTGGTATTCCACCAGGGCGCCATCGTTCAGCAGGGCACCCACGAGGCGCTGCTTTCCCGGAAGGACGGCAAATACGCCCAGCTGTGGAACGCCCAGGCGCAATATTACACCAAATAACCACATAAGTCTATAACCTTCCCCACCGGGGAAGGTTTCAGACTGTCGAAAAAGTCCAGCTTTTGCTGGGCTTTTTTCATTATCCATGATATA
>CAVLCF010000079.1:0-26914 GCA_963661735.1 bacterium | reverse complement strand
CGCTGGTACCCTCTCAGTCGTGCTGCGCACGCCAGCTCCCCCAGAGGGGGAGCCAAGGGGACATTCCGGCAACTCCCAATTTGTCGATTGTTTTATTTCGGGAACCTTGCCACTTCCTCCACGGCCTGGCGGAATGCCTGACAGGCGGCGTCGCAGGCGGATTGGGTGCCGGTCAGGAGGCCGCCGCCGAAATTGGTCTGGCTGGGGGGACCGTAAAAGGCACAGAGTCTTACGTCCGCCGCTTTCAGTGCCGCGTCCAGACCGTAAAGGCTTTCCAGGGGCGGAGCGATCAGATAGGCCAGGGCGCTGCCCAGGGGCACGCCCGCCTCTTGTGACAGAAAGCTTCCCGCGCTGCTGACCGTATGGGCCAGGTAGCTGACCCCGCCGGATTCTTCAAAGCCAATGGTTTTCAGCGCGCCCAGGGCAGCCTCCATGGCGCTGCGGGCATCCCCAGGGGTGTCCGCCCCCAGAATGCCGATGACCTCTCCGGCATAGGGCTGGGTGGCGTTGACGGCCCCGGCGTAGAAGCTTTTGGCGTAGACCACCTCCGCGTCCGCCGCCTTGGTGGCGGCGTCCAGAGCAATGAACGTGGCGTCGTCACAGTCCGTCGTCACCATGGCAAGGCACTTCCTGTCCGTACCCAGGGCCTGGCTCAGGGCGGCGTTCTGCAGATAGCGGAGGGCCAGAACCTTTACGGGGATCATCCCACGGCCTCCCCGTAGAGGGCCACGCCGGATACGCCCTTTTTCAGAATGGTTTCCAGCAGCCCCGCGATATGGGCCCCGGCCTCCACGGCGGGGGTGCCCTGGGCGTGGATGTTGCTGACAACGGTCCGCCTGGACTCCAGAACGCCGGTGCGGGCCTCATAGGTGATATAGGCGGACATGCTCTTGTCCGTCACCAGTCCGGGCCGTTCCCCCACCAGCATGCAGACCACCTTCGCGCCGGTCACGTCCCCGATGGCGTCTCCCGCCCCCACCCGGCAGTACCGGACGAAGACGGTCTTGCCGTATTCAATGTGGCGCAGTTTCAGCCCTTCCTGAATGGCCGCCAGACAGTCGGCGGCGTTGGCCAGAATGGCCGCCGAGGACAGGCCGTCCCCGACAACAAGCTGCACCTGGGGATTTTTCGGCAGCTCTCTTCCCAGAATTTCCAGATTCTTTTCGTCAAAGCACCGGCCCAGGTCCGGCCTGGTCAGGTATTGGTCCTTGCTCTCGCACCGGGTCTGCACGGCCACAAAGCCGTGCTTTTCGGCATAGTCCTCCGGCACCTGGCTGAACACCGTGTCCTGGGCCGCCGCGTGGTCCGCCCGGAAGCGGAGCATGGTCAGGGTTTTGTACCGTGCCCCGGCCTTGCCGCAGCCCAGGCGGGCGGGGGTCCTGGCCTTCATGGCCAGATACCTGGGTCCGTCCGCCGGGTCCTCCGTCAGGTAGAGTCTGCGAAGGTCCAGCTTGGTGATATCCGGCACAAAGCCCCCATCCTCCGCCGTCTCCTTCTGGGCGGGGCCGGGTACCGCCGGGCGGTAGTCGGAGCCCTTTACCGGCGGCTCCATGGTTTTCAGAATGTCGGCCACCAGGGCGGCCAGCTCCTGCTTGTTCATCGCTGCGCTTCCTTTCCAAATACAAGAGTCTTCACCACCACGGGGTAGGCAGGGCCTGTTTGCTTTCCGACGTCCAGATAGCTGCCCCGGGGCAGCCGTACCCGGTCCAGGCAGAGAATGGGCCGGTCCGTCCGGCAGGCCAGGGCCTGTCCCAGGGCCTTGGCCTGGTCCTCCTCCAGGCACAGCAGCAGCGGCCCCGTGGGTATCGCTTCCAGAATGCCCTGGGCCAGCGCCTGGATTTGAGTATAGCTGGGGCCCGGAAGCCCCGGCAGGGCCAGAATGGTCCGGTTTTCCTGGGCACGGAGCTTTTCCGGGAGATACCGGGAAAGGGCCTCCTGCTCCCGGGCCGATACCGGGACCACGCTCAGATTCTGCAGGGGGAGAGCAACGTCCCGGCAGAACACCGTGCTGCCGGAAAGGGCCGTGGTGTGGCAGCCCGCGCCGATGACCGTGGCCCGGATGGTCTGCGCCCCCAGTCTGTAATCCCCCCGGCACAGCCCGCTTTGCCGGATGGCCTTGCCCAGGGCGGGGCCGATGTCGCCGAAAGCGTTCTCCGGGAGATCCTTGCCGATGCAGTCCGCCACCCCGCCGGAGAAGGAGATGGTGACAACCTCTCCCGGCGCGTTCAGGGGCAGGGGGCGGGTGCCGGCGGTTGTGAGCTTCTGAAGCAGCGCATCGTCCTTTGTAAGCCCCGCCGCTGCCTCCAGCGCCCGGGCCAGCCGGGCGCACAGGGCATCGATGTCCGCCTGCGTCGGTCGGCTTCCCACGGGAAGGGACCAAAGCCCCTGCAGCACCGGGGACACGTAGGTAAGGGTTCCCTGCCCGTCCAGCTTCAGCAGCCGTCCGCCTACGTTCATGCAGCCTGTGGCGGCGATCTCCCCGGCCCGGATCAGGCACAGGTTGGCGGTGCCGCCGCCGATGTCCATGTGCAATACGGTATTCCCGGTTTTGGCGCTGTCCTCCACGGCCCCGGCCCCTCGGGCGGCCAGTTCGCTTTCCAGATCCGGCCCCGCCGTGGCCACCACGAAGTCTCCGGCCAGATCGGACAGGGCCTGCGTCACCTGCCGGGCGTTCTCCTTACGGCTGGTCTCCCCGGTGACGATGATGGCCCCGGTGTCCACCGTTTCCCGGGTCAGACCGGCGCTGCGGTATTCCGCCAGCACCAGCTCCCGGAGAGCGTCCCCATCCACCAGAGTTTCGGAGCGCAGGGGCGTGAAATGCACGGGGCTTTCATAGACGATCTCCCGGCCCGCGATGACCATTTCCGGCACCGCGAATTCCGAGGCCCTGTTTTCCACCCGGAGGCGGGATACGATCATCTGGGTGGAGGTGGTCCCCACGTCCAGGCCCACGCTGGTCAGCTCAGAAATGGCCGGTCACCTCCTCCAGCACCCGGCGGATCTGAAAATCCTCCACGGGTACGGGATTGGTTTTGCAGCAGGGGTCTGCCAGCACCGCCTCTACGATCTCCCCGGTGGCGGCCCAGACCTGGGCGGGGGCGGCCCCCGCCTGGGAAAGGGTCTGGGGCAGGCTCAGATCCTTCCGCAGCCGGATCAGGCCGTTTTTCAGGTTCCGCAGGGCGATGGTGTCGGCGCTGCCCCCCAGCCCTGCCGCCCGGGCCAGCCTTGCGTACTTCTGCTGGGCCGCCGGGGCGTTGCTGGAGATCACGGCGGGCAGGAGAATGGCGTTCAGCCGCCCATGGGGGATGTGGAATCTTGCCCCCAGCACATGAGCCATGGCGTGGCACAGCCCCAGGCCGGACTGGGAGAAGGCCATTCCCGCCAGGGTGGAGGCCATGTGCAGCCGCAGCCGGACTTCCTTATTGCCTGCGTAGGAGGCGGGCAGACAGGCGTAGGCCGTGCGGAATGCCTCCTGGGCAAGCAGATCTGTTATGGTCCCGGCATTGGAGGCAGTGTAGGCTTCTATGGCGTGGGTCAGCACGTCAAAGCCCGTGTCCGCGATAAGCGCCGGAGGGAGGTCTTGTAAAAAGTCGCTGTCCAGAATGGCCAGGTCCGGCCGCAGACGCTTGTCCACCAGGGGGTATTTGGTCTGCCCGTGGGTCAGCACGGCGAAGTCCGTCACCTCGGATCCGGATCCGGAGGTGGTGGGGATGGCGGCCAGGGGGGCCTTGGTCCCGCTGAAATAGGCCATGGCCTTGGCGCAGTCCATGGCGCTGCCGCCGCCCAGGGCTACCAGCAGATCCGGGTCAAAGGCCTTGAGTTTCGCCGTGCCCTCCGCCGCCAGCTCTACGCTGGGGTCCGGCCGCACGCCGTCGAAAATCTCCCAGGTTGACGCGCGGGATGCCTGAATGACCCTGTCCGCCATGCCGTTTTTCACGAAGAAGGGGTCCGTCACCAGGAACACCCGCTCCGCCTTCTGCTCCCCCAACGCCGCCAGCGCCCCGGCCCCGGAGACAATTTTGGTATCCAACTGAAATTCTTCCATCCAAGCACCGCCTTTTCCTGGGGACAGTATTTCCGAAACATGGAAAGTTATGCGTTCCGGCTGAAAAACGGATTATTTTTTGTGTAAAACACGGGACAATGCCTTTTTCGAAAGAAAACGGTAGGGTGTGTACAGCCGTAGGGAACGGCCTGCGTGCCGTTCCGTTGGCTTTGCGGGTTGCTATTGGTTTGTATTTTCGGGAATACGCTTGTTCACAGAGCTTCGGAATGGCCACATAGGTCGTTCCCGACAGCGCCCTTTCCATAGGATGTCCGTGAATTTCCAGCGTATTCTATTGTTGGGGGTAAAAGTGCCTAAATTTGACAGTCCCAATTTTGTGAAAGCGCCAAAAATAAAGCTGAGATAGAAAAATATACCAATTTTCCTTGACAGATGTATTTCCATGGCGTATGATGACGATGGCTGGTATATTAATATATGCCAAGTTAATAGAAGGAGGATCTATCCATGACCAGTGTCCCGTTGTCGCTTCTGTTCATCATCGTATCCATCGTCACATTCATCGTTCTGTGCTACAAGGGCCTGAGCCCGATCGTCAGCGCGCTGATCGCCACGGCCATCGTCGCCATTGCTGACACCAACGGCTTCCAATTCGGCTATTTCTCCATGTTCCCCATGGTCACCACCGGCTTCATGCAGTATATGCTGCTGCCGTTCCTGACCGGCGCGGTGTTTGGCACACTGATGAATTCTTCCGGCTGCAACGCAAAGTTCGGCACCTGGCTCGTCTCGAAGGCAGGCCCCCGGCTGGCGCCCTACACCCTGGCGCTGCTGACGGTGGTGCTGCTGCTGGGCGGCGTAATGAGCTATGTCTTTGTAGTTGCCTACCTGAGCTTCGGTATCCTGAAAGCCGCAAATCTGCCCAGAGTTGTGGGCCTGACCATTATGTCCGGCTACATGCCCATCGGTATGATCCTTCTGTGCGGCGCGACCACGACCCAGCTGATCCCCACCCAGTTCCTGGGAACGACCATCTATGCAGGCTTGCCCATCGGCGTTGTCATGTCTTTGATCTGTGCCGTGATGGTCACCATTTATGTGGAAGCTCTGATCCGGGCCTGCCGCAAGGACGGCAGAGGCTGGGACGGCACCGAGGAAATGGAAGCCCAGATGTCCTTCAAGGAAGAGGATATGCCCAGTCTGTTTGCAGCCGTTCTGCCTATTATCATTGTCGTGGTCGGCTGCATCCTGCTGATCAACGTCTTTAAGATCGACTCCACCGCCTCCATCGTTATTGCCCAGTCTTTGGCATCCGTTGTGATTCTGGTCATGAACTGGAAGCGCTTCCACGAGAGCAAGCTGAAGATCCTGACTGAGGGCGCCCAGGCCGCATTGGTGCCGCTGGTGGGCTCATCCCTGGTGGTGGGCTTTGCCGGTGTTGTAGGCAATACCGCTGCCTATGCCGCAATGGTGAACTGGGTCTCCACCCTGCAGATCAATCCCTATGTTCTGACCATTGTCGGCACGGCTCTGTGCTGCGCCATCTGTGCCGACGCCATGGGCGGCCTGTCCGCGTTCTTCACGGTCATGGCGCCTACCCTGATGGCCTCCGGTGCCAATCTGAATGTGGTCCATAAGCTGGCGGGCGCTGCCTCTGCCACCTTTGACTCCCTGCCCCATAACGGCAACATCAACATTTCCCTTCAGGTCTTCGGCCTGACCCACAAGCAGGGATACAAGCACATGTTCATTGTGCAGACCCTGTTCCCGGTGGTCTATACTCTGATTGGCCTGGCAATTGCTCTGATTTTCTTCTAAGCGTTGGGTTCCTGCGGGGCAAATGCCTGTTTGCCCCGCATTTTCAAATCAGAAAGGAGAAAAGAAATGGGTACTGTCGCAGTGATCGGAACCTTCGACTCCAAGGGGGAGGAGTTCCGCTATCTGATCGAACAAATTCAAAAGGCAGGGGCGCAGGTGCTGAGCATTGATATCGGCACCAAGGGCCCGGCTGTGTTTCCGCCGGACATTTCTGCCGAGGCAGTGGCCCGGGCGGCAGGGGAGGACCTGACGGAACTCCGCAAGACCAACGACCCCGCCCGGTGCATGCAGGCGGAGGCGGAGGGACTGCCGCTTCTCATAAAAGAGCTGCAGGAAACCGGGCGTATTCAGGCGGTGATCGCCATGGGCGGCGGACAGGGGAGCAGCGTTCTGCGGCGGGCCTTCGCCGTGCTGCCAGCGGGCTTTCCCAAGGTGTTTGTTACGACCATGGCAGGCGCGGGGAATAAGCTGCTGGGGGGCATCAAGGATACCCTCCTGATTGATTCTGTGGTGGACTTTTCCGGCCTGAACGATATCATCGCCCCAATCATCCGGAACGCCGGCACCGCAGCGGCGGCTATGTCCTGTCTTCCGGTCTGGGATTCGCCCCGGAAGAAGCGGATCGCCGCGACCATGTTCGGCATTACCACGCCCTGTGTGGAGCAGTGCCGCCAGATCCTGACAGCCGAGGGCTATGATTTTTATCCCTTCCACGCCAACGGCATGGGCGGTCCCGCAATGGAGAGCCTGATCGCCGAAGGGGCTTTTGACCTGGTGCTGGATATTACAACGACGGAGCTTCTGCAGGATATGGTCGTTCCCGGCACCGGATGCGCTGCCAGGCTGGAGGCGGCGGGAAAGGCGGGCGTTCCCCAGATCGTGTGTCCGGGGGCGCTGGATTCCACCAATATTTTCTTTACAGATGTGGCACGGTTCCC
Organism: bacterium; assembly: GCA_963661735.1. Classification (GTDB taxonomy): domain Bacteria; phylum Bacillota; class Clostridia; order Oscillospirales; family Oscillospiraceae; genus Faecousia. The sequence continues at coordinate 20,152 of CAVLCF010000079.1, read as the reverse complement.
GGGACGGCGGATGCACCGGCATAACGCGGAGGTGTTCCTGATGCGTGCCCGTCCGGAGGACGAGATTGCTGTTGGCAGGCTCCTTGCCGAAAGGCTGAACCGGGCGGCGGGCCCTGTGTGGGTGGTCGTGCCCATGGGCGGCTTCTCCAAACTTAGCGGGTGGCTGCCTGATCCGGAGGCGGATCAGGCGATGCTGGATACGCTGAGACAGGAGCTGAAACCGGAGATCTCTCTGACGGAAAGCAAGGCGGAGATCAATTCTCCGGAATTTGCCCGGCTCCTCTGTGAGCAGGTCCGCCAGATGCTTCCCCTTTGATGAAAGTGTGAAATTATGCGAGAAGAAAAACAATCGGTCTCTCTGGTAAGTCCCCGAAAGCGATTTTCCAGAGAGGAGATCCGGGCGCGGCTGGCGCGGCAGACTGGGGGAGGCCGACCGATCCTTGCGGTGGACGCGGGCATCGGCCTGGTTTCCAAAATGGCGGAGGCTTCCGGCATCAGCCTGATCTTTGCTACGGCAGAGGCGCGTTTCCGGATGATGGGGCTGCCCTCCTGCTGCTCCTATGCCGCCCTGGGCAATGCCAATGACCTGGCGCTGGAGGCGCTTGGTAAGGCGGCGCGGATGGCGCGGCATACGCCGGTGTTGGCGGGCATCTGCCCGGGAGACCCCATCCGGGAGCCGGAGCTGCTGCTGAAGCAGATGCGGGAGATGGGGGCCGACGGGATCGTGATCGGTCTGCCCGGCGGAAACGGCTTCGGCGAAAAGCTGGACCGGGATGTGGCCGGCAGCGTGCTCCACAGCCAGGCGGACCTGGAGCTGCTTCAGCTGGCGTCTCAGATGGACTTTTATACCGCGGCGGTGTGCCGGGACGGGGCGTTTGCCGCCGGGGCGGCGGAGTGCGGCGCGGACCTGATCATTGCCCATGCGGGCTTTACGGCAGGAGGCCTGTCCGGGGCCTGCCCGGACAGCGTCAAAACGCTGGAGGAGACGATCAAGCTGGTCCTGGATATCCGGGAGCAAGCCGGGGATGTTCCGGTTTTGTGCCATGGCGGCTGCCTGAATACGCCGGAGGCGGTCCAAAGATGCTTGGAAGAGACCGGCGCAAGGGGCTTCTGGGGCGGCTCCGTATTTGATCGGATCCCCATGGAAGCGGCCATCGGCGGAACCGTATCCCAGCTGAAGGCCCTGCATCTATATCCCGGGGAGGGCAGTCTATGAAATATGTCGAACGGCAGATTCTGCGGCAAAGCCTGCAGGAAAAGGTAAAAAAGGGCAGCCCGCTGATCCTGGCGGGTGCGGGCTGCGGTTTGTCTGCCAAGGCGGAGGAAGCTGCGGGGGCCAATCTGATCATGGCCTACAACAGCGGTGTTTACCGGATGGACGGCCATGTCTCTCTGGTGGGCTACCGCTATTACAGCGACGGGAATCAGGACACGCTGGACCTGGCCCGGGAACTGATGGGCGCTGTGGAGCATACGCCGGTGATGGCGGGCGTGTGCGCAGACGACCCCTGGCGGGATAAGGACGCATTTCTGGACCGGCTGACGGAACTGGGCTACAGCGGCATCACCAATGTTCCCAGCATTTCCGGCGCGGCCATGGCACGGGGCTCCGTGTTTGGCACGGACGCCAGATATTACGGCATGGGCGCCGCGGCAGAGCTGGATATGGTCCGCCGCTGCGGCAGGAAGGGAATCTTCACCGCCATGTATGCCTACAATGAGGAGAATGTGCATATCCTCGCCTGTGAGGGGACGGATCTGATCAGCGTTCATGTGGGAGGTACTGCCGGAGGCAGCACAGGGTCTCTGGGCGAAAAGCTTATGCCGCTGGAGGCTGCCGCGGAAAAGACCGACCGCTGCTATGAGATCGCCCTGCGGGACAATCCCCAGGTCCTGCTTGTCACCCACGGCGGACCTTTTGAAGATCCGGAGGCCATGCGCTACTGCTTCGCGCACGCCAGATGCCACGGTTATATCGGGGCTTCCGGTATTGAGCGGATCCCCGTGGAAAAAGAGCTGCAGAAGGTCTATGCCGCCTATCAGTCCCTGAGATTGAAGGATCGCCCATGAAAAAGAGCTTCCATTATGCCTGGGTCAACGCGGCGGTGTGCATGCTGGTGCTGTTTGCCTGCGGAACGGTCTGCCAGACCTATGGCGTGTTCCTGCGCCCTATTGCGGTAGATTTGGGTGTGGGAATGGGCAAGGTGTCCGGGGCCATTACGGTGCTGAACTGCGTGGTTGCCCTCAGCGGCCCAATGGCCGCCGGGATCGTAGACCGGTTCGGCATGCGCAGGGTGCTGCCTCTGGCGCTGCTGGGCGTGGCCGCCGCCCTGACCGCTCTGACGGCCGCCCGGACGCTGGCGGCCGTCTATATTCTGTACGCCGTATGCGGCTGCGGACTGTATTATGGCCTGTATTTCCTCTGTCCCTACATTGTGAACAGGTGGTACTGGACCCGGGTGGCAGAGACCATTGCGCTGATCATCACCGCCATGGCGGTGGGCGGCGCGGTGGGAAACCTGGTCCTGGGGAATCTGATCGCTGCTGCGGGCTGGCGGAGCGCCTACCGTGTGGAGGCAGTCTTCCTGTGTGCTGCGGCGGGAACAGCGTTTTCGCTTCTGCGGGATGACCCTGCGGAGAAGGGATGCCAGCCCTTTGGGGCGGCGGAAAAGGCTGCTGGCCCCGCCGTGCAGACGGATTATAAGGGCGGCCGGGGGCTGACGGCCGTAAGCGTTCTTAAAAGGCCGGAATTCTATCTGCTGGTTTTTTATGTGGCGGCCATGCAATTTTGTGTAGGCATGCAGAGCCAGATCCCCAATCTGGCCCTGAGCGTGGGCCTGTCCGCGGCGGTGGGGGCCAGTGCGGCGTCTGTGAATTCCCTTGGCGGGATCCCCGCCAAGGCGCTGCTGTCCCTGCTGAATGTTAAGATCGGTGTTGTGCGTTCGGTACTGCTGTACAATGCCATAGGGATTGCGGGCCTGCTGGGGATCCTGTTCTTTCCGAACAGTGCGGGGATCCATCTGTTTGCGATCCTGTTCGGATTTGCCATCGGTTCAACGACGGTGCAGCTCCCTCTGATGTCCAACCGCCTTTTCGGCGGCTCGGAGGCCTACGGCAAGATCCATGCAAGGATCGTGCTGATCAGTGGGCTGCTGGCAACGCCCAGCTCTCTCCTGGCGGGAACGGTTTACGACAAAACTGGAAATTACACCCTCTTTTCGATCCTTCTGGTGGTGCTCCTTGCCGCGGCGGCGGTGCTTGCCGCAAAGGCATGGCGGCTTGCCGGGAAGGACGACAGCTCTGTCAGCGCATAACGTAAGGCCTGCCCGGCGGCATTTCCGCTGCCGGACAGGCTGCTTTTTTGCGGAGCGGGGGAAATCTTCCTTGCCAATTTCCGGCACGGGTTGTATAATCATAAGAAACGGGAGGAGGGCACAGCCTATGGTGGACGCCAAATACGAAGCGATCCGGGACAGCCTGAAATATCGGATCCTGGCCGGAGAGCTGGAGCGGAACGCGCGGGTGCCTTCCGAGGCGGAGCTCTGCCGGATGTATGATGTCAGCCGCATCAGTGCCAAGCGGGCGCTGAACGAGCTGGAAAATGACGGCTATGTGAAGCGTATTCCCGGAAAAGGGACTTTCGTCAGCTTTTCTCCCATGATCCATGCGTTGGACGGCTACTACAGCCTGACGAACACCATCCTGGAGCATGGGGATGTACCCTCCTCCAAACTGGTTTCCATGACCCGAGGAAAGGTCGCCGAGACCATGCCTTTTGATGCCATCGGCCTGAAGAAGTTCTTGCACCTGGCGGAGGAGGACGAGATATTTACCATTATCTGCCTCCGCTACCGGAACGATGACCTGCTGGCACTGGATACGACCTATTTGCCCTGCCGGTATTTTGAAGGCTTCCGTCAGGATATGATTGCCCGGGACAATTCCCTGTATACGGTCATTCAGAGGGACTTCCACTATGAAGATCTCAGCGCCTGGGAGCGGTATTTCGCCAGAACCATCAACAGCCAGGAGGCAGCCTATCTGGGGGTCACCCCCGGTTCCCCCGCGTTGAAGGTCATGCGCATTACAGAATGCGAGGGAAAGCAGCTGATCTACAATTGGCGTGTGTATAAGGGAGAGAGCTTTCACCTGACTTATGACCTGGGCAGGCGCAGCTTCACGCCGCCCGCTCCAATCCCGGAGAGTGAATAAAAAGGAACTCCGCAGCTACGGTATTTGCCGTGCCTGCGGAGTTTTTGATTACCGGTTGCAATTGTATGCCGGCTTTGGTATAATAACCCTGATTATGGGATTTTGTGCCCTTTTGCCGGGAGGAAAAGAAATGTATCAGCGATCTGGGCTGCCCTGGACCAAGTACTGGGATTTCATTCTGCTGGATATGCTCTCCATGGTGCTGGCCATGGTGGCGGCTTACTATGTATATATCCCCACGGATTTTAACCTGACCGGAAGCCCGGAATATATGCTGCTGCTGCTGGGCATGCCCCTGGTGGATTTTGTGGCCATCGTACTGGGCAACACCATGAATGAGGTACAGAAGCGGGGCCTGTTCGCTGAATTCTGCGCCACGGCCCGCAATACCGCCGTGGTATTTGCGGTGGAAGCCCTGATTTTCTTTGTGGTGAAGATGGGCGGCTTCTATTCCAGAAAAAACTTTTTCTATACGGTGGTTTTTTACTTTGCCATCAGCTACAGTACCCGGTGCCTGTACAAATGGTACTATGAAAAGCATATCGTGCCGAAGAACGGCCGCTCCCTGCTGGTCATTGCCGGGGCGGAGAATGTTCCGGAGCTGAATCAGAAAATCGCCCAGGGCCTGTACAGCACCTACCGCATGGCGGGGCTGATCCTGTCCGACACGCTGCCGGAGGGCGCGGAATGCAGTCTGCCCGTGGTGGCGGACCGCGCCCGGGCGGAGGACTGGATCCGGAAGAACTGGGTGGACGAGGTGCTGATCCTGCTTGCCCCGGATGAAGATGTGCTGAGGCTGGCCAACGCCGTTACCTCCATGGGCATTACGGTGCACCTGGGCCTGGACTATGTGCGGAATCTCATGGGGTCCGGCATGAAAACCGTGGAGGACCTGGGGGGCTACGATGTTCTGACGGTGTACCGCAACCGCATCAGCTTCGGCGCGGCGGCGGTGAAGCGCCTGCTGGACATTGTGGGCGGCCTGGTGGGCTGCCTGATCACGGCGATCCTGACCCTGTTTATCGGCCCGGCCATCTGGTTCACCTCACCCGGCCCTATTTTCTACACCCAGGAGCGCATCGGCCGCAACGGAAAGGTCTTCAAGATGTACAAGTTCCGCAGCATGGTCCGGAACGCGGACGAGATCAAGCAGCAGTACATGAAGGAGAACCGGGTCTCCGGCGGCTTCATGTTCAAGCTGGACTGGGACCCCCGGATCATTGGCAACAAAATTCTGCCGGACGGTACGAAAAAGACCGGCATCGGCGAGTTCATCCGCAAGACCAGCCTGGACGAGTTCCCCCAGTTTCTGAACGTACTGAAGGGGGACATGAGCCTGGTAGGCACCCGCCCCCCAACGAAGGACGAGTGGGCGCTGTATGAGGATCACCACCGGGCCAGAATGGCCATGCGCCCGGGGATCACGGGCATGTGGCAGGTTTCCGGCCGCAGCAACATCACGGACTTTGAGGAGATCGTCCGCCTGGACACCCGGTATATCGACCAGTGGTCCTTGGGACTGGACCTGAAAATTCTGGTAAAGACCGTGCTGGTGGTTTTTAAGCACGAGGGAAGTATGTGATAAAGGCTTCCCCTGGGAGCGGTGTGTCGCGCAGCAAATCTAATGGAATGCAGCTGACGTGGCAGCTATACCATGATTCGAGCTTTTATGCAAAGCCGCTGCTGTGTCTTACTTTGTACCGCCCCTCATCCGACCCGCCTACGGCGGGCCACCTTCCCCCAGGGGAAGGCTTTGAATCCGGAAAGGAGTACCCCATGACCCCGAAAACCAAGGCGAAAATCAAGAGAATTCTGAATTTCTTCTGGCACTTAGAGCCTACGAGCGATATTTATATGTTCCACCATGTGACCCTGACGCCCGCGGTGGAGCGCAGCTGCTGCAAGCTGGATACGGAGGATTTTGTCCATTTCCTGGATCAGAAACGGGACTATATATCCCTGGACGCTCTGACGGATGACAAAAGCTATCCCAGAAAGGCTGCCATTACCTTTGACGACGGCCTGGAGGACACCTTCACCGTCGCCTATCCCATTCTGCGCCAGCGGCAGATCCCCTTTACGGTGTTCGTCCTGAGCCATATGGTGGGCCAGCCCGGCTATCTCAGCGAGGAACAGCTGAAAAAGCTGCAAAAAGACCCCCTTGTGACCATCGGCGTCCACGGTTCAAAGCACAAAATCTTAACGCAGTGTACTCCGGAAGAACAGGCGGAGGAGATTTTTGCCAGCAAGCAGTTATTGGAAAAGCTGCTGGGACAGAAATGCGACCTCTTTGCCTACTCCCACGGGCAGTATGACGCCAACATCCAGAAGCTGACGGCCTTCGCGGGCTACCGCAAGGCATTTGCCGTGGCGGGCAGACCCTGGAACGCCCATTTTGATAAGGGGACTTACGCCTATCCCAGAATGTCCGTGGAAGCGGACACGAAGGGAATGTTTGGACTTTAGGAAATTGACAATTGACAATGTACAATTGACAATTGTGGTGTCCCTTCGGGACGAATTTGAAATCATTATTTTGATTTGTTTCCGAAGGAAACTCCTTAATTGTCAACTGTCAATTGTCCATTGTCAATTGGAACACAAACCTTCGGTTTGTGTTCCCCTGCGCATAACCGGGCCGTACCCCGGAAAACTACAAAGGAGGGCAGTCCATGACGACGGTTCTGGCACTGTTTACCTGTTTCAATCGAAAAGAAAAATCCGTCCATGCCATTGAAAGCCTTTTATCCGGCAATCCCGGGATCGATTTCACCTTCCTGGTGGTGGACGACGGGAGCACGGACGGAACGGCCGAGGCGCTGAAGGCGCGGAATTTCCCGGTCCGCATTCTCCGGGGAGACGGCAGCCTTTTCTATTCCCGGGGCATGGGCCTGGGGATGGATACGCTTCTGGGAGAAGAGACCGATTACGATTATCTTCTTATGATGAACGACGATGTGGACTTTTACCCCGGCTGCATTGAGGCCCTGGCGGCCCAGAGCGGGGGGAAGGACGTGATCGTGGGCGCCACGGAGGACACAGAGGGAAAGCTCAGCTACAGCGGTATTCAATACGAAAAGGGTATTCACTACCGCTTTATGAATCCCGGCGAGCGGGAGTGCGCGGACACCATGAATGCCAACTGCGTTCTGATCCCCTACGCGCTTTTCCGAAAAACCGGCTCCATGGATAAGCACTATCACCACTCCCTGGGGGACTTTGACTATGGCTTTGCCCTGCGGAAGGCCGGGGGCGAGCTTCACGTTTCCGAGAAGTATGTGGGCCTTTGCTGCGACAATCCCCAGTCCGGCACCTGGCACGACAGGAGTCTTTCCCTGGGCCAGCGCATCCGGAAAAAAGAAAGCGTCAAGGGCGATCCGATTGGCCCCTGGTTCTACTATCTCAGAAAGCATTTCGGTCTGTTTACCGCCGTGAAAAGCAGCCTGACCCCCTATATCCGAATCCTTTTGGGGCTGTGAGAAGAGAGGAAATTATGCGAAAGAAACCAAAGACGACCGTCAGCACCCACGCGCTGATGCTGATGTTTTACGATCTGATCATGCTGGGCCTGGTGTCCGTGCTGCTGCTGGTATTCTACCCCAGCAGCTACTATCCCATTACGAAGGTGGAGGCGCTGCTGCATTATCTGCTGGCGGCGGCCTGCATGCTTGGGGCCCGGGCCCTGGGAAATTCCTACAATAACGTCTGGCGCTACGGCGGAAACAATCTGTACGTAAACCTTATTTGCTACGATGTGCTGGGCGGCGGTGTGTATTTCATCCTGCAGCGGCTGCTGCCTCTGCGGGACGTGGAATTTCTGCGGGCCGTGACCCTGTTTGCCCTGAATCTGCTGGGGGATATCCTCATGCGGCAGATCTATCAGTATCTGTATGACGCCAACAGCCGTGGATCCAAGGCCGCGGACTTTCTGCGGGTCGTGACCCGGAAGCTCACCGGTATTCGGGTGGAGCCTATGGACAAGGCCCAGGGCCGCCGGATCAACATCGCCATCATCGGCGCGGGCCGGGTGGGCGCGGGCCTGGCGGCGGACCTGTCCAGCAATCCCCGGGCCGCCTACGCCGCCAAGTTCTTCGTGGATATCGACCGGAACAAGATCGGCCGCTCCATCAACGGCATCCCCGTGCTGTCCGACGAAGAGGCGGACGACCGGGCTTTCCGGGACTACAACATTCAGGAGATCGTCTTTGCCATCCCCGGGGCCTCCGCCGAGCGGAAAAAGGAACTCTATACCCGCTATAAGGCCACGGGCTGCAAGCTGAAAACCTATGACTATCCCACCACCCAGGCGGTAAACGGCAAGCGGAGCCTGCGTGACTTTGACGCGGAGGAGCTGCTGTTCCGGCAGGCTTCCGAAATTCTCACGGACGACACCAAGGCCTATTACCGGGGCAAGACCGTCCTTATTTCCGGCGGCGGCGGCTCCATCGGCAGCGAGCTGGCCCGGCAGATCGCCAGGATCGGCCCCCGGCAGCTGGTGATCCTGGACGTTTATGAAAACGGCGCTTACGATATCCAGCAAGAGCTGAAGATCAAATTCCCCCACCTGAAGCTGGCGGTGGAGATCGTCACCATTACGGACAAGGGCCAGCTGGAACGGGTGTTCGCGGAATACAGGCCCGATGTGGTGATCCACGCCGCCGCTCACAAGCATGTGCCGCTCATGGAGACCAACTGCTGCGAGGCGGTGAAGAACAATGTTTTCGGAACCCGGAATCTGCTGGACGCGGCGGAAGCGGCGGGCTGTGGTAAATTCATCATGGTCAGCACGGACAAGGCGGTGAATCCCACCAACGTCATGGGCGCGACCAAGCGGATGTGCGAAATGGAGGTGCTGAATCACCAGGGCAGCATGAACTGCTCCGCCACCCGGTTCGGCAACGTCCTGGGCAGCAACGGCAGCGTGATCCCTCTGTTCAAGCGGCAGATCCTCTACGGCGGTCCCGTAACGCTGACGGACCGGCGGATCATCCGCTATTTTATGACCATTCCCGAGGCGGCCCAGCTGGTGCTGACCTCCGGGGCCTTTGCCAAAAACGGCGAGCTGTTTGTGCTGGATATGGGCAAGCCTGTGCACATTCTGGAGCTGGCGGAAAATATGATCCGCCTCAGCGGCTTTGAGCCCTATAAGGACATTGATATTGTGGAAACCGGCCTGCGGCCCGGCGAAAAGCTCTATGAGGAGCTGCTGGTGAAAACCGAGGACCTGGACAAGACGGAGAACGATCAGATCTTTATCGAGCGGGACAAAAAACTGGCCCCGGAGGAGATCGCCGAAAAGCTTCGGATCCTTGCCCAGGCCGTAAAGACCGAGGATGATGCAGTCTGCCGCCGGGCGCTGAAAACCGCTGTGGAGACCTTCCGGGATCCGGAGGAGGTCAACTGCCGGGCGGAGGAATCCCGGGAAATGCAGGCGGTGCGATAAGAAAAAGGGGAGCGGAACATATGAAATATCTGATTGTTGTGGACATGCAGAAGGACTTTATTGACGGCAGCCTGGGTTCGCCCATGGCCCAGGCCATTGTGCCCGGGGTCGTGGAAAAGGCCGCCCATTTTGACGGCAAGGTAGTTTTCACCCGGGATACCCACGGCCCCAACTACCTGAATACCCAGGAGGGCCGGAATCTGCCCGTAAAGCACTGCCTCCAGGGCACCCCCGGCTGGCAGATCTGTGAGGAATTGCAGCCCTTTGCCGCCAATGTGGTGGATAAGCTCAGCTTCGGCAGCATCTCCCTGCCCCGGCTTCTCGCCCAGGAGGGCACGCCGGAATCCATTGAGCTGTGTGGCCTGTGTACGGATATCTGCGTGATTTCCAACGCCATGATCCTGAAATCCGCTTTCCCGGAGACCCCGGTGACGGTAGACGCCGCCTGCTGCGCCGGCGTTACGGAGGAAAGCCACAGAAACGCCCTGAACGCCATGAAGGCGGTACAGATCCGGGTGGTGAACGAGTAAAAAAAGACGGTCCGCCCCAGGCGGGGCGGACGAGGGACGGGACGCCAGGTCCCGGAAATGAAAAACGGCATCACCGCGCGATTCCGGCGGGAGGTCCCAGGCGAAGCAGCGTCTGAGGCCCGCGGCTTTCATCGCGCGGTGATACTTTTTTATCTGATGCTGAGGAGCGGACGAAGGGGACCGTGCCTCAGCATCATGTGCTTTTGCGGTTTTTCCCTACAGATGGAACAGGAAGGAAAAGCAGATGTCCCGCTCCGCGGAAATTCGATAGGCTTCCTCCACATTGGCGCCCCAGCTGTCGATCCCGCCGACGCCTCGCATGGCGCCGCAGAGGGTGACAACGGTTCTGCATGGGGCGGGCAGCTCGTCCGAATGGCGGGCTTCGCTGAGCTGGTGGGGGGTGTAGGGGATGGCGGAGAAAGCGAAGGGGGCGGCGTCAGCGCCGATGGTCAGGGAACGGCCGGACAGGCAGAGGGTAAGCTCGTGGGTGTCCATATGACAGCCGTATTCCTGAGGTACCAGGTAGGGTGGGGCGTGGGGCGCTTCCGAATGGCGTCCAAAGACGCCGCCTTTTTTGCGGTCGGGGTAGGTCTCCCCGGACAGACCGACCCAGGTGGTCCGTTCCACGGGAAGGGGCGTCGCGAACCGCAGACCGAACAGGGGAAGCTCCGGGCGTCCCGGCATCCCATAATAGCGGACCTCCGTTTTTACGCGGCAATCGTCAGTTACGGTGTAGGTCACTTCCGTTTTCAGGCCGGGCATGGCGGGGGCCGTGTAAGCATAGCGGATGGAGACCCGTTCCGGCGTTTCTTCCAGGACCTGAATGCCGCCGCACTTCTGCCAGGCATCCACGGCGGACCAGACGGAGCCGGCCGCGGCAAAGCCGTTGCCCAGGTCGTTTTCCGTGGGCGCGCGCCAGAAAGCCGGCCGGGGGGCGCGCCACAGCCATTGCCGGCCGTCCGCGACGAGAGAGACCGGGCCGCCCTCCGGGTAGGAGAACAGAATTTCAAAGGAATCTCCGAAGACGCCCAGCGCACCGTCGCCGTGGACGATTTTCAGAGGCTGGCGGCGTGTACGTTCCTTTGGACGGAAGGCCTGGGCGGCGGCCGCGTTGGCCGCGTCCCGCGCGTTCCGGGCTTCCGGACCGGCGTACCAATAGCGGACCTCCTGCATGGCGGGCTTTTCGGCGCCGTCCGCAAAGACGATGCCGTTGCCGCTGAAAGCATAGTCGCTCTGCCGGTCGCCGAAATCGCCGCCGTAGCCCAGGACGGTTTCGCCGTTGGCGTTTTTATGCCACAGCGCCTGATCCATGTAGTCCCAGATAAAGCCGCCCTGATACTGCTGGTATTCCTCTTCCAGGCGGATGTAGCTCTCCATGCCGCCCAGGGAATTGCCCATGTCGTGCATGTACTCGCAGAGGATAAAGGGCTTTTTCGGCTTGCTTTCCAGATAGGCGCGGATGTCCGCCGGAGGGGCGTACATCCGGCTTTCCACGTCGGAGATCGCGTCAAAGGCCCGGTTGTGGAATACGCCCTCGTAGTGGACCAGGCGGCCCGGATCCTGGGCGCGGAAGTAGTCCGCCATGGCCAGGATATCTTCCCCGGCATAGGACTCGTTTCCGCAGGACCAGAACAGAATGGAAACGTGGTTCTTGTCCCGTTCAAACATGGACGCTGCCCTGTCCAGCACGCAGTCCCTCCACTGAGGGAGGCTCCCGGGAACGTTCCAGCTGGGTTCGACTTTCCCCAGCTTCTGCCAGGAGCCGTGGCTTTCCAGATTGGTTTCGTCCATCATATAGATGCCGTTCCGGTCGCACATATGATACCATGGCGTCTGGTTGGGATAATGGCAGGTGCGAACGGCGTTGATGTTGTTGCGCAGGAAGGTCTCCATGGCGCGGGCCATATCCTCCTTGCCGATGGCCCGGCCTGTGCCGGGATTCCATTCGTGGCGGTTGACGCCCCGGATCACAAGACGCCGGCCGTTGAGCAGCATGACGCCGTCCTTCAGCTCGAAGCGGCGGAAGCCGATGTCATAGGGAATCAGCGTCCGGGTCTCCCCGGAGGTCAGTGTCAGCACCGCGTGATAGAGGTTTGGCGTTTCGTGGCACCAGCGTTGGATGTTGGAGAAGGTAAATTCCGGGCTTACATGGTATTTTCCGTCAAAGGTCAAGGGTACATCTTCGTCCATCAGACCCTCAATGGCACAATGGAGGGTTATCTTTTCCGTTTCTCCGCTGAGAAGCAGACGGATTTTTACCTTGCCGGTGGTATTGTCCTCCAGAAGTGCCGTCTGGAGCCACATATCGTCCACGTGGACGGCGGGCTTCGCGTAGAGAAATACGCTCCGGAAAATGCCGCTGAACCGGAAAAAGTCCTGATCCTCCAGCCATCCGGCGCTGCTGTGCTGGTAAACCTCCACGCACAGGCGGTTGCCGGTTTCCCGGATATAGGGGGTCAGGTCAAAATCCGAAGGGGTGAAGCTGTCCTCGGCGTAGCCCACAAAGCAGCCGTTGAGCCAGACATAGAACGCCTGCTCCACGCCCTGGAAGGAAACGCATACCCGTTTGCCCCGCAGCCCCGGCTCCAGGTCGAAGCGGCGGACGTAGCTGCCCACATGGGTGTTTTCCCAGTCAATCTCCGGGGGACGAAGCTCCGCATGGCCGTCCCAGGGATACAGGGTGTTGATGTACTGGATCTCTCCGTGGCCCTGAAGCTCCATATGTCCGGGAACCCGGATGGTCCCGAACCCGGAATCATCGTAATCCGCCTGCCAGAAGCCGGCGGGGCGCTGCCCGGGATTTTTGCTCCACGCAAAGCCCCATTGCCCGTCCAGGCTCTGACGCAGAGAGGATCTCCCCTGGGCCAATTCCTCCGGACCGGCATAGCAAACGTGGTCGGAATGGGCGTCCAGCCGGTTCACCCGGAATACGGTGGGGTCCGTGAGCCAATTCAGGCTTGCCTGCATAGCGTTTCCTCCTTATTCCTTAACGGCGCCGGCGGCGACACCCGCCAGAATGTAGCGCTGGAAGAATACATAGATCAGAATGGTGGGCAGCATGATGATAATGATACCGGCCGCCAGCGTCTGCCAGGAGCCCTGCTGGGCATTGGCGTAGTCCATCAGGAAGGTGGTCAGGGTCCGCAGCTTGTTCTTGGGCATGTACAGATAGGGAATGTACATGTCGTTGATGATGGTAATGGCCTTGATGATGGATACCGTGGCGGTGGCGGGGGCGAGAAGGGGGAAGATGATGCGGGCAAACAGCTGGAAGTAGCTGCACCCGTCCAGCAAAGCGCTTTCGTCCAGAGACACCGAAAGTGTGGACAGAAACTGCCGGTAGATATACAGCTGCATCAGGTCGGAGGCCACGTAGATCACAATGGGCGCGCCGATGGTGTTGTACAGCCCCAGGCCGTTGATGATCTTGAACCGGGCGATCTCCGTGACGAAGGTAGGCACCAGCATACCGACGAAGAACAGCCCCACGACCAGCTTTTTCCCCCGGAACTCAAACCGCTCGATGATGTAGGCGGTGACGGTTCCCAGCAGGACGTTGAAGAAAATGCTGACGACGGCGATGATCAGCGTATTGCGAAAGCCGATCAGCAGGTATTTGTTCCCGAAGACAGTCTTGTAGTTTTCCCAGGTGATATGCGCCGGAAGCGCCAGGGGGGAGGTGTTGACCATATCGCCCTTGGTTTTTACGGAGGCGAACAGGGTCAGCAGGATCGGAAGAATGACCACCAGGACCATTGCCATACAGATCAGCTGCTTGGCAAGCTGTACCGCCGCGCCGCGGAAGCGGGAGGAGCGCACTGTTTCCATAGCTCAGTCTCCTTTCAGAATGACGCCGTGGATCAGCTTGTTCTGAACCACGTAGATCGCGATAATGATCACCATGATCGCCACGGCCATGGTGGAGGCCAGGCCGAAGTTGGAGTATTTGAAGGCGGTGTCAATGGTATACAGGGTGAACGTGCTGGAGGCGTAGCCGGGGCCTCCGGCGGTCATGACAAAGGGAATATCGAAGACCTGCATGGCGCCGCGGATATTGTCAAACAGAACGAAGTCCACCATCAGCATAATGGAGGGCGTCTGAATATAGCGGAACATCTGCCATGTGTTGGCGCCGTCGATCCGCGCGGCCTCCATGATGTCCGGAGACACAGACTGCAGCGCGGCGATAAACAGGATGATGTGATAGCCGGAGAACCGCCACAGAGACACGAAAGCCAGGGTGAAATTCACGATCTTGGGGTCGGACAGCCAGCTCTGGCTCAGCATTCCCAGCTTGACGGCCTCCAGCAGGCTGTCAAACGCGCCGTTGATGGGGGAGAAGAAGTAGGAAAACGCGTAGGAAATGGCCACGCCGTTGATGATATAGGGAAGAAACACAACGGTTTTATAGAATTTGGCGGCCCGGAGCCTGGAGGTCAGCAGGACCGCGAACATCAGCTCCACCGGGATCATCAGCAGGTGGACAAAGAAGTAGACCGCGTTGTTTTTCAGACTCTGCCATAGGTCGGCATTTTTGAACATGGAGATGTAGTTGTCCAGCTTTACGAAATGCATACTGGGAGAGTAGCCGTCCCAGTCGGTGAAGCTCATGCGGATCAGATCGACCGCGGGGATCACCACGAAGCACACCAGCAGCGTTACCGGGATCGCCAGCGCGCAGAGGATAAAGATTTTTCTTTGTTTTGCCAGAGAAGTCACGCAAGAAACACCCCTTTATTTGGATCATGGAAGCGGATGGGGGCTATCCCACTGCCGTGGGCAATGGGATAGCCCCCTGATATGTTTATTAGCTCAGGTTACTGGATGCCGAGCTTGGCGCGGGCGGCTGCCCACTTGGCGTCCAGCTCCGCCAGAGCGGCGTCCAGATCGAAGCCGTCGGTGAACATCTGCGCGCCCAGCTTCTTGTAGTCGAAAGCGGTCTCGTTCTGGATGGCGGTGAAGTCGTCGCCGCCGCCGTCGTACATGACCATCTCGCCGTCGGGCTGCGCGGCGTCCGCCTCAGCCAGGATGGGGTCCTTGTCCTTGGGGAAGTTGGTCATGGAGGAAGCGCTGGAAATGTAGCTGAGGTAGCCGGGATACCAGGCTTCGCTGTAGAACCACTCTACGAAGGCCTTGGCCAGCTCGGGGTTCTTGCTGTGGGTGGTGACGCCCATGAAGCTGTCGCCCTGCACGATGTAGCGGAAGGGCTCATCGGCGGTTTCCCGGACGGGCAGGTAGAAAGCGCCCAGCTGGTCGATGCTGTCCGCGCCGTTTGCGATATTCTGCAGGCCCCAGTCGCCCAGAGCGATGATGGCCGCTTTCTTCTGAGAGAACAGGCTGGTCGCCTGATCGTTGCCCAGACCCAGAGGATCCTTGCCGAATACGCCGCTGGTGTAGAGCTCGTAGACCCGGTGATAGGCGACGTTGATGTCGGTGCCCTCAGCGAAGGGAGCGTCGGTCTTGGCCATGTCGTTCCAGTTCTGGCCGTTGCCGCCTACCAGCGCGGGCATGAACTCCATGTAGGGGTAGGTGGGCCACTCGTCTTTAGCGCCCAGGGCAATGGCCATAAAATCGGGATCGGAAGCGCCGAAATGGGCCTGCAGCTTCTTGGAGACCTCCTCCAGCTCTGTCCAGGTAGTGGGAACCTCTACGCCGGCTTCCTGGAACATGTCCTTCCAGTAGTACACATACTCATAACCGGCGGTCATGGGGATACCAAGGATCTTGCCGTTCAGGGCGTAGCCCGCGGCCAGGGCGTTGTTCTTCGCGGCCTGGGTATCGCTCAGATCCAGCAGATAGTCCTGGAAGCGGGACAGGGTGAAGGGCTTATTGAACATGACGTCGGGAAGCTGATTGGCGGAAGCGCGCATCTTCATGGTGTTCCAGTACTCGGAGTCGTCCTTGACCTTTTCGACCTCGATGGTGGCGTTGGGATAAACCTCCTGGAACTTGCCGACCATGTCGTTTTCTTCGATATAGGTCATCAGGTTGTTGTCCCAGATGGCGAACACAAGCTCGCCCTTGAGATCGGCGGGGGCAGCGTCCCCGGCCGCGGCGCTGTTGCCGGAGCCTTCCGTGGGAGCGGCGTTATTGCCGGAGCATCCGGCGAGGACGCCGGCCAGCATCAGAGCCGCAAGAAGTGTGCAAAGCAGTTTTTTCATGTTTTCTCCTCCATTCGATTTTCTTCAGGCGCTGGTTTTCGGGGCTTTTTTCTTCCCCTTTCTGACCATAGTATAGCAGGAAAAACATGCCTTTTTCCATGAAGTATCGTTGGATTTCTTGCGGTATTGTCAGCAATTTTTTTGATTCTGCCGGTATTCTTTGGGACTAATGCACATTTTTTTCTTGAAAATATGGTTAAAATGCTCAACAGACCCGTAGCCGACGGCTTCGCTGATCTCATACATTTTCATGTCCGTCTGTACAAGAAGCTCCTGGGCGCGGCGGATGCGCAGGTCGTTCAGATAGGTGATAAAGGTGCAGCCGCATTCCTTTGTGAACCGGGTGCTGAAATATTTTTCGTTGAAGCCCACGTAGTCCGCCACCGTCCGCAGAGACAGCTCCGGGTTGTTGAAATTGTCCTGCATGAACCGCTTTGCCCGCTCCATGGTGCCGAGCTGCCGGCTGTGCCGGCTCTCCGCGCAGGCGGACTGTACCCGCCGCAGAACATTCCGCACCCAGATCTCCCGCTCCTGCCGGGTCTCAATGCCCCTCAGGGCGGCGAAAAAATCCATCCTTTCCGGAAAGATCTCGTAAAAATCCTGGCCGTATTGGCGCAGCCGGTCGCCCATCCGGGCAAGCATCACCAGCGCCTTTTCGCAGCTGCGCGTTTCCGTACACTGCTCCAGCTGGCTCAGCCAGCGCCCGATCTCCTTTTGGGCGGCGTCGTTGTCCTCTCCGCAGAGGGCCGCGATCACGCTGTCGCACTGCTTCGCCTCCGCCTCATAGATCTCGGCCAGCGCGCCGTGCTCCCACTGGGTGCTTACTTTCCCCTTCCCCTGAAGGGTAGACAGCACGGCCATTGTTTCGCAGCGGCGATGAACGCTGTCCAGCGCTTCCCGCGGGGCCGCATCGCTGACCCCCACGGCGACCTCCAGATTCATGAAATCCCGCCAGACGCTCTGCACCTGATTGACCACGGATACGATGGTGTCCCGCGCCCGCTTCCGGTCCCTGACCGGATAGTACATTGTGTACTGCGCCGGATCGTCCGCGCGAAAGACCGCTCGCCCCTGGAGCCTGTGGATCTGATTTGCCAGCTCCAGCACGGGCTTTTCCAGGCCCTCCCGCAGATTGTCGCCGAAGCGTCTGGCGGCCGCGGGGAAATCCTGTATCTGGAAAACCGCCGCCATATATTCTCCGTCCGGCAGCGCCGCCTCCGATTTGTCCGGGAGCGCTTTTTCACCTGTGGGAATGTCCCGGAACAGCTTTTTCCGCACGGAGCGCAGCAGATTTTCCAGCCCCACGCTGTTGATGTCGGACTTCAGCAGATAGTCGTAAGCCCCCAGCCGGAAGGCCTCCCGCACAAGCTCGAATTCGTCGTAGCCGGACAGGGCGATGGTCACGGGCATCCGCCCCTGCTGACGCAGCCGCTGCATCAGCTCAAGGCCGCCCATTCCCGGCATTTTCATATCTGTTATCAGCAGATCAACGGTGTGGTTTTTCAGGTAGCTCAGCGCCTGATTGCCGTTGCCGCAGTCCTGCACCACCGTATAGCCCAGGCTTTCCCACGCCAGCAGGGAGCGCAGCGTTACATGGATCAGGGAATCGTCATCCACGATCAGTACCCGAATCATTGGAATCCTCCTCGCGTTTTGTACAGGCGTCCAGCGGCAGCCTGAAGATGATCCGGGTAAATTTCCCCGGGGTGCTTGTAATGGAAATGTCTACGGCGTCTCCGAAATGCAGCCGCAGACGGGTCAGCACGTTTTCCAGCCCGATGGACCAGTTGTCGTCATGCCGTCTGGCCCTGCCCTCCAGCAGCTGATGCACTTTTCTGGCCGACATGCCCCGGCCGTTGTCCCATACGGACAGGCACAGATATTCCGGCTCCTTGTAAACGGAGACCCGTATCTGTCCCAGCTCCTCCTCCATCTCGGCAAAGCCGTGGGTAATGGAATTTTCCATGACCGGCTGTAAGGTCAGCCGGGGCAGCCGGTAGTCCAGGCAGTCGTCCGCCACCTCGTAGCTGACCTCAAATCCGTTGGAATACCGGATACGCATGAGATACTCGTAGGTTTTCAGCATTTCCAGCTCCTCCCGGACGGTATAAAAGCTGACATTGCTGCGGAAGGAGCAGGAGACGATGCTGGACAGTGCCTCGGCCATTTTGCGGATGCCATCGAATTTCGCCACCTGCGCCATAAACCGGATGGAATTGAGGGTGTTGACAATAAAATGGGGATTGATCTGGCTTTGCAGCGCCTGAATTTCCGCCTGATGCTTTTTTCGCTCCGTTTCCTCCGTAAAGGCGATCATGTTCCGGATGGACAGAACCATCTGATTGAAGTAGGTCATCAGCTCCTGTATTTCCCGATGGCCTGTGGGCTCCAGCTGGAAGTCCAGATCGCTGCTGTCCAGCCGGGCCATCCCTTCGCACACCGTATGAACGGGAACGATAATGGATTTCAGAAAGTACCGGGAATAGAGGTAGAACAGCGTCAGGAGAACGGCGACCGTCAGGGCCAGCAGTCCCCCCGCCGCATAGAATCGCCGCACCAGGCTCCCCTCTGCCGCGAAAGTCACGACAGACCAGTCCGTGTCGGGAATCGACCTTGTGCGGAACAGGTACCGGGCGGAGGTATCGTCCCAGAGCTTTACCCTGCGGGTCTGGCTTCCGGGCCGGAATTCTCCCGGCCGCTGGTCAAAGAAATCCCGGATCCGCGCATTGTTCATGTCCCCGTAGATCACCCGGCCGTCTCCGTCCAGAATCACGCTGAAGCCCTGGTCGGAATCCGGGCGCTGGGCGGAAAGAATGTCGCCCAGCTGGGACACCGTGCAGAACGCGACCACCTCCACCTGGCCGCTCTTATCCGTCAGAGCGTTGGTCGCCATGGCCGTAACGACGACGAATTGCCCCTTTTTCTGAATGGTGGAGGTCAGACTGACCCGGCTGGAATCGTATCCGCCCAGAATTACGCGGTTGGGATGGAGAAGGGCTTCCTGATACCAGCCCTCCTGCCGGACGGCTGCCTCCGGCAGGATCAGGGGATCCTTCATGTATACCACGCCGCCGCCCTTCATGTAAAAGCCGCCGGTGATGATATTCTGTGAAGGTACCATCGCGGTCCGGAACGCCTTTTGCAGCGCCTGATCCGCTTCATACCATTCGCGTCCCGTGCTGCTGTGGACCTGCGCCGCGACCTGTACATACTCGCCGTCGTTTACGTAGACGAAGTGGGACAGCTGTAAGGCATTGGTCCTTACGTCGTTGCTGAGGGCAGTGGCAATGTTCTCCTGAACCGCGTCGATGGTCTCAATGGACGCGCCGCGGATCAGGTAGCCGACGACGATCTCGGCGATCAGAAAAACCAGGATCAGGGGAATGACGACAAGTATTAAAAAACTGCGGTAGTATGTATGGGTAAGCGTTGTGTTCTTTGATTTTCCTCTCATTGCACGGCAGCTCCTGTCCCCGCGCCGGTTTCTGCAAACGCGGCCTTTTCCTATATTTTAGCGGATCCTGCTGTAAAGGCAAGGCTTTTTTCGCCTTTTTGCATACGTGCGGCGATTTTTGAAATACAATAACCGTCCATGCGCATGCCGTGGAGCCAAGCAGAAATGGCCCTGAACACAAAGCAAGTGGGGCTGTCTCAAAATAGCAAAGTGCCCAAACAGAAGAATGTCATTGCGAACCAGCCCGCTTACCTGGTGTGGCACCCCAAGGGTATTTCCTTCGGGCACAATCCCCCCGATTTTCAAATATCTACGTTAGAAAATCTTGGATTTTACGCCTATCCGGGGGATT
>CAVLCF010000078.1:0-29193 GCA_963661735.1 bacterium | reverse complement strand
GGCTCCGCTTGCCGAAATTTTTAATTTTGTCAAGTGTTTTTTCGACTTTTTTGAAAAAAATAACCGGTACTGGGAACTTCCTAGTACCGGTTTTGAAATTCTTAACTAAATGGCATTGCTCCGCCCGGTGGTTGACATAGAGCCAAAAAATACCAACGCGCCTCCCGGCATGCCATGCCGGGAGGCGCGCTGTTTCCAGTTGAAAGGCTATTCCAGCGCCTGGGGTACTGTGGCGGCCTCGGCGATGTTGATGGCGTGGCCGCCGATACGGTTCAGGGAGTTCAGGATCTCCCCGAAGAGAATGCCGGCCTCCACGCTGCACTGGCCCGTCCGCAGCCGCTCCATATGGTTGACCTGGGATTGGCTGGTAAGCTTGCGGATCTGCCGCTGCATTTTCGCCATGCGCTTCAGCTCGTCCAGATGGACGTTCTGGTGGTAGAACGCGGAGACGGCCCGGTCAAAGAGCTGGCTGGCGTCGTCGTTGATAACGGCCAGCTCTGCCATGGCGCTCTGGGTGTACACAACGCCCTTTTCGTCCTGCTGCTCCGTCAGGTGCAGCAGGTGCTCGGCGTAGTCGCCAATGCGCTCCAGGTCGGAAAGGGCCTGGAATACGTGGTTGACGTACTGAGCGTCCCGGTCGGACATTTCCTGCACGTTGAGCTTTACCAGAAAATCGCTGATGGCGTCGGTCAGGTAGTCGATGACCGATTCGTTTTCCTCGATTTGTTTGGCGTCGGCCACCCGGCCTGTCAGCAGGGCGCCGGTGGCCAGATTCAGGTTGGTGCGGACCAGGCCGGCCATGCGCTCCACCTCATTGCGGATCTGCAAAAGGGTGACGCTGGGGGAGCCTACCAGGTTTACGTCGATGTATTCCAGACGGCAGGCGTCCTCGTGCTTCTGCTTGGGTACCAGCAGATAGGTGAGCTTTACCACCTGGTTGGTCAGGGGCAGCAGCACCGCGGCGGAGACCACCTTGAAGATGATATGCACCAAGGAAACCTGGAACATGGGGTCCGGCACAAGGCTTTCAATAAATTGGGTATAGGGGAAGAGCAGGGTGACGGCGGTCATGATGACGGCGCCCACCAGGTTGTTGATGAGATAGACCATGGAGGCCCGCTTGGCGTTGTTCCGGGCGTTCATGGAGGCCAGGATCGTCGGCATGGCGGAGCCGATGTTGATGCCGCAGATCAGAAAAGAGGCGAAGTACAGCGGCATAAGCCCCTGCATGGCCAGGGCCTGCAAAATACCCACGGCGGCGGAGGAGGACTGGATCACGGCGCACAGGGCCGCACCCACCAGAATGCCCAGCATGGGATTCCTGGCGTTCATGATGAAATCCTGGAACCAGGCCACGTCCTTCAGCGGACCCATGGCGGCGGACATGGTGTGCAGCCCCTGGAACAGCAGGCCGAAGCCCAGAATGATCTGGCCGATGTGCTTGTTC
Organism: bacterium; assembly: GCA_963661735.1. Lineage (GTDB taxonomy): Bacteria > Bacillota > Clostridia > Oscillospirales > Oscillospiraceae > Faecousia. Next base: position 27,746 of record CAVLCF010000078.1, on the reverse strand, counting down.
TGCTTCTTCTTGGAATAGAGCATCAAAAACGCCCCAACGAAGATGCAGGCCGGGGCAATGCCGGATACATCCAGGGCGATCAGGACGCTGGTGATGGTCGTACCGATGTTGGCGCCGAAGATCACGCCGGTGGCCTGGGCCAGGTCCATGATGCCCGCGTTGATAAAGCCCATGACCATGACCGTCGTCGCGGAAGAGGATTGAATGACGACCGTCACAAAGACGCCCAGCAGAAAACCCAGGAAACGGTTCCGGGTCAGCTTTTCCAGCAGGTCCTTCATCCGGGACCCGCAGGCGATCTGCAATCCGTCGCCCATGTACTGCATTCCGAACAGGAACGCGCCCAGTCCGCCCAGCAGCGAAATGATATTGGTAAAGCTCACAGTATTCCCCCTGTATTCAAGTCTGTGTAAAATTCAGATTACCCATTCTTTACAAGTATACCAGTCATTCCGACGCATTGCAACATATTTTTCAGGGGGAAGGGGGTGAGGATCACCCCCCGAAGTCCGTATAAACCTTTCCGGGGCTGAGCGGCACCTGCTTTTTCACGGCAAGCTCCGATACCGTGGCGAATTGAAAGCCCCGGGCCGTGAGGGTGTCGATGATGGCCAGAGCCGCGGAAACGGAGCTGGAGGACATATCGTGCAGCAGGATAATGTCCCCATCCTTCGCGTTTTGCAGGACCCGGGCCTTTACCACCGCCGCGTCATGGACGGCCCAGTCCTTGGGATCTACGGACCATTGGATAATGGGCATTTTCAGGGCCGCCGCCACCTGGGTGACGGATTCGGAGCAGCAGCCTCCCGGGGGACGGAGAAGCTTTACCCTGCTCCCTTCCGGCAGCAGGGAAAGAGTGTTCTGAATTTCCTCGGCGATATCCCGGCGGCCCATGGCGGCCATGGAGTCGTGGGAGAAGCCGTGGCAGCCGATCTCGTGGCCCTCGTCCAGGATCCTCTGGGCCAGTTCCGGATATTGCCGGATACGGTAGCCGCAGAGGAAGAAGGTGGCTTTTACGTTCCGTTCCCCCAGCCCATCCAGCAGCGCCCGGGTAAACCGGCCGGAGGGGCCGTCGTCAAAGGTCAGCGCCACGGTGGGCGCGGCATGCACCGGAAGCACCAAAAGACAGCACAGAGAAAGGGCTGTGAGAACTTTTCGCACAAAACACACATCCTTCGGAAAAGATTGGATTTGACGGGAAGGGGAAAATGGGGTATGATATAAAGAAACGAAGATAGAAGTCAGCGCCTGACGGATAAATTGACAATTGACAATGAACAATTGACAATTATGGTGTCCCTTCGGGACGAATTTGAATTATTTTTTGATCATTTCCGAAGGAAATTCCTGAATTGTCAACTGTCAATTGTCCAATGTCAATTCGTATTTCCTCAGGCTTCCGGAGTTGCCGGAATTACGATGGAGGAAATCTATGCGCTACACCTGCCCCGTCTGCGGGGAAAGTCTGGAAAAGCGGGAAAAGCAATATATCTGCAAAAACAGCCACAGCTTTGATATTGCACGGCAGGGCTATGTGAATCTGCTCACCGTCCGGCAGAAGCACTCTCTGGACCCTGGGGATACCCGGGAGCAGGTGCTGTCCCGGCGGGCCTTTCTGGACGCGGACGTTTACGCCCCCATTGCCGACGCTTTGATAAACGCGGCGAAGAAATACGGCGCTTCCGGGGAGATCCTGGATGTGGGCTGCGGGGAAGGGTACTACTGCGCCCGGCTGTCCCACGCGCTGGGGCTGCCCCTGACGGGGCTGGATATCTCCAAGGAGGCCGTCCGCTGGGCCGCCGGGCGGTATAAGGATGCCGATTGGCTCTGCGCTACGGCGGCCCATATTCCTGTAGCCGACGGCGGCGCGGGTGTGCTCACCAGCCTGTTCGCCGTTACCCTGCCCGAGGAATTTCACAGAGTTCTGGCGGAAAACGGCCTGTTTTTCCAGGTTCTGGCGGCGGAGGACCATCTGCTGGGCCTGAAGCGCGTTATTTATGACCAATTGACCCACAAGGAAAAACAGACGGTGAAGGCGCTGCCGGGCTTCCGGCTGCTGTCCTCGGAGCATATCCGCTTCACCTTTACGGTGGAGGGGGAACAGGTCCGGCAGCTGTTTTCCATGACGCCCCACGTCTTCCGCGTGGGCAAAGCCGGAGCGGAACGCCTGGCAAACACGGAGGTCCTCACCGATACCGCCAGCTGTGTGCTGAATGTGTATCAAAGGCTTCCCGACTAGTTTCCCCCAACTACCCGCCCCTATGCCGGGAAAAAATTGAAGGAGTGACACCATGCTGGAAAAACTGGAAGCGGTATCCAGCCGATATGAAGAGCTGTGCGCCAAGTCCGAGCAGCCGGATTTTTACGCCGATCCCCAGAAAGCGGCCAAGCTTCTCCGGGAAAAAAACGATCTGGAGCCCATCGTTGAGGCTTTCAACGCCTACAACCGGGCCCAGCGGGACATGGACGACGCCCAGGAGCTGATGGCGGACCCGGAGATGAAGGAGCTGTGCCAGCAGACCTTCGCCGACGCCAAGGCGGAAAAGGAGCGGCTCTATCGGGAATTGCAGATCCTGCTGTTGCCCAAGGACCCGAATGATGAGAAAAGCGTCATTGTGGAGATCCGGGGCGGCGTGGGCGGCGAGGAGAGCGCCCTGTTTGCCCACAGCCTGTTCCGCATGTACTCCATGTACGCCGCCCGGAAGGGCTGGACCATTGAGCTGCTGAACTACAACGAAACGGAGCTGGGCGGCGTCAAGGAGGCGGATTTCGTCGTCAACGGCCGGGGAGCCTACTCCCGGATGAAGTACGAGTCCGGCGTCCACCGGGTCCAACGGGTGCCGGAAACGGAATCCGGCGGCCGGGTCCACACCTCCACGGCCACGGTGGCGGTGCTGCCGGAAATGGAAGAGGTGGACGTGCAGATCAATCCCGCGGATATCGAAATGCAGGTCTACCGGGCCTCCGGCGCGGGCGGCCAGCACGTGAACAAGACCAGCTCAGCGGTCCGACTGATCCACAGGCCCTCGGGCATTGTGGTGTCCTGCCAGGAGGAGCGCAGCCAGGTCCAGAACCGGGAAAAATGCATGCGCATGCTGGCCTCCAAGCTCTATGAGCAGGAGCAGCAGCGTGTGGAAAGCGAGGTCACGGGCCTGCGCCGCAGCCAGGTGGGCACCGGCATGCGCAACGAGCGTATCCGCACCTACAATTTCCCCCAGGGCCGTGTAACCGAGCACCGGGTAGGCCTGACCCTTTACAAAATCGATTCCGTCATGGACGGCGACCTGGACGAGATCATCGACGCCCTGGCCACGGCAGACCAGGCGGAGAAGCTGAAGATGGCGAAATAAAAATTGACAATTGACAATTTACAATGGACAATTATGGTATTTCCTCCGGAAATAGTTTGAAATTGTCCCGCAGGGACACCACAATTGTCAACTGTCAATTGTCCATTGTCAATTGGTTCTTTGCACAAGATAAAATACAGAGGTACTGCTTTATGGAATACATCACCCACTCCCCCGAGGAGACGGAGAAGATCGGGGAGAAACTGGCGAAAAAATTGCGCCCAGGCACGGTGCTTGCCTACCGGGGGGACCTGGGGGCCGGGAAGACGGCCTTTACCCGGGGGCTTGCCCGGGGGCTGGGGTATACCGAACCCGTTACCAGTCCCACCTATACCATTGTCAATGAATACTTAGGCGGCAGGCTGCCCCTGTTTCACTTCGATATGTACCGCCTGTCCTCGGACGACGACCTCTGGGACATCGGCTGGGAGGACTACCTGGAGCGGGGAGGCGTCTGCGCCGTGGAGTGGAGCGAAAACGTGCCCGAGGCCATGGCCGGGGCGCTGACCGTCAGCATTGAAAAGCTGGGCGACACGGATCGGAAAATCAGAATCCAGGGAGGGAACGGCTATGAAGCTCTTAGCCTTTGAGACGTCGGCCAAGGCCGCGTCCGCGGCGGTCATGGAGGACGGAAAGCTGCTGGCGGAGTGTTATCAGAATACGGGACTGACCCACAGCCAGACCCTGATGGTCATGGCCCAGGACCTTCTGAAGCAGCTGGATCTGACGGCCAGGGATATGGACGCCGTGGCCGTGGCGGCGGGGCCGGGGTCCTTTACGGGGGTCCGCATCGGCATGGCGGCGGCCAAGGGCTTCGCCTGGGGCCGGAATATTCCCTGCGTCGGAACCAGCACCCTGGAATCCATGGCTCTGGGCCTGGGGGCCTGGCAGGGGTATGTCTGCCCCGTCATGGATGCCCGCAGAAGCCAGGTTTACAACGCGCTGTTCCATGTTTCCGGTGGAAATTGCGCAAGAGTGCGGGAAGACCGGGCCATTTCTCTGGCGGATTTGGGCGAAGAGCTGAAAAATTTACCGGAACCCATTTTTCTTGTTGGAGATGGAAGCAATCTGTGTTATAATACATTGTTGGAAAAAGTGCCGGGGCTTGTTCTGCCCCCGGAGCACCGGATGCACCAGCGGGCCGCGGGCGTGGCTCTGGCGGCGCGGAGGATGCTTGCTACGGGCGGCGAATTCTCCGGCGCGTCTCTGATGCCCAACTATCTGCGCCTGAGCCAGGCGGAGCGGGAACGGCTGGAAAGAGAAAAATCAAAACAGACATAAAGGAGAAAAAGTCATGGCAGAAGTACACGTATTGGACCATCCCCTCATTCAGCACAAGCTGGCAGTCCTGCGCAGCAAGGATACCCCCGTTAAGGAGTTCCGGGAGCTGGTCGGCGAGATCGCGGGCCTGATGTGCTATGAGGCCACCCGGAAGCTGCCCCTGAAGGAAGTGGAAGTGGAGACCCCCATCGCCGTTGCCAAGTGCCGCAAGCTCTCCGGCAAGAAGCTGGCCATCGTTCCCGTGCTGCGGGCCGGACTGGGCATGGTGGACCAGATGGTCGCCCTGATCCCCTCCGCCAAGATCGGCCACATCGGCCTGTACCGGGACCCCGAGACCCACAAACCCGTAGAATACTACTGCAAGCTGCCCGAGGACATCGCCAACCGACAGGTCTTTGTGGTGGACCCCATGCTGGCCACCGGCGGCAGTGCCGTGGCTGCCATTGACTTCCTGAAAAAGCACGGCTGCAAGAATATTATTATGATGAACATCATCGGCTGCCCCGAGGGCGTGGCCGCCGTTCAGAAAGCCCATCCCGATGTGGAGATGTACCTGGCTGCCATGGACGAGAAGCTGAACGAGAACGCCTACATTGTCCCCGGCCTGGGCGACGCCGGCGACCGCATCTTCGGCACAAAGTAAAGGAACCTCTGAATAAATCGCCTGCGGCTGAAGAGCGGATCTTTTCTGCCCGCTCTTCAGCATCAAAAGCAGGAAATATTGCGCAGCCGTTGCCAGCGGAAGCTGGCTTACGGATGCGGCATACCCCTTGCGGGTACACAAAGTATTCCTCTGCTTTCGATGCTTCAATCGGTCAAAAAATCTCTCGCTCTCAGCTCTTGCCGATTTAATCAGAGGCTCCTAAAAATTCCCTTCCCTTCGGCCCCGGGCATCCCCGCGGGCCGAAGGGAAAACCATAAGTTTACAGCAAGAGCGCTATACCGCGTGAAATATGCGGTATGGCGCTTTTGCTGCATATTCCACACTTGCATTATATGCAGATAACTAAGAAAATCGCTTGATTTTCTGCATATGATATGCTATATTTATATGCAGAAAGGGTGTGCCGCTATGCATAGATTTGACTATTCCTTCCTGAATAACGGATTACTCCCCGCCAATCTGGTGAATCTGACCGCCAATATCGCGGCTCTGAAAACCATGGCAGGTGTGCGCAGGGAAGAGTATCTTAAAATTTTTACGGAGCTGGAATCCATCGCCAAAGTTCAGTCCGTGAAAAGCTCCAATGCCATTGAGGGCATCGTCACCTCAGACAGCCGCGTCGCGGAGATCGTGAACGGAAACAGTGCGCCTCTGAACCATAATGAAATGGAGATCGCGGGATATCGGGACGCCTTGCGGGCTGTTCATACAGGGTATGACCATCTGGATTTCTGCCGGAGGGATATTCTCCGGCTCCATGAGACGATGTTGTCCATGACCGGCTATGAATATGGCGGGCGTTACAAAACCTCGGATAACTATATTCTGGAAGAGGACGTTCAGGGCAACCGCCGGATCCGGTTCCGGCCCACTCCCGCCGCGGAAACGCCTGCCGCCATGGAGCAGTTGGAGCTGGCCTACCTGGCGGCCCGGAACGACGCGAATATCAATCAGCTGCTGCTGATTCCATGCGTCATCCTGGATTTTCTCTGCATCCACCCCTTCCGGGACGGCAATGGCAGGCTTTCCAGGCTGCTTTCTCTGCTACTGCTGTACAAAAACGGCTATGATGCCGGAAAGTATGTTTCCTTCGAGGAGCAGATCAACCGCTACAAGGCATATTATTATGACGCTCTGGCCCAGTCCTCCACCGGTTGGGAAACCAACGAAAACAGCTATTTCCCCTTTATGGAAAACTTCCTGTCCATGCTCTATATGTGTTACAAGGAGCTGGACAAGCGGTTTGCTGTGGTCCGGGGAAAGCGGATCACGAAAAAGGCCCGGGTGGAAGCCACGGTACTGAACAGCCTGACACCTCTGTCCAAGGCGGATATCTGCCAGATACTCCCGGATGTCAGTCCCACAACGGTGGAGGCTGTTCTGGGGGCTATGGTAAAAAGCGGCGCTGTTCGGAAGGTCGGTTCCTCCAAAAATACCAGATATATCCGGGAAGCCCACTGAAAAAAGCGCTCGCTGCCCCTGACCGCAATTTCCAAAAAAATTAAAAAATAAAGGGCAGACAAGGGGCCGCAAATGTGATATACTATGATATCAAGCAGAAAACTATGCTTACGACCCCTTTTAAGGAGGATTTCCCTTTGAAATATTTGCGCGGATATCTGGCGGCCGCTATTTTTGCCGCCATTACCGCTGTACTCATGGCCTATGGACAGCGGTTTGCCACATTGGTGGATATGATCTACCCCTACGTGACGAGAACCTTACAGACCATGCTGGCCCAGTGGAGCGGGCAGGTGAATTTCTGCCTGTGGCAGCTGCTGGCGGTGGTGCTGGGGGTGCTGGTGCTGACCAGCATCGTGCTGATGATCGTTCTGAAATGGAACCCCATCCGTTGGCTGGGCTGGGTGCTGGCGGTGTTCAGTGGCATTTACTGCCTGCATACCGCTGTCTATGGCCTGAACTACTACGCTGGCCCCATTTCCGAGGACCTGCGGCTGGATACCTCCCCCTACACCCTGGAGGAGCTGACGGAGGCCACGGAGTACTACCGGAACCAGGCCAACGCCCTGGCCACCCAGGTGCCCCGGGATTCCACCGGCGCGGTGAGCTTCCGCACCTTTGAGGAGCTTGCCAAAATGGCGGGAGACGGCTTCCATACCCTGACCTATGAAAAGCACTATCCCGTATTCGCCGGGTCCACTCTGCCGGTGAAGAAGCTGGGCTGGTCCGATATGTATACCTCCATGGGCATTACAGGCTTTACCTTCGCCCTGACCGGCGAGGCGGGCGTAAATCCCAACGCCCCGGATGTGAGCCTGCCCTTTACCATGTGCCATGAGATGGCCCACCGGATGTGCATCGCCTACGAGCGGGACGCCAACTTCGCGGCTTTTCTGGCGGCTTCCGCCAATTCCGATATCCAGTTCCAGTATTCCGCCTATTTCATGGCCTACCGCTACTGCGTCGCCGCCATGGCCACGGTTTCCAGCCAGGCCGCCGTGGAGGCCCGGAACCGGGTAACATCCGGGGTGAACGACTATCTGCGCTATGATATGGCCCAGTATGACGCGTTCTATCAGACCCATAAGAATGAGACGGCCACCAAGGTGGGCGACACGGTGAACAACACCTATTTGCAGACCAGCGGCGACAGCTCCGGTCTGGCCTCCTACGGCGAAGTGTGCGATCTTCTGGTCAGCTGGCACATCCAGCAGGTCCTGCTGCCCAGCCTGGCGGTGGAAGAGGATCCCTTCGATCCCCTGGACAAAACCCAGGTAGACCTGACCGGCATCGTCAACGCCCAGTGGACGACCCAGGAGTGATCGGGCTGCAAGCCCGTTAACACGAAACCTTCGCCTTTTTGGGCATTGGATGCAGCCCTGTCCGCCCATGGGCTGGGTCCCTCCGGGGGCTACTTTCTTGTCCCGCCAAGAAAGTAGGAAAGAATGCGGCCTAAGGGAGGCGCTGTCGGCAAAGCCGCCCTCCCTTAGGAATCCTTTCCGGCCTCAGAACCAATGTAGCTTTCTGCGCCGCCTTCCGGCGAGTACGGGGCATGGAATAGCGTAAAATTTTTGCTTTTGCAGACTGTTTTCGCTATGTGAAAACAGCAACAGAGCGAGGTTTATGATTAATTTTCGGCTATTGAGTGCTTTAATAGAAAGTTGCCGAAACATTGCTATTCTGACGTAAAAGCGCGCCGGGAGGATCCTTAAGGAGGGCGGCTCTGCGGCGGGAGCAAGCAGCGGTCAGCGCCTCCTTAAGCCGCATTCTTGCGGAGCTTCTTGGCGGGACAAGAAGTTCCCCGCCGGAGGCACCCAGGTAATGAGCGGACAGGGCTACTGTCACAAAGCCAAAAGTAAAGTTGAGGAGATACAACGAACGTGCAAATCGATCAGGAAATGAAAGCGGCCCTGCTTGCCGGGCTGCCGGGGTTTCGGCCGGAGCTGCCGGAGGAGACCGTAAACACCCTCTGCGCCTTCGGTCAGGCGGTGATCGAGCAGAATAAGGTCATGAACTTAACGGCCATTACGGAGCCTGCCCAGGTGGCAAAGCTCCATCTGCTGGACAGCCTGACCCTTACCGCCTGCCTGGACCTGAAAGGCAAGCGGCTCATCGATGTGGGCTGCGGCGCAGGCTTCCCCGGGGTGCCCATTGCCATTGCCAGCCCCGGGACGGATGTGACTCTGCTGGACAGCCTGGGCAAGCGGGTGGCCTGGCTGGAAGAGATCCTGCCCCAATTGGGCATTTCCGCCCACTGCGTTACCGCCCGGGCGGAAGAGGCCGTGGCGGACAGAAGAGAAATTTACGACGTGGCCTCCAGCCGGGCGGTGGCAAGGCTGAATATCCTGCTGGAGCTGCTGGCCCCCTATGTGAAGGTGGGCGGATACGTGGCCGCCCTGAAGGGCGCCGCCGCCCGGGAGGAACTGGACCAGTGCGGAAACGCCATGAAAATGCTGGGCCTGAAGCTGGAAAGCGTTACCCATTTCGATGTGGACGGCGCGGACCACGCAATTGTCCTGCTGAAAAAAGTCGCCTCCACCCCCGCCCGCTACCCCCGGCGCTACGCGAAAATCAAGCAAAGCCCGCTGTAATGAAAATCAGGGAGGAAAGATCATGGAGTACATTCTTGAAAACGAATATCTGAAGCTGACAGTGTCCGGCCGGGGCGCGGAGGTGGTGAGCCTGGTGCGCAAGTGCGACGGCGTGGAGCACATCTGGCAGGCGGACCCTTCTGTCTGGGGCTATCATGCCCCGGTGCTGTTCCCCCACTGAGGCAAGGTCACGGGAGGCGTGATCCACGCCAAGGGCCGGGACTTTGAAGCCAGACAGCACGGCTTCGCCCGGGAAATGGAGAACATTCTGGTCAGTCAGACCCCTGAAAAGCTTGTGCTGGCCCTGGAAAGCAATCCTGAGACCATGGAGCGCTTCCCCTATGCGTTCCGGCTGGTTTCCACCTTCACGCTGGAGGGGGATACCCTGTGCCACACCCTGACCGTGGAAAACAACGACCAGGAGGATATGCCCTTCGGCATCGGCTTCCACCCCGGCTTCACTGTGCCCTTTGACGACAAACACACATTGGACGACTACGAGCTGCGGTTTGAGAAAATGGAGTCTCCCCTGTGTATCAACAACCTGCCCCACGGCCTGATGCACGGCAACTTCTATTTCCTTGGCTCCAACATCATCGCCCTGCCCGTGTGCGAAGCCCTCTTCGCCAACGACAGCCACTGCATGACGAACCTGACCTCCAGAACCCTGGGCCTGTACGAAAAGGATACCGGCCGGGCCGTGGTCTGCGATATCGGCGACTTCCCCTATACCCTGCTGTGGAGCATGCCCGGCGGGGACCCGAAGTTCGTCTGCATCGAGCCATGGCACAGCCTGCCCAGCCCCGAGCGGGGCTCCACGGAATGGATGGATAAGCCCGCCGCCGCCATTCTGGCCCCCGGCGAAAGCTGGTCCACCACCCTGCGGACCCGGTTCCAGAGATAAAGAGTGCCCAAGGCTCCCCTGAGGGGGAGCCTTTTTACGAAAAGTTCATAATTCAGCGCCCCAAACTTTCAGTGTCCTTTCAGTTTGGGGCGCTATTATTGTTTCCAAATTATGGGCAGTGATTTTCGCCGCCCAGGCGAGGAGGAAACGTATGATTCAAGTGGAACACCTGACCAAATGGTACGGAAGCAACCAGGCGGTGAAGGATCTGTCCTTTGAGATCGGGGACAGGGGCGTCTATGGCTTTCTGGGTCCCAACGGCGCGGGCAAATCCACAACGCTGAATATGCTCACCGGATGCCTGTCTCCCACGGAGGGGAAGATCACCGTGGACGGCTTCGACATTCTGGAGGAACCGAAGCAGGCGAAGAAACGTATCGGGTATCTGCCCGAGCAGCCCCCGGTGTATATGCAGGAGAGTCCCTGGGAGTACCTGCATTTCGTGGGCGAGGCCAAGGGCCTGAAGGGGAAAGCGCTGGAGGCACAGGTTTCGGACGCTCTGGCAAAAACCGGCACCGAGGACGTGAAGCATAAGCGCATCGGCGCGCTGTCCAAGGGCTACCGGCAGCGGGTAGGTATTGCCCAGGCCCTGCTGGGAGACCCCAAGGTGGTCATTCTGGACGAGCCTACCGTGGGCCTGGACCCCATCCAGATCCTGGATATCCGGAATCTTATCCGGGAGCTGGGCAAGGACAGATGCGTGATTTTCAGCTCCCATATTCTTTCGGAGGTCCAGACCGTCTGCGACAGCGTGCTGATGATCGCCAAGGGCCGGCTTGTGGCCTTTGATACCCCGGAAAATCTGGAAAAGCAGCTGCGCTCCGCCCAGCAGATCCGGCTGACGGCCAGGGCCGGGGAGGAAAAACTCCGGGAGATCGCGGGGACTGTGGCGGGCGGCAGCGTCCTGTCCGCCGCTGCCGATTCTGAGGGCTATACCAGTCTGACGCTCTCCGGCTCCGGCGGCTACGGCCTGACGGAGAAGCTGTTCGCGGCTTTTGCCCAGGCGGGCGTTCCCCTGGCAGAGCTGCGGATCACCAGGGCGGACCTGGAGGACGTGTTCCTGGAGCTGGCGGAGACGCCTGACGATGGGCCGGAAGAGACGGCGGAAGGGGAGGAAAAGCCATGAAAGCGGTATTCAAACACGAGCTGCGGCAGTATTTCGATTCCATGACTGCCTATGTATTCGGGGCCTTTCTGCTGCTGTTTATCGGCATCGGCTCCATGCTGTATAATCTGCAATCCGCGGTGAGCAATTTTGAGTTTGTCCTGAGCTTTGCCGCCATTGTCTTTGTGGTCATCGTCCCCGTGCTGACCATGCGGACCCTTTCCGAGGAGCGGAAGCAGAAAACGGACCAGCTGCTCTATGCCCTGCCCATTTCCACCACCCAGGTGATCCTGGGCAAGTACGCGGCGCTGCTGCTGGTATTTTTGATCCCGCTGTGCTTCGTGGCGCTGTACCCCCTGCTGTTCTCTCAGTTCGGCGAGGTGTACCTGCCCACGGCTTACGGCTCTCTGTTCGCGTTCTTTCTGCTGGGCGCGGCGCTGATTGCCGTGGGCGTGTTCCTCAGCTCCCTGACGGACAACCAGGGCCTGGCGGCGGGGCTGGGCATCGGGGCGATCCTACTGAACTACTATTCCGTCAGCCTGTCGGAGTATGTGTCCTCCACGGCTATTGGCTCTCTTGCCGCTTTCGCCGTGCTGATCGTCTGCCTGGGGCTGATCGTCCGGGCCATGACCCGGAACGATATGCTGTCCATCGCCGTGGGCCTGGTGCTGCTGGCGGGGCTGATCGGAGTCTACGCCCTGGACGGGACCGCCCTGGAAGGGCTGCTTCCGAAGATCATGAAGACACTGTCCCTGTTTTCCCGGTTCTCCGTGTTCGTCAACGGTGTGTTCGACCTGACGGGCGTTGTGTATTTCCTGTCGGTGGCAGCTTTCTTCCTGTTTCTGGCTGTGCAGTCCATGGAGAAACGGAGGTATAACTGATGAAAAAGAATATCGCGTTCAAGGGCGGCAGCTATGCCATTGTTTTAACCTGTATCGTGCTGGCTTTGCTGGTGGTGGTGAACCTGCTGGCCGGGGCTCTGCCCGCAAATCTGACCAAGCTGGATATCAGTTCCTCCAAGCTCTATTCCGTTACCAGCAATACAAAGGCCGTGGTCAACGCTCTGGAACAGGATGTGACCGTTTACTGGATCGTCCAGTCCGGCAAGGAGGACGACGTGATCGACAATCTGCTTGCCAAATATGAAAGCCTGTCGGACCATATTCAGGTGGTAAAGCGGAACCCGGATGTGTACCCCGCCTTTGCCAAGCAGTACACCGACGAGACCGTCAGCAACAACTCCCTGGTGGTGGTCTCCGGGGAGAAGTACCGCTATGTGCCCTATTCCGACATCTATGTGTCCCAGGGCAGCGCTTACTCCTATTCCTATACTACCTCCTTCGACGGCGAGGGCGCCATTACCTCCGCCATCGACTATGTGGTCAGCACCGAGCTGCCCATCCTCTACACTCTGGAGGGCCACGGCGAGACGGCTCTGCCGGACACCTTTGCCGGCCAGCTGGAAAAGGAAAACGTGGAAACCAAATCCCTGTCCCTGTTGAACGTGGACGAGATCCCCGAGGACGCCGCGGCGCTGATGATCCACGCCCCGGCCTCGGATATCTCCGAAGAAGAGGCGAAAATGCTTTCCGAGTATGTGAAGTCCGGCGGCAAGCTGCTCATTCTGGCAGGTCCCGTGGCGGACGGAGAGCTGACAAACCTGTACGGCATCCTGTCTGACTACGGCGTTACCGCCGTCCAGGGCATCGTCAGCGAGGGAGACCGGAGCCATTACGCGTTCCAGGCACCCTATGTCCTGCTGCCCGACCTGGGGGACAGCGACATCACCGCCCCCCTGGCGGAGAAGAACTACATGGCCATCGTGCCCATTGCCGCAGGTCTGCAAATCACCGGCGACAGCGCCGTATCCCTGCTGGACACCACGGACAGCGCCTACAGCAAGCTTGCCGGCTATCAGCAGACCACTTATGAGAAGGAGGACGGCGACATTGACGGTCCCTTCTCCCTGGGTGTGGACATTCAGGACCACAGCAGCGGCCGGATTATTTTCTTCACCTCGTCCTACCTGCTGGACGATATGTACAACGCCTATTCCTCCGGGGCCAACAACGATATGGTCATGAACGCCCTGTCCGCCCTCATGGGGGACCGGCAGGCCATGTCCATCCGCAGCAAGTCCCTGAACTATAACTATCTGACCATCAGCGAATCCGCCGCGTCCACCATCAAGCTGGTCATGATCGGCCTGGTGCCCCTGTGTTACCTGGCCATGGGCGTGGTTACGGTTCTGGAAAAGAGGAGGATGCAGCGATGAAAAAGCAGCAGCGGCTTGCGCTCCTGCTGGGGGTGCTGATCGCGGTCAGCACCCTGACCTTTGCCGTAATGAAGCGGGAGGAGCACAAGGAGATCATCAAGAATACCCCGGCCACGGTGCTGGAAATGAAGGACATCGATTCCGTCAGCTGGGATTATGACGGCAGCGGCTACGCTTTCCGGAAGGAGAACAGCGGCTGGGTCTATGAGGCGGACGAGGCTTTCCCTGTGGATGAGGAAAAAATGGCGGATCTGCTGGCGCAATTTGCCTCCATGGGCGCGGCCTTCACCATTGAAGAGGTGGAGGACTACGGCCAGTACGGTCTGACGAATCCTGTCTGCACCATTACCCTGACTCAGGGGGACCGGACCGCGGAAATCCGGCTGGGGGACTACAGCCAGATGGATTCCCAGCGCTACGCCTCTCTGGGAGACGGGAACGTGTACCTGCTGAGCCATGACCCTCTGGAGGAATTTGACACGGACCTGTCCGGCCTGATCCGGCAGGATAAGGCCATTCCGGATTCCGTCACCGTGGAGAACATCGCAGTCTCCGGCGGGGACAGTTATTCGAGAGACGAGAACGGCGTCAGTCTGGATGATGACGATGTCTACTTCCGGGATTCCGACGGGGCGGCTTTGGATACGGACCGGGTGGATGCCTATGTCCGGAAGCTGCAAATCCTGGAGCTTACGGATTATGTTACCTACAACGCCTCGGAGCAGGAACTGAAGGATTGTTACCTGGATACGCCCGCAAAGACGATCACCGTGACCTATACCCCGGACGAGGAGGACGCCCAGGCGCAGACCTTCACCCTGCATCTGGGTAAAGAACCGGACAAGAGCGAGGACGAGCCGGGCCAGGCCTACGCCCGGGTGGGAGACAGCCCCATTCTCTACCGCATAGACAGCGACACCTATGATAAGCTCATGGCCTGCGACTATAACGACCTGCGGCATCAGCGAGTGTTCTACGCCGACTTTGCCCAGGCGGACAGCCTGACCGTTACCCTGGACGGCGTTACCACGGAATTCACCTATGGCGTACCGGAGGACAGCGAGGATCAGGATGCCGTCTGGATGCTGAACGGCACGGAAGTGGATCTCTCCGAGGTGCAGGTAGCTCTGGAGAGCATGACCGCCGACGAATTCACCTCCGCCGCCCCCACGGGCAAGCAGGAGCTGTCCCTGACGGTCCACCTGAACCGGGAGAGCGCCGACACCGTTACCATCACTCTCTACCGCCTGGACGGCACCCAATGCCTGGCCCAGGTAGACGGCCAGAGCCTGTGTTACTTCCCCAGAACCCAGGCCGTGGCCCTGATCGAGGCATTGAACGAGATACTGCTGGGATAATATACAATAAACAGCCCTGCCGGGATGGCGGGGCTGTTGACAAAAAAGAAAATCTGGGGTATAGTATAGGCACGGAGGGTGCTACCGGTAGACGGTTCCGCCCATATCGTTTACAACGAAGTAACCGCTATCGGGCTAGGATGGGCGGTTACTTCGTTTTATTTGTCATTTTCTTGGCGAACCAAGGAGATAACTGCGATTATGACCATGCAGAATGCGAAAATATCCTGCCATGTAACCATAACTGCCACCCCCTTTTCTTTCGATTGGGGGCAAAGAAGTACATCACCCCCGAAAGGAATCGAGGGAGAACCGCCTACCGTGGTACTGGTAGCACCAGCGATAGCATAGCACAAGATCTTGCGGATTGCAATAAAAAATGGAAACTACAGTGATATTTTGCGAAAACATGTGCGTGGATAGAGTTGATAAACACTTGGATGTCCAAACCCACATTCTATTCGATCTTCGTAAACAGGAATTTTTCCATCAGGCCGTCTGTAACCGTGTGGATGGTCAGCGTCCCATCAGGATGGGGGTCCAGGGAAATCTGAATATCCTTGCCCTTCAGACGGCTGCGGACATAGCGCTCCGGATCGTCGCAGACCACCTCTTCAATGAACACATCCCGCATCTGGTTGTTGCGGCAAAGGTTCTGAATTTCGTGAACAAGCTCGTATTCGGCCATAGCTGCTCTCCTTACGCGTATTTCTCAATGATCTCCGTAAGCCTGGGCAGCAGCTGCTGCTTGCGGGAGAGAAGCCCTTCGTGGAAGGTGTGCTCGCCCTCGGGACCCTCAGGGAATGCCTCCTTGCCCCAAGCGGTGCGGTTGCCGCCGAAGTAAAGCACGGAGCCGTTGTCCTGGATGCTGGTAAAGGCCAGAACGGACAGGTCCAGATCCTTTTTTTCGGCAAATTTGTCCAGGGCCGCCTGAATGTCCACGGCCTCCAGGTGCAGGTCCTCCAGAGAGGCTAGGATCACCTGGGAAATGGACAGCTTGCAGCCGTAGACCTCGAAGATCTTCATGTCTGTCTTGATCAGCTCCGAGGGGCTGGAATCCACTTTGGAGGCGGTGGCGGTGAACATTTCCGAGGCAAATTCCTCCACGTCCAGGTCCGCGATCGCCGCCAGAATGTTGGCGGTGGTGCGGTCCTTTTCCGTTGTAGTGGGGGAATGGAAATTCAGGGTATCCGAGAGGATCGCGCCCAGCATCAGCCCCGCCAGATCTACGGGGATGGGGATCTGGTTTTCCCGGAAGATGGTGGCCACGATGGTGCAGGTGGAGCCGACGATCTCGTTTCGGAACTGGACCGGGTACTGGGAGGAGAAATCGTTGATCCGGTGGTGGTCGATGACCTCCAGCACCTGGGCCTTTTCAATGGCCCGGACGGATTGGGAGAATTCGTTGTGGTCCACCAGGATCAGCTTTTTGCTGGGGGCCTGCATGATGTGATACCGGGACACATAGCCCGTCAGGTGCCCTTCGGCGTCCGTCACGGGGTAGACGTGGTAGCGGCTTTGCAGCATTTTCCGGCTCACGTCCTCGGCAAGCTCGGTATTGGTAAAGCGCACCAGCTCCCGCTTCATAATGGCCTTGGCGGAGGGAGCGAAGTAGATGTAACGGGTGGTGTTCATGGCCCCGTGGCCGGAGATAACGATGGGGCAGTGGCGCTTTTTCGCCTCTTCCACCACATCCTCCCGGATGCTGTCCGCCCAGACCACCACCAGCAGCCCCGCGCCCTGGCGGATAACCTGCTTCTGGGCCTCCGGGTCGCTGCCGCAGATGACAATGCGGTGTTCCACCTCATAGTTTTCCAGCCGGGCGGCCTCGGTCATAGCGATGACGCTGACCTTGCCGTTGAGCTCCATGGCGGCATCGTCGTAGACGACCCTGCCGTCCAGGGTTTTGCGGATGTTTTCCAGAGGGGTATGGGCCATGATGGCGATAGACCGGGCGGTATCGTACAGGCCGATAACGGAGATATCGGATTTTGTGACCATGCCGATGAGCCTGTTGTTCTCGTCCACCACGCCGCAGTAGGTCCGGTTCCCCTGCTGCATCTGCTGCAAACACTCAAAAATGGTGGTGTCCGGGGTGATGGAAGTTGGGGGGTCCATGGCCACCTCGCCCACGGTGATCCGGGCGTCGGTGAGCAGCTGGGGCTCGTGGAAGTGGAACCGGGAGAGCAGATATCTGGTTTCCACGTTCAGCTTGCCCAGACAGCAGGGCACCGCCGGCGTACCCAGAGAGCGCTTGAAGAACGCGTAAGCAATGGCCGAGGCCACGGAGTCCGTATCCGGATGCTGATGCCCGGTGATGTAAATGGGGGTTTTCTTCATAATGACCTCCTTTATGAATTGACAATTGACAATGTACAATTGACAATTAAGGTATTTCCTGCGGAAATGATTCAAAAAGGTCCCGAAGGGATACCATAATTGTCCGTTGTCAATTGCGGTTATTCCAGCGCAAAGCTGTCCTCGCTTCTGCGCAGCGTGGACCCGAAGTATACCGTCATGGCGTCCTCCAGGGCGATGGCGTCGGAGACGGCGGCGGTTTCGTAGCAGCTGTGCATGGCCAGCTGTGCAAGGCCGATGTCTACCGTGGGCACGCTGACCTGGCCGATGGAAATGCAGCCCAGGGTGCTGCCGCCGGGAATATCCGGGCGGTTATAATAGTTCTGGCTGGCGACCCCGGCTTTCCGGCACACCGTGCGCATGACGGCGGCGCTGAGGCCATCGGTGCAGTAGCGCAGATTGGCATTGAACTTGATGACGATGCCGCCGCCCATTTGGGGGGCGTTGCCGCTGTCCGCCAGCTCCGGGTGGTTGGGGTGCTGGGCGTGGGCATTGTCGGCGCTGACCAGGAAGGACTGGGCCAGCAGCCGGTTCTCGTCCAGGGAAAGAGCCTGGGCGATCCGGGAAACGGTCTGGTACAGCAAGGTAGAGGCCGCGCCCTGGGGAGAGCAGGAGCCTACCTCTTCGCTGTCCAGGGCGGCGAACAGAGGAATGGAATGGCCGGTGGGGGAGCGCAGGAAGCCCTGGAAGCAGCCCCAGACGCATTCCAGATCATCCAGCGCGGCGGAGGACAGGAAGCTTTCGTCCAGACCCCAGACGCTGGCCTTCTGGCGGATGTACAGGAACAGATCGTGGCTCAGAATTTTGCCGCCCGCCTCCTTTTCCAGCAGTTCCGCAAACTTCCCCTTGTTCTCCGGGGAAGCCAGCAAGGGCAGCACGTCGGTGACGGGGTTCCACTTGTAGCCGTCGTTGGCCTGACGGTTCATGTGGATCGCCACGTTGGGGATCAGCAGCAGGTCCCGGTCAATGTCCAGAAGTCTGCTCTCGGCGCCGTTCTCGGTCTGTACCAGCACCCGTCCGGCCACGCTCAGAGACCGGTCCAGCCAGGGGGCCAGCAGCTGCCCGCCGTAACGCTCCACGGCCAGCCGGGGGCAGACGCCCTCGATCTCCCCGTTCTCCTTCAGCTTGAAGGCGGGGCGGTCCGTGTGGGCGGCGCTGATAAGAAAGCCCAGGGCCTCCCCTTCCGGCACCCGGAAGGCCAGAACGGCGCTGCCACCGCGGGTTACATAATACTTTCCGCCGGGGACCAGCTTCCATTCGTCGGCCTCCCGCAGGGCGGTATAGCCCTGGGCATCCAGAATGTCCGTCAGGTAACGCCGGGCGTGGTATTGGCTGTGAGAAGCATCCAGAAAGGCACAAAGGGCCTTGGTTTTGTCCAGCATGGGAAATCTTCCTTTCAGATGAAATTGTCGAAATTATTTTACATCGTATTCCCCTTTCCGTCAATCCACGCATTTTTGGCGACAAATTGTCGAAAACCAGTGAAAACATTCCGGATTTTGCCTGAATATCTTGGAATACGTCGATTTGGCACGAGCGAATGTTGGAAAACGGCCTTGCAAAACGGGAACCTTTGTGCTAAATTAATCATGTCGCACGCGGCGGGATTCGCCGCATATGGGGTTATTTTCAAGTGGACAGGAGAGGTTAGTATGGATCATCAAACAACCGTGTTGATCGCGGATAGTTCGGAGGAATTCTGCGGCGCTTTGACATCGGCGTTACAGCGCGCGGACGGCTTCCAGGTGGTGGGAACGGCGAGCGACGGGGAACAGGCCATTCGGCTGATCCAGGACCGGAAGCCGGAGGTACTGGTGCTGGATCTGATGCTCAGCAAGCAGGACGGCATCAGCGTTCTGAAAGCGGTCAGCAGTCTGGACCGGAAGCCCGTGACCCTGGCCACCTCGGCCTTTGTAACAGACTATGTCTCCGCGGCGGCTGCCGGGTTGGGTGTGCGTTACCTGATGCTGAAGCCCTGCGATATGAATGTGCTGGTGGAGCGCCTGGAGGAGATCCGGGGAGGGGAGAGCCCCCGGTATCCGGCGCCCCGCCGCACGGACAAGACCAATATTGAGACCATGGTCACGAACATCATCCACGAGATCGGCGTCCCCGCCCATATCAAGGGCTACCAGTATCTGCGGGAGGCCATCATCATCGCCGTGGACGATATGGACGTCATCAACGCCATCACCAAGGTCCTCTACCCCCAGGTCGCCAAGACCTTCCAGACAACGCCCAGCCGGGTGGAGCGGGCCATTCGCCACGCCATCGAAGTGGCCTGGGACCGGGGCGATCTGGATACCCTGCAAAGCTTCTTCGGGTATACCGTGAGCAATACCAAGGGGAAGCCCACGAATTCGGAGTTCATAGCCCTGATCGCTGACCGCTTGCAGCTCCAGCTCAAGAGCGCGGAGGCGGCCCAGTACTAAAGAGAAAAACGGAATCCACAGCCCGACCGGAATGGGCAGGCTGTGGATTTTTTACTCCATACGGAGGAAAACGCGCCGGTTTTCGTCAAAAAATTCGACAAATGTCGAAAGGCGGGGCCGTGATCCCTTTTTTACCGCATCTTTGTGGGATCCGGCATATAGACGTTGATGTCCACATCTCCCTGGATGCCGGGGACCCGGCCGGTGCAGGTGTACTGCCACATCTCCACCCGGAAGGGGTAAGTCATGCGGTTCTGGTACAGCGCCAGCCAGAAGGGATAGTCCTCCAGCTCTGAGAGGTACAGCGTGTTGTCCGCCAGGTGCCAGTTAAAGTACACCATGGGATCGTAGCCGAAGTCCACCATGGTCTTGCAGAAATGCTTCTGCATGGCGGTCAGGGTCTCGGCGTCCACGTTGTTGGTCCGGGCAGTCTCCACGCCTACGTTCTCCCAGTCCAGGACAATGGGCATGGTCAGCTCGAAATCCCCCAGGGTTTTCATGAAAAAGAAGATCTCGTCGTCTACCTCGTCAATGGAGGTGGCCTGGGAGAAGAAGTAAGCGCCTACCTCCAGACCCGCCTTTCTCGCGCCCTCCAGATTCCGGCGGGCGTATTCATCCTCTACCATGTTGCCCGCCTGACCGTAGCCCCGGAAGCCCAGGCGGACCATGGCAAAGCGGATGCCGGAGGCCCGGACCTTCTCCCAGTCGATGACCCCCTGGAAGGAGGAGACGTCAATGCCCGGGTAGCTGTCCTGCTGGGTGCAGAGAAGATAATTGTGGCTGTTATATTGGAAATCCCGCTTGGTATAGGGATTCCGTTCCGGCGGGATCGTCGGCGTTGCCGTTTCTTCCGGTTCCGTCTCCGGCAAGGCTTCCGTCTGCTCCATAGCCTGTTCCAGCTCCCGCTGGTGCTGCAAAAGGGCTTCCGGGTCCGCTTCCTCCTGGGGATAGTAATAAGGGATACAGGCGATCAGCATTCCCATCAGCGCCAGAGCACTTACCATGGCGATCAGGACCATAATTAGCTCTGGCTTCATACGCATCCGCTTCTTCGGCTCCATAGGCTGCCTCCTTCCGCAAAGTTTTCGTTTATTCTATCATATTTCCCCAAATTCGCCAATACCATTTTCCAATTCTTAAGGAATGACATTCTTAAACAATCCGTAAATTCTGGGTCCGCAATGTTGAAATTCATAAAATCCGCAATATAATAGGAATATCAATTTGAGTTTCCCATAGGCAAAGGTGGATTTTATGAACAAATTCTCTCTCTGGCTGCATCAGGCAGGGGCGCGGCTCTCCGCCGGTTTTCGCGGCTTTATGTCCGGCCGGTACGGCTCCGACAGGCTGAATATGGTCATTCTGTGTTTCGGACTGGCAGCGAGCATTCTCTCCTCTCTGTTCCGGAATCTGACGGTGCGGACGATTTTCTGGGCGCTGAGCTACGCCCTGATGATCTGGGCCATTTTCCGGGCCCTGTCCCGGAACACCTACAAACGGTATCAGGAGAACCGGAAATTTCTGCTGATTTTTGACAGGCTGAAGGATCGGAACAACCGTTATTTCGACTGCCCCAAGTGCCGCCAGACTGTCCGTGTCCCCAGAGGCAAGGGAAAAATCTCCATCACCTGCCCCAGGTGCAAGGAGAAGTTCATCCGCAAGACTTGAAAGTTTATAACAAAAGGGTGCGCCGCCGGCGCACCCTTTTGCTATTTGCAGTTTCCACGGTTGGCGCAGGTCTTGCAGTCCCCGCAGCAGCCGCATTTGTACTTTTTCTTCCCGTGCCGCACCGCAAGGAAGAATCCCACGGCAACGGCCAGAAGCACCAGAATACTTTGCAGATTCATTGTTTCACACCCATCCGAAAATCAGGCCCGCGCAGCGGACCAGGAACGCGACAACCCAGGCAATGGCGCACTGGGAGACCACCGTCGCCGCCGCCCGGGCGCTGCCCATTTCCCGCCTGACTGTGGCAATGGCCGCCACGCAGGGGGTATAGAGCAGGGTAAACACCAGAAATACCACCGCCGTAAAGGGACTGAACATGGTGGTGATCCGGCTGGCGTCGCCGCCCAGGAGCAGCGTCAGGGTGGATACCATGCTCTCCTTGGCCGTAAAGCCGGTGATGAGCGCCGTGGAGGCCCGCCAGTCGCCGAAGCCCAGGGGCTTGAAGATCGGGGAGATCAGACTGCCCAGCAGGGCCAGCAGGCTCGTCTCCGGGGAGGCGGCCACATTCAGCCGGATGTCGAAGGTCTGCAAAACCCAGATGATTACAGAGGCGGCAAAGATAATGGTAAAGGCCTTCTGCACAAAGCCCTTGGCCTTTTCCCAGATCAGCTGGCCTACGCTCCTGGCGCTGGGAAGCCGGTAGTTGGGCAGCTCCATGACGAAGGGCACAGGCTCGCCGGAAAACGCGGTGTGCTTCAGGATCAGGGCATAGACAATGCCGCAGAGAATGCCAAAGACGTACAGCCCGATCATGGCCAGGGGCTGCCAGCCTCTGGGGAAGAAAGCGGACACCAGCATGGTATAAATAGGCAGCTTGGCGGAGCAGCTCATAAAGGGCGTCAGCAGAATGGTCATCTTCCTGTCCCGCTCGCTGGACAGGGTCCGGGTCGCCATGATCGCGGGCACAGAGCAGCCAAATCCGATAAGCATGGGCACAAAGCTTCGGCCCGAAAGGCCAAGCTTTCGCAGGGGCCGGTCCATGACAAAGGCGACTCGGGCCATATAGCCCGTGTCCTCCAGAATGGACAGGAAGAAGAACAGCGTTACAATCGTGGGCAGGAAGCTCAGAACGCTGCCCACGCCGGCGCAGACGCCGTTTACCACCAGGTCATGGACCACGGGGTTGATCTGCCAGGCGGTAAGCCCCCGGTCGATCCATTCCGT
Organism: bacterium; assembly: GCA_963661735.1. Classification (GTDB taxonomy): domain Bacteria; phylum Bacillota; class Clostridia; order Oscillospirales; family Oscillospiraceae; genus Faecousia. The sequence goes on along the minus strand of CAVLCF010000078.1, from coordinate 5,075 downwards.
CACCCAGCCCACGCCCAGCTCCATCAGATCGGACAGCGTGCCGCCGATCAGGGTAAAGGTCATGACGAACACCAGGGCCATAATGCCCAGGAAGCAGGGGATGGCGGTGTATTTCCCCGTAAGGACCCGGTCAATGGCCATGCTGCGTTTGTGCTCTTTGCTCTCATGGGGCCGGACCACCGTTTTTCTGCACAGGGTCTCCAGAAACTGAAAGCGCATGTTCGCCATGGCCGCTTCCCGGTCCAGGCCGGTCTCCTGCTCCATAATGGAGACGAGTTGCTGGAAAGCCTGCTGCTTTTCCGGATTCAGGGGCAGCTTCCGCTCCATCAGGCTGTCCTTTTCCACCAGCTTGGTGGCGGCGAACCGCACGGGAAGCTTCGCCCGGCGGATGTCCGCCTCCAGGAGCATGGCCGCGGCGTGAATGCAGCGGTGTACCGCGCCCACGCTGTCCTTGGGGTCGTCGCTTTCCAGGCAAAAATCCACCCGCTGGGGCTTCTGCTCCGCTCGGGCGACGTACAGGGCGTGGTCGATGAGCTCGTCAATGCCCTCGTTCCGGGCGGCGGAGATGGGAACCACGGGGATGCCCAGAATTTCCTCCAGCTCGTTGATACGCACGGAGCCGCCGTTGGCCCGGACCTCGTCCATCATGTTCAGCGCCAGCACCATGGGGATTTCCAGCTCCATAAGCTGCATGGTCAGGTACAGATTCCGCTCAATGTTGGTGGCGTCCACGATATTGATAATGCCGCTGGGGTGGTCGTTCATCAGGAAATCCCGGGTGACGATCTCTTCATTGGAGTAGGGGGACAGGGAGTAAATGCCCGGCAGGTCCGTTACTGTGGCCTCGGGATGATTGCGAATGGTGCCGTCCTTCCGGTCTACGGTGACGCCGGGAAAGTTGCCCACATGCTGGTTGGCTCCGGTGAGCTGGTTGAAGAGGGTGGTCTTGCCGCAGTTCTGGTTGCCCGCCAGGGCGAAGGTCAGCGGGCCGTCCTTCAGGGGCACCTCCCGGCCCTGCTTTTCGCCTACGCCGGGATGGGGGATAGGCTGGATCCGGGGTTCCTTGCCGTGGACGGGAATGGGGTCCCGGTGGACGTTCTCAATTTCGATCCATTTTGCCTCTTCCAGCCGCAGCGTCAGTTCATACCCCCGCAGGGCGATCTGCACCGGGTCCCCCATAGGGGCCGCCTTTTGCAGCATGACCTCCGTCCGGGGCGTCAGGCCCATATCCAGCAGATGATGCCGCAGGGCCCCGTCGCCGCCCACCGCGGTAATAAACGCGGATTGGCCGGGTTTCAACTCGTCCATCGTCATTGTAAAATCACCTCATAAGCTCTGTTTTTTGACATTATACCATCCCGCTATGCGCTTCGCAAGACGTTAGCGTTGCCTAACCTACGAGAATTCCGGTTGCGCAAGAGAAACGGGTGTGTTATACTTTTTCTGGAAATGAAAATGGCAAATCGGGGTTTGTCGTACCCCTTGGCTCTCCCTATGGGAGAGCTGGCACGGCGGAAACGCCGTGACTGAGAGGGTTGCGATGCTGAGGCTTTCATGCAGATTCCGACACTGGTACCCTCTCAGTCGTGCTGCGCACGCCAGCTCCCCCAGAGGGGGAGCCAAGGGGGGCATTCTGACAAACCCCAATCTTTACAACATTACGGAGGTGTTCCCATGTCTATTCTCGCGCCTTCCATTCTCTCCGGGGACTTCGCCTATCTGGGCGAGGACCTGAAAACCATCAAGAACGCCGGGTGCAAATGGGTCCATGTGGATGTCATGGACGGCAATTTTGTGCCCAATATCACCATCGGCATTCCTACCGTGGCCGCCCTGCGGAAATACACGGACCTGGTTCTGGACGTGCACCTGATGATCGACCGGCCGGTGCGCTACGTAGAGGCCTTCTGCAAGGCAGGGGCGGACTATGTGACCATCCATGTGGAGGCGGACACGGAGGAAAATACCCTTTTGGCCCTGGACAAAATTCACGCCCTGGGGAAAAAGGCCGCCGTGTCCGTAAAGCCCAATACCCCCGCCCAGGCGGTGCTGCCCTACCTGGACAAGGTGGACATGATCCTTGTCATGACTGTGGAGCCGGGCTTTGGAGGCCAGAGCTTCATGGAGAATCAGATGCCGAAGCTGGCCGCCCTGCGGGAGCTCTGCGCCGCCCGGAATCCCGGGTGCCTGCTGGAGGTAGACGGCGGCGTCAACGCCGAAACCGGCGCGCTGTGCAAGCAAAACGGCGCGCAGGTGCTGGTGGCAGGCTCCGCGTTTTTCAAGGCGGCGGACAAGGCCGCCTTTGTGAGAACCATTGAACGCTAAAAGTTTTTCTGATAGCCAGCTATCTGTTTCCTTGTATTGACTTATAACGGATCTTCGCTATAATAACCCCGTCGGCAGCCCTTACCGGGCAGCTAAAAAACGAAAATTTCAACTTCAATATAGACGGAAATGAGGAAAATATTATGAGCAAGTACCATTTTGAGACGCTGCAGCTGCACGTGGGCCAGGAGCAGGCGGACCCCGCCAGCGACGCCCGGGCCGTGCCCATTTACGCCACCACCTCTTACGTATTTCACAACAGCCAGCACGCCGCCGACCGGTTCAGTCTGGCGGATTCCGGCAACATCTACGGCCGCCTGACCAACTCCACCCAGGATGTGTTCGAGAAGCGGATCGCGGCCCTGGAGGGCGGCACAGCCGGTCTGGCCGTGGCCTCCGGCGCGGCTGCAATCGTCTATTCCATCCAGGCTCTGGCCCGCCAGGGGGAGCACATCGTGGCCCAGAAGACCATCTATGGCGGAACCAGCAACCTGCTGGCCCATACCCTGCCCCAGTACGGCATCACCACCACCTTTGTGGATGCCCACAATCTGGAAGAGGTAGAGGCCGCTATTCAGCCCAATACCAAGGCCGTCTACATCGAAACCCTGGGCAACCCCAATTCCGATATCCCCGATATCGATGCCATCGCGGACATTGCCCACCGTCACGGCCTGCCCCTGGTCATTGACAACACCTTCGGCACCCCCTACCTGATTCGGCCCATTGAGCACGGCGCGGACATTGTGGTCCACTCCGCCACCAAGTTCATCGGCGGCCACGGCACCACCCTGGGCGGCGTCATTGTGGATGCCGGCAGCTTTGACTGGGCAAAGAACGGGGCCTATCCCTGGATCTCCGAGCCGAACCCCAGCTACCACGGCGTGCAGTTCACCAAAGCCGCCCCCGCCGCTCCCTTCGTCACCTATGTCCGGGCCATTCTGCTGCGGGACGAGGGCGCCTGCATCAGCCCCTTCGCCGCTTTCCTGCTGCTCCAGGGCACCGAGACCCTGAGCCTGCGCCTGGAGCGCCACGCGGAGAACACCAAGAAGGTTGTGGAGTTCCTGGTGAACCACCCCATGGTGGAATCCGTCAGCCATCCCAGTCTGCCGGACCATCCGGACCACGCCCTGTACGAGAAGTATTTCCCCAACGGCGGCGCTTCCATCTTCACCTTCCGCATCAAGGGCGGCCGGGAAGAGGCTTTCAGGTTCATTGACAGCCTGAAGATCTTCTCGCTGCTGGCCAACGTGGCCGACGTAAAGAGCCTGGTCATCCACCCTGCCTCCACCACCCACGCTCAGCTGACCGACGAGGAGCTGGCCAGCGTAGGCATCTACCAAAACACCATCCGCCTCTCCATCGGCACCGAGCACATCGACGACATTTTGGCCGACCTGGACCAGGCGCTGAACGCGGTAAAGTAATAAAAATTGACAATTGACAATGAACAATTGACAATTAGGGTGTCCCTACGGGACGAATTTGAAGTATATTTCAATTTATTTCCGAAGGAAATTCCTTAATTGTCAACTGTCAATTGTCCATTGTCAATTGCGCAAATACCAATTTGCGTAAAAGGAGGCCCTATGACCTTACAACAGATCCGCTACTGCCTCACCATCGCCCAGACCGGGTCTATGAACCGGGCGGCGGAGCAGCTTTATGTGACCCAGCCGGCGCTGACCGGGGCCATCCAGGAGCTGGAGCAGGAGGTAGGCGTCACCATCTTCAATCGGACCAACCGGGGCGTGACCCTGACCAACGATGGACGCCGGTTCCTGCACTACGCCCGGCAGATCTATCAACAATACGAGCTTATGGAGCAGGAGTACCTGAAGCCCAAGAAGCGGATCTTCGGCGTGTCCACCCAGCACTATTCCTTCGTGACCAAGGCCTTTGTGGATACCGTGCGGCAGTTTGACGCCAGCCGGTTTGAGTACGCCATCCGGGAGACCCGGACCATTGACGTGATCCATGACGTGGCCCAGCGCCGCAGCGACATCGGCATCCTCTTCCGCTCCAAACACAACCGGACGGTGCTCAACAAGCTTTTCGCCGAAAACCGGCTGGAATTTCATCCGCTGGTGGAGTGCAGCGCCTATGTCTACCTGTGGAAGGGTCATCCCCTGGCGAAGAACGAATCCATCTCCATGGAGGAGCTGTGCGCTTACCCCTGCCTGTGTTTCGAGCAGGGGGACCAGAGTTCCTCTTATTTTGCCGAGGAGATCCTCTCCGAGCGGGAATATCCCCAGATGATCCGGGCCACGGACCGGGCCACCATGCTGAATCTGATGATCGGGCTCAACGGTTTTACCCTCTGCTCCGGCATTATCTGCGAGGAGCTGAACGGCACGGACTATCTAGCCGTCCCCTACCGGGAGGACAAGGATAATCAAAACGCCAGAATGGAGATCGGCTACATCCAGCCAAAGAACACGGAGTTGGACGAGATCGGCCAGACCTTCCTCCGGGAGATGGACCGGTATCTGAAATCTCGGAGATAAATTTTCGTATATCACAGACAAACCCCCGGCATCCGGAGCGTTATCGTTCCGGGTGCCGGGGATTTCGCTGTTATGGCAACGCAAATCCCGCCCGGGGGAAACCCGGGCGGGCTGCGTGTCAAAAAGCCTCGCAGAGTTTGCCGACGGATGTCGGCAAATAAAATTGAATCATTTTCTGTCGGGGCGTGTGATGTGTACCCAGTTTTCTGGACACAGTCATTGAATAATTAGTTTCTTATCATG
>CAVLCF010000077.1:0-17947 GCA_963661735.1 bacterium | reverse complement strand
TCTCTTGCACGGAAAAACCGTTCCGGGAAGCGGTATTTTTCCAGATACCGCTTCTGCTGCTCTTTGGAAAGGCTGCCAAGGGATTTCCCGCTGCAATCGCAGATAAAGAAAGTACCGGCAATGGCATCCACAATTTCATGGGTTTCCTCGTCTCGGATGGCCCGGTTCAGGGGCAGACCGTTGATCCTTCCCTCGTCGTTGCAGACGATGCAGACCTGCTCCTCGAAGGGGTAGTAGGCTTCAATGCTGCCTCCCACGGTCCGCTGCATGGCCTCTAAGGTGGTGCCGACTTCCGCAATCCGGGCCAGCTTCCCAGGTTCCACCAGGACTACCTGTATGCTTGGCTTTTGGACAACGATATTGGTGGTCGCTTCCGGCTGAAAAGGGATTTCCTTGAAGCCGATGCTGTCACAGAAGTAGAAGCCGGGTGTGATGCTGGCGGCATCCTCCACTTCTACCACATCCGATACGGAGAGGCTATGCCCCCGGAAGCCCTCCGGTCTGCCGGAATTAAAGAGGACGAACACATCCTCCAAATTCCGGCATTTCACATCCCCGGAATAGACCTTATCGTAGGCGGCACAGTCCAGTTCCGCGGAACGCAAGGTCTGTCGGGCTGCGTCCAGCCCCAGAAATTTAAGCCGCTGGGGGTCCCGGTCACTGTTGATCTGATAGATATTAATTTTCAACGACAATAATCCTCCTTCCGCTTCAATCCAATCCTGATTTTGAGCTGGTCGTTGACATCCTTGCCGCACCTGGGTGGCTCGTCCCAAATTTCGTACCGGTCCCGCAGACCGCCGACAATTCCGGCTACTGCGCCCCGGCCAATGGCATCATTATCCAGATGGAGCCGCAGCGTCTGAATCTCCGGGTGGTCTGTCAGATACCGGGACAGGGCCACCGGCACCACATCCTCCCGCTTGGTGACAAACACACCGGCAAGAGACAGCAAATGGTCTTCGTGCCAATGCCGGCCCTCGAACAGTTCCAGGGTGGCGTAGCTCAAAGCGTCGATGGCAGACTCAAAGGCGTGGACGGTCTGGCTTTTTCCGGGAATGGAGAAAGAGTAGTGCTTGTCGCTGCCGGACAGTTCGCCTTTGTAATCTCCAACAGTTCCCCGAACATTGCCGTACCGAGGAACACCATCCTTGTCATAGCCCAGAAACACAGCACTGTGGTATTTCCGGGATTCAAAGAGCAGATTGTTTTCCAGGCAGTAGCGAATAATAACGTCATGGATGCCGCGGCCTTTCAGATAGCGGATCACGGTATCGGCGTTGCCGTTCCGTTCGGGGAGTAGCAGCCTCTTAGATTCCACCTTGGGAGTCGGTGCGGGAATTGTCCTGGGCAGGGGCGCGCCATGAATGGTTCCCATGGCCTCCATAAAGGAAAGACCCTTGACTTTCACGAGATAGTCAAGGGCCGTCTTTCCGCCTATTTTCCGGGAAAACCAGTGCCATTTCCCATTGCTGATTTTGAGAGAATCATGTTCCTTGGTACAGTAGGTATCGCCGGACACCTTTACCAGCTGGTCCGGCTCGTAGATTTGGAGGTATGTCAGCAAATCCAGCTGCTTGGCCTGTTGAATATCCTCCGGGGTGAAGTATGCCATGGGCTAGCGTTCCTCCCGGTGGGCTTTGGCTTTTACGGCCTGGATGACCGTATCCGCACGATCTTCGACAACAGACCAGAGTTCCTCCATGTGTGAACTTTCATATTTCTCCCATGCTCGGAAAATGTCACTTAGCGGACAGGGGGACTTCAAAAGTGCCTGACACTGCTTGTTTGTCAGGTCATTGTATTCCAGGGATAACAGAATGTCCTCCCGGATGGTGTACTCGTAGGCGCTGTCCAGAATTTCCTCCGGGGGCAGCGTCAGAAGGTGCTGCCGGTAGCGTGCCTGTTCGGCAAACATCTTCTGGTAGAGAAGTGTGTTTAATTCCTGATTCGTTATAAGAATCAGCCTCCTTTCAGTTTAGGTATAGAAAAAGCACCCGCTGTGAGTAGCAGGTGCTTTCCGTGTGGATTAGTTACTTGTAGAGCTTCAATAAGAGGGTGTTCACATCCTCGGTGGGCAGTCCCTTGGCAATGAGGGCATTGCGGAATTGGAGAAGCGCGTATTTGGCAAGACGAAGCTCGGAATCACTCAAGGTTACATAACGCACATTCTTCTTGGCAAACAACATAATGGACGGCTCCTTTGCTTTTTCTTCCATTATATCGCATTTCCGGGAAGCGGGCAAATGTGTGAAATGCTTACCGTTCCAAATCACGGGATTCTCGCTGGGGCTGGATTTCGCCTGCATCCTGCACGCCGTCCACAATCTCATTTTCCCGTTTGTCCATGTTCAGCAGAATATTCAGCTGATCCAGACGAGCGGCTTTTTCTTTCAGCTCCTCCTCTCTGGGAAAGGGCTTCGCAATTTCCTGTTTGGCGTTCTCAACCTGGATTTCCAGATTTTTCAGTTTCTCCTTGTAGTCCAGCTGCCGTGTCGGCATACTTTCCAGCAGATTGTCCATGCGCTGAATGTTACCAAACACATCCGTACCCAGGCCAACCTTGTAAGTCAGTTTGCCTTGCATGGAAATTTTGAACAGCTTTTCAAAGCTGTCAAAGCAGAGCGTCATCTGAAAGCCACGATAGGAGCCGAGAGGAACGGGATCGGTGTCGGTCAGAGCGTTGCAGGCATCCAGAAGGGCGGTGCCGGCAGCTTTCTTTTCCGTGAAGGTGTGACCGCCTATCACCATGGGGCTGAAGCCCTCTGTATTGGGCTGGGTGCTGTCTTTCAGCAGGGCCATATCAGATTCCAGGCCATCGATCCACTGGTGCATGGAAGCGATCTCCTCCGGGAACTTGCGAATAAGCTGATCTTCCAGGGCGTACCGCTGGCTCATATGGTTTGCCCGCAGGAGCTTCAGCTTCTGTACCTCAATATCCAGGTCCATTTTCTCCTTGATATAGGGATTGCCGGAACACAGCGCCTTGATTTCGGCGTAGCTCAAAGCGGTTTCATCAATATCCTTCGCGCTGCGCACCGGGGATTTGGAGGTCATAATCTGGCCGATGAACTTCTGCTTGCTTTCCACCAGCTGATATAGGTAGCTGTCAAAGGTATTTTCTGTCACGTAGGTGTAGATGTCCACCTTGGGATTCTCATTACCTTGCCGGATAATGCGCCCTTCTCGCTGCTGCAAGTCAGAAGGCCGCCAGGGACAATCCAGGTGGTGCAAGGCAATGAGCTTCCGCTGGACGTTGGTTCCGGCTCCCATTTTCTGGGTGGAGCCAATCAGCACCCGTACCTCACCGGTGCGCACCTTTCCGAACAGCTCCTTTTTGGCGGCTTCCGTTTTGGCGTTGTGGATATAGGCAATCTCGGCTTCCGGGATACCTCTGTCCAGCAGCTTCTTTTTCAGATCATCATATACATTGAACTGCCCGTCGTTGTGCGGTGTGGACAGGTCGCAGAATATCATCTGTGTGGATTTTTGCTCCGCTGTCCGCTCCCAGATGTTATACACATTTTCGGCGCAGACGGCAACCTTGCCGGTATCGCTGTCCGGCAGCAGAGGGGTAATGAGCCGCTGATCCAGTGCCAGCTTCCGCCCGTCGTTGGTAATGACAAGCATATTGTCCACATTAGAATCCACCTGCTTATTGCGTACCTTTTCCGCTCGCTCGGAAAGACTGGCGACGATTTCCTTCTGCTGCTCCGAGGGCTTCAGCACCACATTGTGGTATCCCGCTTCCGGCACAGGCAGCTTCAGCATATCCGCCGTCTGAATATCCGCTATCTCCTTGAACATGGACATGAGTTCCGGCAAATTAAAGAATTTGGCAAACCGGGTCTTGGCCCGGTAGCCGGTGCCCTCCGGGGCCAGCTCAATGGCGGTAACAGTCTCACCAAAGGTGGATGCCCAGGCATCGAGGTGGAGCAGCCCCTTTTCTTTCAATGTGCGGTATTGCAGATATTTCTGCATGGTATAAAGCTCTACCATACTGTTGGAAATGGGGGTTCCGGTGGCAAATACCACGCCTCGCCCTCCGGTCAGCTCGTCCAGGTAACGGCATTTCATATAGAGGTCACTGGACTTCTGCGCTTCCGTCTGGGAGATACCGGCCACATTGCGCATTTTCGTAAATGCGGCAAGGTTCTTAAACATGTGGGCCTCGTCCACAAAAATCCGGTCAACGCCCAGCTCCTCAAAGATGATGACATTATCCTTGCGGCTCTGGTCATTGAGCTTTTCCAGCTTCTGCTGAATGCTTTTCTTGCTGCGCTCCAGCTGCTTCACAGAGAAATTGTCGCCGTTATTGCGCTTCAGCTCCCGAATACCGTCCAGAATCTCCTGCTTCTGCTGTTCCAGTATGAATTTCTGCCGTTCCTGGGACATGGGAATCTTCTCAAACTGACTGTGGCCGATGATGATAGCGTCATAGTCGCCGGTAGCGATTCGGGAGCAAAACCGTTTCCGGTTCTTGGTTTCAAAATCCTTTTTGGTGGCCACCAGAATATTGGCTGCGGGGTAGAGCTGCAAATATTCGCTTGCCCACTGCTCGGTCAGATGATTTGGCACCACAAACAGGCTTTTTTGACACAACCCCAGCCGCTTACTCTCCTGGGCTGCTGCCACCATTTCAAAGGTTTTGCCCGCACCAACGACATGGGCAAGCAATGTATTCCCACCGTAAAGGATGTGGGCGATGGCATTTACCTGGTGGGGCCGCAGGGTGATTTCCGGGTTGATGCCCACAAAATTCAGATGGCTTCCGTCATACTCTCTGGGGCGGATGCTGTTAAGCTTCTCATTGTAGAGCGTTGTCAGCCGCTCCCGGCGTTTGGGGTCAGCCCAAATCCAGTCCGCAAATTCCTGCTTGATCTGCTCCTGTTTCCCCTGGGCAATGGCGGTCTGCTGGGTGTTGAGGACGGCGATTTTGTTGCCGGTATCGTCGTATTCATAGTCGAAAATACGCACATCCCGCAGATTCAGCGTTTCCTCAATGATCTTGTAGGCGTTGACGCGCTCTGTTCCAAAGGTGTTTTCAGCGCGGACATTCCCTCTGTCCAGACTTTTTCCCTCAATGTTCCACTCGCCGGTATAGGTACTGTAATGCACCTTGATATTCCGTTTCTCGCGATAAGGCGTTCGCAGAAGCTCGAATAGGAAGTCTCGCACAACATCAGGAGGCAGCCAGGTAGCACCTAGTCGAACAGAAATCTCACTGGCCGAAAGGTCAACGGGCTGTACCGCTTCCAGGGACTGCACATTGACGGTATACCGTTCGTCCTGTCCTGCAAGCGCTTTTGCCGTCCGCAGTTTCTCCCGGACATTGCCGGAGAGGTATTCATCCGCTGGCAGATACTTGTGGGCGACATCCTCATTTCCGTCATGCTCTGGATTTAAGAAGATAACACCTTTTAGATCAGAGAGAATTTCTTCCTCGCTCTTATGGGTCAGCTCCATCATGTAGGGCATATCCACTTTTGCTTTTTCAGCCAGTGACAGGGCCAGGGCCTCCGATGCGGTGTCCACAGAAGTGACGACCACTCTTTGACGAATGGTCCGCTTGGAGAACATATCCGCTTTCCGTAAAAATTTCCCATCACCGTCCCGCACCTCCAGGGAGGACAGAAGATAGTAGGCGTTGTCGGTAGAAAAAGCGGAACTGTTGGCGCGGCTGTTGATCCGGCCATATTTCTTCGCAAAGCTGTCGTAGAGTGTATTTAAGTTCGCTTGTTCCGCCCGAATCGTGGCCTCCGGGTAGTCCTCGGTCTGGTATTCAATGAGCTTGCGCACACAGTCCCGGATACCGATAAGCCCACGGATGCGCTGTTCGGCGGTGGCAGATACGGAGACCGGATTCATAAGGCTGATTTCCCGGAAGTACAGCTTGCCGTCCACAACGGCGAAACTGAAATTCCGCACATCGGGGTCAGCGGGCAGAGAGCCCGTTTCTTCCTCCTGTAAATCATCCAGGTCCACATTCTGCATCTCACCCTGAATTTGACCAATGGCGGCAGTAAGCAGGGCTTCCAAGCTCTGTCCCTCGTGGGGAATACAAGCGGTGTCCATGCCGTAGGGGCCAGATACCTCCCGCATTTCGCCCAGGATCATGTCCGGGTGGGAAACAAAGTAGGCGTTCATTTTCAGCCCGTTCTTGTCGGTATCCAGATGTACCCAATCCGGTTCCAGGTCGGTCATGCCGCTTCGCTTTTGCAGGAACAGAATGTCGGAAGTGACCTCCGTACCGGCAGCGGCCTTGAAGGTATCATTTGGCAGACGGATAGCTCCAAGCAAATCCGCTCGTTGGGCGATATACTTTCGGACGGAAGGATTCTCCTTGTCCATGGTGCCCTTGCTGGTGATGAATGCTACCACGCCACCGGGACGCACCTTATCCAAGGCGCGGGCAAAGAAATAGTCGTGGATAAGAAAATTGTACTTGTCGTATCTCTTGTCCAAAACCTTGAACGTCCCAAAGGGCACATTGCCAATGGCCACATCAAAGAAGCTGTCCGGCAGGTCTGTTTTCTCAAAGCCCTGTACCGCAATGTTATTTTTCTGGTACAGCTGTTGGGCAATGCGCCCGGAAACGCTGTCCAGCTCCACGCCGTACATTTTGGAATTTTCCATGTTCTCCGGCAGCAGACCCATGAAATTGCCTACACCACAGCTGGGTTCCAGAATGTTGCCGGTCTGAAACCCCAGATTGGCAAGACCTTGGTACATGGCCCGAATCACCACAGGCGGGGTGTAGAACGCCGTCAGTGTGGATTCCCGCGCGGCGGTGTATTCGTCCTCTGACAGCAGGGCCTTCAGCTCGGCATAATGGGCATTGGATTCCTCAAAGAACTGGGGCAGGCCGCCCCAGCCTACATATTGGGAGAGGATAGCCTGCTCGTCAGGGGTTGCCAGTCGGTTTTCGGATTCCAGGGTATGCAGCAGCCGGATTGCATTCACGTTGTTGCTGAAGCGTTCCAGAGGCGTGCCCGTTCCCAGATCATCCGTGGGGATGTGGTAGTTTCGGCGGCTGTCTGTGGGAATTTCCGGCTGAAGGAGGTGTGGACGGCTCTGCACAGGGCGGGGGACTGCTGGCGGCACTGGGAGAGATTCTGTGTTCTGCACATCCTCTTTGACCTGGCGGATAAAGGGCGAATTATCCAGAGCCTCCGGGTCTACCACCTTGCCGTCTACGATGCCGACTGCTTCCAGGTTTTTCCGTATCTGATGGGGGTCAACATCGTCGAAGGTATCCTCGACTCCTGCGGGATCAGCAATCTCGACTGCCTGGGGATGGTAGACTCGCATTTCCTCAATGGCTTCTTCTAGGGTATCATAGGGGCCGTCTACATATTTGGCGGTTCCGTTCACCACATTGTAATGGTTATAATAGAAGCCATTCACATGGTACTGTATCTGGATTTCTTCGCCGCTTTCCGTCCATTTCTGAACGACCTTATTATGGATGCCGTGAAGGGCAACCTTGGCAAGCTGTTCCTCTGAAAAAGCCACCAGTTCGTTAAAATCTGGATCGACAAGCTCGTGCTCTGTCAGCTCTTTTAACGAGGTATACCTTCGAGAGTCCACGATGATGCCGTCAATGTATCGATCCAGCTTGAAATCCACTAGGTCAACGCTGACCTGAACGGGAACTCCTTCATCCGTGATGGTGGTGTAGGCAATATCGACCTTTCGGAGATCGGAGAAATCCGGTTCGCTGTCGTATTCTTCGGCACAGAATTCTGTAATAAGCCCCTTGACCTTTTCCAAATCCTCATTGACTGCCGGATTCGGCTGTGTGGGGGTCGGCAGCGGACGAAGGGTGTGGTCCTTGCCAAACACGGAGAATGTACCCGCCAGGTAGGCTTCCATCGACTCCATGCCCCGCTTGCGGGCCGCATAGAGATAGTCAGTGGGTGCTGTCGCTTCCATGAGGGGCTTCATCATGGAAGTATAAATTGTATTGACCTGCTCTGGATCAGAAAGCTGCTCCTGGATTTCCGCGACACCGTTCCAGTAGTCCAGGTCGCTCCTGGGGGTGGGACGCTGAAAACCGTCCGGCGTATTGGAGAAGAACGACATGATCTGCCTTGCAAGCTGGTTGATCTCATAGTCAGCCATTTTATCCGCATCGCTGGGATACAGATATGTTCCGGAGGAAATCATGTTGGCTACCCATTTGGCAACAGCGGGCCACTTCATGCTTACTTGGGCATAGGGGGCCGTTAAATTTCCGTGGCTAAAGGTAAATCCGGTAGAGGCATAGGTTTTGCTATCATTTCCACCATGATAGCCGCTGTATTCCCCATGCTGCCGCTTCAGAAATTGCTCCCGTTCCTTGGTGTCCGTATTCCGGCTGAAAAAGGAGAACACATCCAGCCGGGGTTGGAACTCGCGCTCATGGCCCCGAAGCGCTTGGTTAATTTCATCGTCGGAAATGAAATGCCGCCGCAGGGGGTTAAATCCTTCCGCGGCGGTGAATGCAAGGGGTATTCGCTGTAAGTCCTCCAGTTTTTGCAGCAGTTCAGCAGGATTGTACAAGCGGCTTACCATGAGGCTGCGGTCATTGGCATGGGCGGCGGCAAACAATGTCCATTCATCCACGAGTTGTTTCAGCGTATCCGGGGATTCCAGGAGCCGCTGCATCTGGGCCTCGGTTTCGGGAAAGCCCCTGTTGGAAGAATAGGTTTCCATTGTGAGCGGGAGATACCCGGCCTCCTTTGCCTGTGTGGAACATTCCCGCACCGCAAAAGCAAGGGATTGGGCAAGCCTGCGCCGCTCAAAGTCCGGGACCTGTTCAAGCTCCTCCCTGGGCATATACCGCCCCATATCTAGCAGCTCCCGGATACGTTTTGCCGCCTGTTCCCAGGTAATAAGGGTGGTATGCAGCTTTTGGACAGTGCGTCCAGGGACGATGCGAATGCCTTCCGGGTCATACCAGATGGCGTACTCCTGCCCCTGGATAATGAGCCCCGCACCGTTGGTGCCGTATCTTTTTTGGAGGAAAGCGGCATTGTCCGGCTTGTCCTTCATAAAGTAGGCGCAGATGATCTTTCGGCTGTCCCGGTCATTGAAGCCCATGCACAGGGCTTCATCTATAACCTGTTGCGGGAGCTGCAATTGCGGGAAAAAGGTCTGCTGCGCTTCTTCCGGTACAGAAAAGCCGCCGTCCAGGAAGGAAATCTGTTCCTCCACGCTGGGCAGCGGCGATTCTTCAATTACGCGTAAATCAGCTGGCTGTAGATGATCTCCTCCGCGGCCTGCCGGATGTTGTTCATCCGCTGGACCCACAGCATCTGATCCTGGGCTTTCAGTTCCTCCGTCACGCCCTGCTCCTGGGCCATCTGCGTTGTCAGCTGTTCCAGCATCCGGTTGGCCTCCCGGTCTACCTCCTCCAGATGGGCGTTCAGCGTGCCCTCCATCAGAATGATGGTGTAAATCGCCTCCCGATGCTTGCGGAGGTAGCTCTGCCGCAGCATCCCGTACTTGCTGATTTTGGGGCTCTCCGGGGGAAACAGGTTGGGCCTCCGATGTTCGCCGTGCATTGTGTAAGTCAGTTCCATTATTCTGGCTCCTTTCTGTTTCATTTTTTCTGGTTTCATTGTACACAGTGTCTCCGAAAGAATCAAATGTGCGAAGCCGCTGCTTGTTTAGGGCCTTGACCGTGATGCCGATTTCCCGCAGGACGGATTCCGAAAGGGTGCTGACGGCAACGCCCAAAATGGTAGCGGTACGAACAGTGTTAAAGTCCAGTACCCTGCGAAATACGGCGTTCTCTTGCTCAGGCTCATAGCCACAGCGGTGCAGGATCATGTAATGAACGCTTTCGCTGGCGGCCTCTGTGAACCAGCTGGCAATACTGCCCTCGTCTAATTTCTCCAGGAAACTGCCACGCTTATTATCCAGCAGGTCGGGAAGAAAATCGTCGCAGGCTTCCATTGCAAGGCGCTGGGAAAGCGTATCCACAAGTTCCTGGAATGACCCATCCCAATCCATTTGAAATTTTTCGCGCAGAGCTTCCATGACCGGCTCCTCCTGCTGGGTCTCCATGTGCCACAGCGGAATCGGGCGGTTTTCACGGCTGCTGGTGTCCGATACATCGTAGATATAGCGGACACGGTAGGGAGAAGATTCTACCAGCAGAGCGATTTCATCGGCATCGCGGTTGACCTGGCGGCCCAGCCGTTTCCAAAGTCCGGCCTCCGCACAGGCCGTGGCATCTGGGCGCTGGGCATAGATAAGCACTTGCTCCCGGAAGCTGTATTTGTAGTTCTGTGCGGCGGTTCGCAGGAAAGCGGCATAGTTACCGGGGCTGGCCACAATTTCCCTGGTTTTGGAGGAGAGCAGTTCCGAGAGAATATCACTTTTTCTAGGCATAGCCGCTCTTTACCGCACCCTAACGGAAACTTCCACCGTAACCCCGCCGTCCTGGATGGAGGCGTACAAAAGCCCCGTCCTGGCGTTGGACATCTTTGTCACCATCTGATTCAGCCGACATACGGTTCCGTTGATCTCGTCCTGGCTATCAGCGTAGCAGTAACCACGCTCATCGCTGCAAATGGGGTAGCCGTCCTGCCGCAGACTGTTGATCTTCCTGCGCAGGCCCCGTCCGTCAATGGAAAAGAGCCGCTGCAGCTCACGGCTGTAAACGGCTCTTTCTCCACCGGTATGGTATTTTTTAAGATACTGGCAGATTGCTGTTTTCTTATCCATCGTTTCACATCCTTACTTTTTCAGCGGATTACACCTGACTTATGCTTCCTTGCCTTTGATGCCGGGAAACGCCATCCTTGTGGACTCCCAGTGAATCGTACCGGTGAACAGCTTGCTCATGGCCGCAGCCTCCGCTTTTTCAGGAGAATCCGCTTCCACGGTGACATGGCCCTGGCTGATTGCCTGGACAGTAACTTCATACTTCATCTTGCATCCCTCTCTCTGTGATTTTTGATAGGTACACCCTTGGAGTCATAATTCTTGGGGTCAGCGGCGGGCGCATCCCAGCCGAACATGGAGCCTGCCACCATGGCGGCCTCCTGCGCCCTGGTGATACCGGCGGCATCATTGAGGGCGGCGGCAGCCTCTTTCGGGGAAATACCATCCTGCGGGTATTGCCCTGTGGGGGTATAGCCTTTTTCGCCCTTGGTAATGGTGATGATCTCGCCGATGCTTTCCAGAGCGCTGAAACACTTCTCCGGGAGCGACTGGCGCAGGGGAATGACCTGGATACCGCTGCGCTGCATACGCTCCGCAAACTCGCAGATGTGGTACAGATTGTTTCCGACCTCCAAGTGCGTTTCATCTACATAACGGCAGGGCCTATCCTGCGTTTCCCCGGATGGGAAGGTCATGCGGATACTGTCACCGTCCGCAATGCGGAACTTCTCCTTGTAGCTGGGGGTGATAAACCGAATACCGTACTCGGCATTCCGCATATTCCGATCCAGGTAATCCCGCTTATAGCAATAGACGCAGAAATTGTAGTCGCCGGGACTGGGATTCAGCCGCAGAAGGTAGGCGTAGTCCTGGGTATTTACCCGAAAACCAGATTCATCCCGCCCAAACTTCGGCGTGGTGGATTGGCGGCAGACGTTGGACAGGCTGCTCCGGTCTGCCAGGATACCACCATATTGGGGATTCTCCCGCATGGCGTTCACCACCTGGTCAAGCTCTGCCTGGAATTCCGGCGTTTTCAGATACGCCATATTGTCGAACCAGCTGGAATAGAACTCTTTCCCGGTGGAGCCAAAGTCCCCACGCAGATAGCCGATACACCCTGTCTGGGCATCCAGTTGGTGGCTTTGACGGTAGGTGTACTTCTGTTCAGCCGGTATCATTTCTCGCAGTTCCATTAACGCTCACGCTCCTTTCGCTTTTCAGAATGTTCCCGCTGATACTGTTCCAATCCCAGCTTCGCCCATTGGGGGAGCTGTTCCGGCTCCAGTGTTCCAAGAACATCCCGGCGCTCATATCGGGAACTTTTGCCGGAGTATAAATCCACGCAGAAACAGGCAGAACCCCGGCTGTGGGGGCTGGCTCCAAAGCCGCCGATGCAGAGCTTCAGCTGACGGGTTGCCAGCTGATACTCCCTCCGCAGCACACCCGGACGGATCACCACGACTTTTCCATTCAGGTCATCGTCATAGGTAATGGGGGTACAGTCCTTGTTCGTCAGGGGTGTCACATCGATGCCCTGAAATTTGGGCTTAAATACCTCCGCACGGGTTTTCTCTGCCTGCTCCGACAGCCTGTCTGCAAAGAACTTGACAATCTCGCAATAATCGTCACTGACCATGACCCCATTGTAGAGGGCCGCAATTTCGTTCTGCTGGCAGTAAGCGCACATATACCGTTCCTCCGGCTTGGCATTTATGTCCTCCCCAATGACGATTTCCCGGTCTCCGATGCGGAATGCCTGGATGATCTCATAGCTGCCGGCCATCCTTTTTTCATCTTCCATTTTCTTCCTCCATTCTTTCACAGATCACTAAGAACCGCTGCCTGCCGCCGCTGGCGTAGGGGTGACAGGTCAGCAGGGTAATCAAATCCCGCCCAGTCTGAATCTTGATGGCATCGATCTCATTGGGCTGGATGATTTTGGTTTCCGCTACCTTGTAGTGCAGAGTGCCCCAGAGGTTGGTAATGTCCACGCAGTCCCCAATCCGCAATTCCGGCACATAGCGGAAATAGGGCGCGCCATTGTATCCCCGGTGTCCCGCAATGACGGCGTTGGTATTCTCTCCGCCAATGGGAATGCTGGTTTGCCCCAGCTGGGCGGCTCCATCCGCCATATGTTTGTCGGTAGCGCCCAGATACAGAGGCATTTCCAAATCCAGCTTTGGAATGGACAGCACTCCAAACACATCTCCGGCCTGACCGCTGACGCTGAACAGTACCCCCGGCTGCTCCGTAGCGGCCAGACTGTTGAGCGCCGCCTGGTCGCTTTCGTAAAGCTCCCGGTTGTAGGCTTCCAGCATTTCCAACAGCTCCGGGTAGGGCGTGGATGGTTCTGTCTCTACAATCGGTTCTGTGGTAAACGGATTATCTGATGTATTTTCTGTAGGGCTGGTGCTATAGAAAGACTCCACAGAGCTTTCCATTTTCTTGCTGGTGTAGTAGTTGTTGATTGCCGGATACAGGAAGATTGCCATGCCCACCAGGTAAATCCACAGAAACAGCAGAGTAATGAGAATTCCTTTACGCCGCATTGGTTTCTCCTTTCTGCATCAGCCACGCAATGAACAGGATCAGGCAGATGACGGCCACAATGCCAATGGCAAAATACACTCCTTTCTCATATTCCTGCTCCCAGGTGGAATCCACCGTTTCGCTGGTTTCAGCCAGTTCTATGGTGGGATTTTCGGAATCCTCCGGGGTATAGGCAATCCGGTGGCCCCGTACCAAAAGCCTGTGGGTGTTGACCCCAAAGGGCGTACAGGTTACGAGGGTACACAGGTCCTTGCCTTCTTCCAGTCCCAGATAGGTGGTGTCGTGGGGCAGAACGGTGTTGATCTGGTCAACCTCATAGGCGAGGACTTCGTTCAGCACTTCCAGATAGAAGGTGTCCCCAATTTCCAGCTTGTCCAGGTCAGAAAACATCTTCTGGCTGGCAAGGCCGGAGTGACCGGTTAAGATAGTGTGGGTGTTGCTGCCGCCAATGGGCAGGGAACTGCCAATGAGATGGCCCACGCCCCGGTCCAGGGTTTCCTCCTCCGTGCCATGGTAGATGGGCAGGGACACCGCCAGCTTGGGGATATGGACATAGCCCATAGTTCCGGTGCCGGGAAGGTCTAAGAGCTGGGCGTATTCCTCCACGGCGGAGGTCACGGAATCCTTGGAATAGCTGCCGTACCGGACGATGCTGCTCCACAATTCTTCATTGTACGCCTGGGCCGCGGCTCTGGTCTCCGGGATGGCGGTGTCCGGCAACGCCTGGACAGCATCCTGATACTCCGTATGAATCTGGGATTGGTGTGCCTCGTTATAGCGGCTGCTGAACACCGGGTAGATGGTCAGCCCCAATGCCAGCAGGAAAAACAGCACCGCCAGGGAGATGGTGATGATTTTTCTTCGCTTGTCTCGGATAGAATCTCCTCCTTTCGGACAGCCCCCCGGAATGTTCCTCCGGGGGGCCAGATACTTACCGGCCATTCTTCTTTCTGGTGGTCAGGACAATAACACCTGCCGCGGCGGACATCATGAGAATGCCCACAAGGCTGTACATCCAGGTGCCGTGATCGCCGGTCTTGGGCAGATCAAACCCCTTGGTGTTCTTCACGGTCAGGGGCACTTCGGCGTTGGCGGAACCGTTGTCCTCCAGCATGGTGACTTCGTTCTTGTCCACGGTTGCGGAAGCGGTGGGGTAGTTGTGGGACAGTGCCCGCTGGGGAATGTTGGCCAGCTTCAGGTCCTCACCGCCGTTAAAAGAATAGTGGGGGTCATTCTGGAGAACGCCCAGCACATCCTTGGCGTAGACATTGCAGGTGTTGGAAGTGTTTTCCTTGATGCTAATGGTGACGGTAATCGCGTTTTTCAGCAGCGTATACCCATTGGCGGTCTGGGTTTCGGTGATGGTGTAGGTATCCTCCTCCAAACCCTTGACCATGATGTGGCCGTAGGACTTACCCATGGTGACGGGCGTAAAGACAGTGGCATCGGCTTCCTTATCGGCGTGTCCGGTGACATAGTAGACCCCTTCCGCGTCATTGCGCTTGGCAATGATCCAGGTGCCGTCAGTCTTGTTCTGAATCTTGAACTTCACGCTGTCATAGAGCTTGGTTTCGGCAGCGGTTTCCGCGTCCACATCCGAGAACAGCTTGGTCAGGTCCAGGCCGAAGGAAAACACATGACAGTCGTCAATAAGGGTGTCGTAATAGTCGCCGGAGGTACGCTTCCAGGTCAGAATGACGGAGTTCTCGTTGCCCTTTTCACCGTAGGCAAAGGACTTGTCGGAGTTGATGATGGCGCTGTAGGTTACACGGGCGGTGTAGTTGGAGTAGCCGGTGTAGAGCTTGCCGTTCTTGTTGGCGGTGGCTCCGTTGATTTCATCCAGACCGGCCTTGGCAATGTCCACGGTCATATGGCGGCCATCTTCGCTGTAGGTAACGGTGAACTTCCCGGAATCCTTGTTCCAGGTAGCCACCTTGTCGGTGCAGGCGGCATCGGTGAAGAATTCCACGGTCACGCCTGCGTCTTTGCTGTAAGTAAGACCTTCACAAAGAGTGTCATAAAAGTTGTAGGTGGACAGAGCCGTTGCCTGGGAGGTGATGGTGGGCAGGGTGGAAACGATCTGGTATTCCATGGTGTCGTCGGCAGAACCGGTAGCGGTGTGGGCGTAGCCGTCGGTAATGGAAGCGGAGCCTTCGTTCTTACCAGTGTCGGCCTTGGACTCTCGAACCGTCTTTTCCAGAGTGGGAATGCCGGTTTCCTGCTTGGGATACACGACTACATCATAATTCCAGGCGGCACCGCCATCCTGGGAAGCGGAGTTGTCATTGCCGGTGACGGTGGTCATGGGCAGAGAGACAAAGAAGGGGTTTGTGGTGGAAGTGACCATTTCGGGGACCTTGGTTTCCACCAGCAGATACAGACCTACGGGCAGATTCTTGGCAGAGGTCTTGCCGACTTCATTGGTGGGGTCCATGGCCGTGCCGCCGTTACGGATGAAGGTCTCCAAGGCGTTCTTCACGGTGGTGGAGTTGGCTTCCAGACTCTGGGCCAGGGCCTTGTTCAGAGCATCAGAAGTGTAGAAATAGCGGTTAGCGTCCAGGCTGTCGGCCTCGGCGCAGCGATTGGCCCCGTTTTCCAGGCCAATGGCTTTCAGCAGGTTGGCGGCATCCGTTTTGTGGAAGCCGTAGAGGACCTGAGCCGTACCCTGATTCTGGAAAGTCACAATGTCCGCGACTTTCAGATAGGTGAACTCCACACCGGCAATGGCGTAGCCCTTGCTGGTCTGACCGTTCCCCAGAGCGTTGCCGTTCTGGCCGTCGGTGTCACCCTTGCGGTTGGTGTTCACCAGGGCGTTTTCTACATAGCTCTCCTGCCAGCCGGTGGAGGGGAAGGCATCTTCATCCCACACGCCGTCTTTCTTGGCGTTGGTGTAATCGAATTTCCAGACGGTCAGGCTGCAAGCGGCATCCTGGTCAATGGTTTTGGCTTCGTCCGCAAAGACAGCGGGGACGCTGGACAGAAGCAGAACAAGGGCCATGAGGGCGCAAACAATTTTCTTCATGGTTTTCATAGTAAAGTCCTTTCTGAATTGAGATTTTTAGATTTTGGATAGAAAAATCCGGGGTGTTTCCCCGGTTGATTGAGCTTAAATTTCACGCTTACGCAGATACAAGATTGCTCCCGCACAAATCGAGAAACAGGATATGACTGCAAACGGCAGCACCGTTAGGTCAGTGGAGCCGGTCTTAGGCAAAGCGAAGGCTTCTCCATTGACTACCCGCAATTCCATTTTGGTATTGTCTGCGGGCAGGGGGCCAACGAAAGCATAGCCTTTCAGCAGCGTATAGCCCTCCGGCGCTTTTGTTTCGGTGATCCGGTATTGCAGGGTGGTGGGCAGGTTCTCCCAAGTCAGCAGCCCGTCCTCACCGGAGGTTTTGCTGGCGGCTGTGAGATTTTCTTCCGAACGCTCACCCAGAATGCAGATACGGTCAGTACCGGGAAGAACCGGATACCAGAGATTGCCGTCCTCGCTGCCTTCCAGCAGGAAGGTGGCTCCCGCCAAGTGTTCGTCCGTGGTGTCCACCTTTCGGATGGTGATTTTTCCGGTGCGCAGCTTGTTGAGAAAAGATACCTCTGCTGTCTTGCCGGCAACAACAGTGACGGTTTTCGGGGCTTCTCCGGTGTAGAGGCTGTCAGCGGGCAGCACTTCTTCCACGGTGTATTCGCCGGGGGTGAGATTTCCGGTGAGAATCTTACCATCCTTATCCGTGGTAAAGGGAGAACCGGAAACTTCCTTCCCGTCCGCATCCGCAATCTTGAACTTCCAGCCTTCCAATGTGCCCTCCGGCTCTACGGATTTCTGAATGGAAATTCTGCCGCTGTAGTTATTGACAAATTCCAGAGTGGTTTTCTCATGGGCACGGATCACCAGCTTTTTCACGGAATCGTCCATTTTCCAGTAGTCGTCCCGGACCTCCTCGCTTCCGGTTTCCTTGACCCAATAGGTACCGGGTTCCAGATAGATGCCAACGGTGCCATCCTGGCCGGTAATGAGGGTGTGGAGTTCCTGGGTACAGGCTTCATCCGCATAGACGGTGATATGCCAGCCGGAAATTTCGTCGCCTGTGTTGGTGGACTTCGTGAAGTAGCCTAGACCCTGCTCCTTGTTCAGCCATGGGTCAACAGCGGTTTTTCCGTATTCCACGGTGACGGTGTGGTAGCCCAGCTCTACAGACCAATAGGGGTCCTCGGTGGGGGATTCCAGAATGAGATACTTTCCGGGGGTCAGATTGGAAATGCGGATGATGCCGGTTTCGTCCGTGGTAAAGGGAGAGCCGGAAATTTCAGCGCCGTCCTTTTTCACGATGAATTTCCAACCGTCCAGGTGATTGCCTGTGTTGGTGGATTTCCGAATTTCCAATGCGCCATATTGGATGTTAGAGAAACTTGCGGAGGCCGTCTGACCGGCTGCTACCGTCACGGCCTTTACACTGGTATCACAGACCCAATAGGGGTCACTGGAAGCCAGATCCTTGGCGTACAGAGTTCCAGGCTGCAAGCCGGATACGGTCACGGTGCCGTCGCTGCCGGTAGTGAAGGGGGAACCGGAGATGGGATTGGCGCAGGCAGAATCCGTGTACAGGCCGATTTTCCACCCGCCTAGGTTCTGCCCGGTATTGGTTGTTTTCGTGATTTTCACGGAGCCGGAGGACAGCTTGTTATGGAACCTCTGATTTAATCAAAGCTACCATCCCGCTGCCGGATATGGTATAATAGA
>CAVLCF010000076.1:0-15068 GCA_963661735.1 bacterium | reverse complement strand
ATTTTAGGTGCTGACAATGGCTTTTTCTACACCTGTCGACTTATGCACTTTTCGCACCCTTTTTCTGTATTTCTAATTTACCATAAACACCCCACAGAGTTTGGTGAAACGCTGTCCTGGAACTATCTTACCTATGTGCGGGAGCACCCGCTTT
Source organism: bacterium (assembly GCA_963661735.1). Taxonomy (GTDB): domain Bacteria; phylum Bacillota; class Clostridia; order Oscillospirales; family Oscillospiraceae; genus Faecousia. The sequence goes on along the minus strand of CAVLCF010000076.1, from coordinate 14,914 downwards.
TCTGGCCTATCCCCACTCGCATTTTGTACGGAGAGCATGACAACCTGACATCGCTCGAAACCATGTCGATCTTTGCGAAGCAAGTCGGCGCGGAACTGACTGTCATGCCGAATGGTGAGCATTGGTTCCATACTGAGGAACAGATGCAGTTTTTGGATTGGTGGATCGCTGCTGATAGTCAGGCCGATATTTGATTGAAACTGCATTGATGCAGGCGGAAGAATGAAAAAGAACATTGCAAACGCGATTACGGGAGTTCGCATTTTAGGGAGCATTCTGCTGGCGTTCGTCCCTGTGTTCTCGGCTGCGTTCTATGCGGTGTATCTGACATGCGGACTGAGCGATATGGTAGATGGCACGATTGCAAGGAAAACCAACCGCAGCAATTCCCTTGGGGCTAAATTAGACACAGTTGCCGATTTTCTGTTTGCGGCGGTATCACTTGCGAAGCTGCTGCCGTATATGCCGGTTCCGGGATGGCTGTGGATATGGATTGCCACTATCGCCCTGATCAAAGCTGCTAATATTGGATTAGGGTTTATCCGAAACAAAAAGCTGGTGTCCGTACATTCGGCCATGAATAAAATCACGGGAGGCTTGCTGTTCTTCTTCCCGCTGACGCTGGGATTGGTTGAACTGAAATACAGCGCTGTGATCGTATGTTCCATTGCAACAGTTGCTGCTATTCAGGAGGGTTATTTCATAGGAACAGGCTGTGCGCTTGTGACAGGGCAAGAATACTCAGCGAAAGAATCATAGGGAGGGCATAAAATGAAAACCTTAAATATCATCCAAAAACTATCAAAAATCGGGAAAGTCCTCAGCAAGATCATGTTTATCTTCTGCATCATCGGTTTCTGTGGCTGCATCGTCGGCATCCTCAGTATGGCGCTCGGTGCGCCGATGCTGAAAATCGGCGGTGTAACGCTGGAGAGTATCCTGAATACGGAAGCGGAAGTCACCGTCGGCACAGTGTACGCAGCGATGGCAACAGGTATGATTCTCTGTGCTGGGGAAGCTGTACTTGCAAAATTTGCGGAGCATTACTTCAAACGCGAGCTTGCCGATGGCACCCCGTTTACACTTGCAGGGGCGAAGGAAATGCAGCGTCTTGGTATTCTGACGATCTGCCTCCCCATCGGCACACAGATCGTCGCAGAAATTGTCTATGCCGTGATGGAACAGACCATGCAGGGTGTCGCTCCGCTGCGGCTGGATAGCGCCGGTTCCGTTGCTCTCGGCGTGATGTTCATTGTCCTGTCGTTGATTTGCCGGTATGGGGCTGGTATGTATGAAGAAAACGAAACCACCCGTAACCTATGAAACGCGCTGCAAGCACAAACTGAATATGCTGGAGCCGGGAACGGTCATGCTCAAATGGATGGGAATCCTTCTGCTGGTTGGTTTTGTCCTGCGGCTGCTTCGACTAAAACTCGTGTCATACATCGTTTGGGGGCTTGCTGGAGCGATTTTCTTGCTCCTGCTGGTTCTGCTTGCCATTGAAGCGCATCAGGACAGCGTTCTGAATGAGATCGCAGCCCAGGAACATAAGGAGGATTGACCGCTGTGCCAAAGCTATTCAAAATAAAATTTCCGTCAGGTCAGACAGCTTCTTGATGGTTATATCGGAATTCGGATCATTCTCCTTTGATCGAATTCCAATGACCCGAAAATGTCCTGCTTTCGCGGCCTGGACGCCGGATTCGGCATCCTCTATGACGATGGCCTGCTTAGGGGATATGCCAAGTAAGGAAGCAGCCAGAAGGAATACTTCCGGGTCCGGTTTGGACCGGGTGATTTGTGTTCCGTCTGCAACGGCATCGAAGAAATGTTCCAGACCAAGCTGGGTCAAAATCTGCCGGGTGTTCTTGCTGGAAGAGCCGATTGCCAGAAGATAGCCACGCTTCCGTAATGTTTGCAGGGTGTACCTGGTATCCTCGGACAAATCAGATGGGCGCATTGTTTGCAGATACTCCCGGTAAATTCGGTTTTTCTCCTCTGCAAGCTCCAACTTTTCTTGCTCAGAAAAATGGGAACTCCGGTCTCCTAAAATGATTTCCAGGCTGTCCATACGGCTGACGCCGCGGAGCAGCTTGTTTTTCTGCTCGTCAAAGGGAATGCCCAGCCGATCTGCCAGAGCTTTCCATGCCAGATAGTGGTATCGGTCTGTAGAGCAGATCACACCGTCTAAATCAAAAATAATTGCACGTATATCAGTCATGCTTCCATTGAAACCCATTTCTTGTGAACACCGGCAGTTTATCTCCGGCATCGATGACAATTGTTTGGTTGCCCGTGTAGATTTTTCCTGAGAAAAAGTCCGTCCAGGTGCCTTGCGGCAGATAAACCCCTCGGGAATGCGCATTTTCTTCCAGTAGCGGCGCTACCAGCAGATCGTTTCCCAGCAGGTACTCATCCTGACAGCAGAGAACATTTGCATCCTCCGGCCATTCATATACCAGCGGGCGCAGGATAGGCTTGCTTTCCTTCACACACCTCTTTGCTGTTTCCCAGAGGTATGGACGCAGCTGCTCGTGGAGCTTATGCCAGTAGCGCATTTCCTCCAGAAATTCCGGCGCGTTATAAATCTGCGCCATGTTCCATGGGCTGCGTTCATTGTTCCCCTCCGCACCGGGCATCAGGTCCCGGAACTGTCCTCCGTCCGGCTCGGAATGCCATTGCATAATGGGACAGAAGCAGGCCATCTGGGTGGCTCTGCGGTAAAGGTCCAGAGTCGGAAGCGGGCCGGCAAATCCGGCAATGTCAAAGCCCCAGAACAGAATACCGGATGCGGCTGCGGAAAGTCCGGCTTTCAGCACGCTCGCGAGTTCCCGATTTTGGGACTGCTGGTCACCGCCCCAGTGGCAGGGAACTGTATGCTGCCCGGAGAAGCCTGCGCGACTGAATAGCACGCGCTCGCTGCCGATAAAATCCCGGTAGCTTTCCGTATAGTCCCGCGGATAACGGTTAACTCCCTGCTGTCCTGTACTGCCATCGCAAAACTTTACGTCCGTGCTGTGAATGAACTCGCCGCCATCGGTCTTAAATCCATCCACACCCATATCCAGCAGATATTGACGCTTGCCAAACCAACTTGCCTTTGCGGCAGGGTTTGTGAAGTCCGGCACCATAGAGCCGGGAAACCATTTCCCCTGTGGAATATGGTAGGGCGTTCCGTCAGAGAAGCAGACACATAGCTTCTGCTCAATTGCTTCCTCCCAGTCCAGTTTGTTTTGCTGGTTCGGCTTTTCCCCAGGTTCCAGCTGCTTGTAAACCGGAGCCTGCCAGAGAAGCATCTTTTTTCCTGCGTTGTGGAGCTGCTGAATCATTTTGACAGGATCAGGCCAGGGCGATTCCGAAAAATCGAAATCTTCCAGAGAAAGGGGCGTACCATCCGTCTTGGGAACATAGTTTGATCCATTCCAGATGTAGAAGGTTGCTTCATCGCTCCAGGCTTCCAGTACAACCACAGAAGCAGGAAAATCGTAGGCATCCAGCTTCTCTAACAGCTGTTCCACATCTGCCTGTTTCTTCCAGCGATTGGCGGATACCCATACCCCCAGCGCCCATTCTGGGGGGAGTTTTGCGGGGCCAAAGAGACGCATATACTCCCGCAGTATGACCTCCGGGGTTCCGGAAAACAGAACAACATCGGCACTTTCTGGAAGATTTACGCGGATTTCATCCTCTGCAAAGTCAAATTCCGTTGTCTCACAGGTATCGACATACAGCCCAAAGCCGGTATCCGTCCAGAAGAAGGGCGTTGGATTGTAGGTTTTATCGCCCTGAAAGCAGAATTTTTCCTCTACGCGGTTGACAACATGGTGCCCCTTCTGATTCAGAGAATCGAATTTCTCCCCCATTCCATAGGCACCGTTGTATTGCAGATAAATTGTCAGTGTTTTCCCCTGGCGGGACAGTTTGGCCGCACCATAGGAGATTTCTTTTTCCTTGTAAGAAACTTTTCGCATAGTTACCCCTTAATGCCGCCAGCCATCATTCCGTCTTTGAACTGACGCTGTGCAACAATGTAAATCAGAATAATGGGAATCATGGAGATCAGACTGCCGGCCATGAGCACATTGTACTCCGTGGCATACTGGCCATTCAATGTGGACAGGGCGATAGGCAGTGTCATCTTATTCTTGTTTGTCAGCATGAGCAGCGGCCACAGGTAATCGTTCCAGGATTCCATGAACGTCGTAATCGACAGTGTAGCCAGGCTTGGAATGCACAGCGGCAGCGCAACCTTACGGAATACCTGAAATACATTGGCTCCGTCGATCCTTGCGGCATCCAGAAAATCGTTGGGAATCGTGCGCATCTGCTGTACCAGCATGAACACCGCAAAGGGGCGGAAGATGGAAGGGAGGATCACGCTGGCGTAGCTGTCAATAAGCCCCATGCGATTCATCACAACGAACAACGGGATCATCGTTACCTGGGTGGGAATCATCATGGTAGCAAGATAGCACCGCAGGAGCAGACTGTTCCCCGGAAACTGGAGCTTTGCAAAAGCAAAGGCTGCCATGGAGGAGGAAAGCAGCGTAATGATCGTATAGCTTACAGAGATAAACAGGGAGTTTCCAATGGTTTTGGCAAAGGGGAACTTGGAGAATACTTTGATATAGGCGGCAAGGGTCGGTTCTTCCGGAATCCACTGGATCGGAATAGACATCAATGCGCCGCGGCTTTTGAAGGATGTGGAAATCATCCACAGAAAGGGAATCATCGCAATGACCACCAGGAGAATTGCGACAACATAAAAGCACACTGTTCCCAGCTTTTTCTTAGTTGTCATAGTGCACCCACCTTTCCTGGCCCTTCATTTGAATGGCCGTAAACACCATAATAATCGCGAACAAAATCCAGGAGAATGCCGAAGCATAGCCCATGCGATAATACCGGAAGCCGTAATTGTAAATCCGCTCTACCATGACCTGCGTCGCACCGTTGGGACCGCCGCCAGTCATAATCATGATCTGTGGGAATAGCTGGAACGCGTTGATCATTCCGACAATCAACACGTAGAAAATCGACGGAGTCAGAAGCGGAAGTGTGATTCTCGTAAATTTGACCCATCCGTTTGCGCCGTCCAGGTCTGCCGCTTCGTAGTAAGTCTTGTTGATGCCGACAACGCCGGACAGCAATATCAAACCGAAGAAGCCCATATCTTTCCAGACAGACACCAGCACAATGGCGGGCATGGCCCACTTTTCATCCGTCAGCCAGCCCGGACCCTGGATACCGAATATGGATAGAATGCCATTCAGTGCACCGTACTGCGGGGACAGGACCGATTTCCAGATCAAAGAAGCGGCAACCCAACTGGTAAGTACGGGGATATAGTACACGACCCGGAAAAAGCCGATTCCCCGCCGTGTCTGGCTAAGCAAGGTTGCGACCAAAAGAGACGCTGCCAGCATCAAGGGAATATAGAGGACGATATATTCGGCAGTATTTCCCAAAGTTCTCCAGAACTCTGTACTGGTCAATATTTTCTTGTAGTTTTCCAGCCCGATAAAATGTTCCTGGAGAAAGCCGGGGCCTGTCAGCTTTGCCAGCCCGTTCCAGTCTGTCAGGCTGATCAGGCCGGAGATAATTAGTGGCAATACACTGAAAATCAGCATACCGATCAGACTGGGCAATAGAAATGGGGAGGCTGTCAGCAATCCGCCGACCTGCTTTTGTGGGCTTATTCTGCGTTTCATAGAATCCCTCCATATGCCTTATACGAAAAATTGGGGCCGCTGCGCTCTTTCTGCAGCGGCCCCAATCCGGGAATTATCCGAGATTGATCTGCGCTTCACATTCAGCCTGGGCCTGATCCAGAGCTTCCTGTACGGTGATGGTTCCCTCTGCTGCCGCAGCGAGCTTCTGGGTGATGATGTCGCTCATGAGTGCGTAATCCTCAATGACCGGAGGCATAACCAGGTAATCCAGGCTTTCAAACACAGCCTTGCGGTTGTCGGGAGGTGTGATTTCCAGGTAGCTGGACAGAGCGTTCAAATCCTTCAGGGCGGGCAGATCCCAACCGGCATCCAGACGAATATCGGCGGATTCCGTGCTGGAGGTCAGCCATGCCAGCCAGGTGGCAACGGCTTCGGGATACTTGGTATCAGGGTTCATAACAACGCAGTTGGAGAAGAAGTGGGTAGCTTTCTGGGTGCTGCCGGGTTCTACGGCGATGTCCCAGGCAAAGTCGCAGCCTTCCGTAAAGGTGGCGAATGCCCAGATGCCGGTGGGAATCATGCCCAAGCGGCCGCTCATAAACATATCCCAGTCGCCCATGCCGCCCTGCTGGGCTGCGTTGGGCTGCACATTGGAGACCAGGACCCGGTCAACCAAGGTCTGCGCTGCCTTCAGGTTTTCGGGGGAGTTGATTGTAAACTGGGTCTTGTCCGCGTTCAGCAGAGCGCCGCCGTACTGGGCAACGACTTTGAAGAACTCGTTATAAGTAATGGGCTGCCAGATACCGTAAATATCATCGCCCAGGGCGCGGATGGCTTCCGCAGCGGCCTGCACGTCGTCCTGGGTCCAATCATTGGTGGGATAGGAGACACCGGCCTGGTCAAACAGGTCCTTGTTGTAAATCAGGACAACATTGGAAAAGCTCTCGGGCAGACCGTACTGCTTTCCGTTCACGCGGAAAGCATTCAGCGCGGTATCATTCAGGCCGCTTACATCTACACCGGAGATTTCAGCCAGCAGGCCCTTATTGGCATAGGCCGCGAAATTTTCAATGTTCAGCTCATAGCAGTCAGGGGCAGTTCCGCCGGCAACGCGGGTCTGCATCTGCGTAAAGTAGTCGTCGTAGCCAATGGTTTCTACTTCCACTTTGATGTCGGGGTGAGCGGCCTCGAAAGCTTCCACCATTTTTGCAAGGGTCTCCTCGTTTCCACCGGAGGAGTTGAAGTTGCAGTAAGTAATGGTAACGGGATCAGCGGCTTTTTCAGTGGTTGCAGCAGGCTGGGCATCGGTACTCTGAGATGCTGCCTGAGTGGTGGATGGCGTGCTGGGGGCTGCGCCGCAGGCGGAAAGGACCATCAGCATAGCAAGCAGCGCTGCGATTAACGAAAAAATCTTCTTGGTTTTCATTTTGTTTCCTCCTGATGTTGTTGATTTTTTCGCTCTTCTCACCTATAATAAGATTTGGTGAAAAGAGTGGCGTTTCGATTCTTTTCCCAGCGGTTTGCACAATCTTTTGCGGGGCTGTGCAGACCGCTTTTTTACACCTCCTTCTGTGGGCACTGCGGAGATACCGCAGAAGAAAACTTATTTTGCATTCAGGTTCCGGACAGACCCCCGTGGGATCAATTCCAAAGGAAGAATTTCTTCCTGTTTGGGAAGCGCCGGATTTTCAATATGCTTCAGCAAAAGCTCCACGGCACGCTGGCCTTTCAGAGAGATTTGCTGACGGATCGTCGTCAGGCCGGGAGTCAGGTATTGCGCGACCTCCACATCGTCGAAGCCGACAATGGAATAGTCGTTCGGGACACTTTTCCCTGCTTCAAAAAGTCCTTTGATCGCGCCGATGGCAAGAATGTCGGCAGCGGCCACAATGCCGGTTACAGGGAGCTTTGCCGCCAGCAGCTGCTGCGCAAGGGAAATGCCGCTGCTGTATTCGATCTGCCCCTCAAAGACATATTCTTTTCGGTAGGGAATGGAAAACTCCTGCAATGCCTGCTGGTAGCCCAGCAGCCGTTTCTTCATGACACCGTTCTCTTTCATCTGGCCTGTGAGGAAAGCAATGTGATCGTGTCCATTTTCCAGCATATACCGGGTGGCAAGGTAACTGCCATAGGCGTCATCAATACGGATATTGTGATAATAGTGATCGTTGCAGTAGCTGTCGATCAGGACAATCGGGATTTGTGTTTTCTTCATCTCCTGATAGAATTCGTCCGGGTACATACCAATCACGATGATTCCATCCAGGTTGCGCTGCTTGGCCAGCGTCAGATAACTTTCATTGGCATCCGTCGCGGAAATCAGAATGTGATAGCCCTGCTGGCGGGCGTAGAATTCAATGCTGCCCAGGACCTCGCTGTAAAAACTGTTCTGAAACATCAGCCGGTCGCCGGGTTCCGTTTGAGGAACCACAACGCCAATCAGCTTGGAATCCCGCATACTTAATCCGCGGGCATTGAGGTCCGGCACATAGTCCAGCTCCGCAATGGCATCATGGATACGCTGCTTTGTCTCATCTGAAATTGTCCGCTTTCCACTGAGTGCATAGGAAACGGTTGCGGTGGATACGCCCGCAAGCTGGGCGACATCTTTCAGGGTTGCTCTGGCCACGGTATGTCGTTCCTTCCTTGTTTAATCGCTTAACCATCTTTCTGGCATTATGATACAAGCTACATTTGTGTTTGTCAAGAACTTTTTTGCATTTTGTGAAATTTACCATTGACAAGATTTTGATTTTTGTTATACTTGATACATGAAAACTGTTTAACCGATTAAACAATATGCTGAGAGGTGTTTCTATGGAACGTTATCTTCCAACGGGCAATGCGTTTCTTTCTTTGCCGAAGATCAATGAGAAGACTGCGGGGATTGAAGATCTGACCTTCCTTTCCATGCAGCATAAGGGAATGATTGAAATACAAGGCGGTGAGAAATTGCCCTTGGTCCGTCCTTTCCTGCGGGCGGACGGACATCCGCTGCCCTTGACGCAAATGCAATGGAGCCGGGATTCCTTCTGGCTTCCGGTGCTGAAAGCAAAGGCCGGAGACATTGATTTCACGATGACGATTCTAACGCCAATCGGAGAACGCGGCTTTGCCATTCGTATGGAACTGGCAGGAACAGAACAGATGGACATTACCTGGGGCCTGGAGGGCTGCTGGGAAAGCAGCTGGCACTGCATCAATGAAGATAAGCCTCTGGACGGAACAATGCACTGCTATGAAAGTGGATGGAATCACAGCATTGTATTTGATTTCCGTTGCGGTGCGCCTATGTTTGCGTTCGCGCCTATGTGTGACAGGGAGATTCAGTCCGCATTTTCCAAAACGGACAGCGGTATATCCTACACGCTGACAGAAAACTTCGAGCTTTTGTCGGGTGAAAGCCACAGTAGCGTCTTTTACTGGGGCCTCGGCTTTGAAGAAGTCGCGGCGGCCACCAGCGCAAAGGAAATGCTGCGCCGTGGCTGGGATTGGGAATATCAGCGGACAACCAGATGGCTGAATCAGCGGATTTCTCAAATGGCAACGCCAAAGCTGACGGAAGTTTACAACACGAATTTATTTTTCTGTATTTTCTATTCCACCGGCCTGACGCTGGATACGGAAGAACTGGTATGTGCCACCAGCCGCGGTACACGGTACTATGTCAGCGCCGCCTATTGGGACAGAGATGTCTTGTTGTGGGCGTTCCCAGCAATTCTGGATGCAGACCCGCAGCTTGCGGAGGAGATTCTGCGTTATGTTTTTGGCCGCCAGAGAAGAAACCTAGGTATTCATTCCCGGTACATTGACGGTACTGTTCTGGAACCTGGCTTTGAGTTAGACGAGCTGATGGCTCCCGTCATCGCTCTTGAAAGTTATGTGAACCAAACTGCTGATAACGCAATTTTGCATGATCCATCCGTTATGGCTGGTATCCAGCAGATTCTCAAAACGTTGGAAGCCATGCGGCACCCGAAAATTCCGCTGTATGAAACATTTCTACAGCCTACGGATGATGAAATTGTCTACCCGTACCTGACCTACAACAACGTATTGGTCTGGCGGGCAATGAGGGCTCTGGCACATCTTTATCCAGAGAGATACGGTACATTGGAGCGGCAGGCAGAAGCGGTCCGGCGGGCTATTTACGCCCATTGTGTTTTTCGGGATGCGGAGCAGAAGCCATACTTTGGCTGGTCTGTGGATTTGAAGGGACAGCACAATGTTTACGATGAACCGCCCGGAAGTCTACAGCTATTGCCATACTATGGTTTCTGCGCACCGGATGATGAAATCTGGGGAAACACCGTGGCAATGATTCGCGCTCCTTCCTATGCTTACAGCTTTGCGGATGCACCCATTGCGGAAATTGGCTGTGCCCACGCACCCTATCCCTGGATTCTCAGCCTGTGCAACAGCCTGCTTTGCGGGCACAAAGAGCAGGCATTCCGGGAGCTGGAGCAGATGGAAATGGACAATGGCATAGCCTGTGAAAGTGTTGACCCGGTCTTGGGCACCTGCACCACCGGGGCCGCGTTCGCGACCTGCGCGGGATTCCTGTGCCACAGTATGAAGCAAGCGAGTAAGGAGGCGGCCCATGCGGACTGATTTGCAATTATCCCCCTGGTCGGTGTCCGGAACGGGAAACTGCTGGGATGACGATTTCTTTGAAAGTATCTTCTTCCTTGGCAATGGAAGAATGGGCGTCCGTGGCTATCTGCCTATGGAACCAGAGGACAGACCGATTCAAAAGGGCGTGTATCTGGCGGGCATTTTCGGGGAGATCAAGCCAGGAATCACAGATTTTGTGAATCTGCCGACACCGGTGTATGACAGCATCCTTCTGGATGGAGAAGCCGGAACTCTGTCGTCTCCGATTGAACGCAGCCTGGATATGAAAGCCGCTTGTTTTACAGCAAGGTTTTCTCTGACGGCAAAGCAGAAAACGGTAGATGTTGTCTACTCCCGGTTTTTACCCAAGGAGCATCCGGCTCTGATTTTACAGCGGTTGAAGTTTATTCCACATGAGAATGTGGAAATCTCCGTGACCAGCGGCCTGATGACAGACAGCTGCAACAGCCCCATTCCAGATGACCAGACAAAAGAAAATACGGAAACCATTCAGCTGTCGCTGCTGGAGGATACAAGCGTCACTCCAGAGGGAATTGCAGCAGACTTCCAAGTTCGCGGGACGGGCCTTTCCGTTCGGGAAAATGTGCGGTTCCGCAGCACTGCATTCCAATTCACTGGGAGCGAGGGCACTTGTGCTGTTTATACGGCAGACGGGCAGGCAGGACAAACGCTGATTTTGGATAAGGCGGCATCGATCCTGACCTCACGGGATGTGGACCCGCGGATCGCGCCAATTCCCGATGCGTGGGACTACGATGCCATGCTGGCAGCTCATAAGGAGGCCTGGGAAACCACATGGCAGAAATGTGATCTGGAGATTCCCGCCTTGGACGGTGAGCTGCAAACCGGACTGCGTTTCTCCATGCTCGGCCTGATGGGCAGCTGTTCCACCAATGACCCTACCGTAAGCATCGGCGCGCGGGGCCTGAGCCATGGTCGGTATAAAGGTTGCTATTTCTGGGATACGGACCTGTTCATGCTGCCGTTCTTCTTAAAAAATGATTTGCAGGCCGCAAAAAGCCTCTGCGATTACCGTGCCCGTTCTCTGCCAGCAGCGAAAGAGCATTCCAGAAGGATGAATACTGCCGGAGCCAGATACCCCTGGATGGCTGCTCTGGACGGCAGCGAGCAGTGCGAAACCTGGGACATTGGATGCAGCGAGCTGCACGTCACAGCTGACGTGGCCTATGCCCTGGATGCCTACTGTAATGCCTCCGGGGACAGTGAATTCTATTTGGAGAAAGCGGCAGAAGTTTATATCGAGACGGCCCGTTTCTGGGTCAGCCGCTATACCTATCGCCCGGAGCTTGGCGGGGCGGATCTGCTGTTCTGCAAGGGGCCGGATGAATACTGCGGCATTACCAATAACAATCTCTTTACCAATGTGATGGTTCAGCACAATCTGACCCTGGCCATCCAGGCAGCGGCAGACCTTTTCGCCAAGCGCCCGGAACGGTATTACGCGCTTGGCCTCAGCGTCGAAGAAACGGAGCATATGAAAGCTCTGCGGGACGCAATCCCCTGGCCGCATGATCCTATTACCGGACATCTTGCCCAGGATGAAACGCTGTATCTATTGGAGCCAGTTGATCCCGCAGCACTGAAACCCGACGCCGGAGCCAGCTACCACCATGTATGCTTTGACCGTTTGCAGCGATACAAGGTTATCAAACAGGCAGATGTGCTTCTCCTAATGACGCGGCTTCCGCAGCTCTTCACGGCGGAAGAAAAAAGCACCGCATGGAAGGACTTTGAACCTATCTGCCTCCACGATTCCACATTGAGCTTTGCCAGCCACGCCCTGTTTGCTCTCCAAAACGGACTGACAGAACAGGGCATGGACTACCTGAAAAAAGCGCTCCTGCTGGATCTGCGGGATGTAATGGGCAACACCGGCCATGAGGGATTGCACCTGGCGTGTATGGGTGAGGCCTGGCAGGCGGCAAAGTGCCTAAACGGCATTTATTAACCGTAAGGAACAAGATTGTAAATATATAGTTCTGCGCATCCGCTTGTGTTGCCTTAAGGCGGATGCGCTTTTAATATATGAGCGAGAACTTACAAAGGACTTAATCGAATGCGTTAGACATTTCACAAATAATAAAGTGAAAGCTCAAGGCCACAGTCCCAAGTCTTCCCCCGACAGGGCGTTGCGCTGCGCGGCGAATCAGATGAAATGATTGCCGGCGGGCCACTTTCACCTTAAAAAGTGAAAGTGGCCCGCTGGCCGTATGAGGCTGAGCTATCAGTTAAAGCTGCTCTGGTCGAAGGTGATGACGGGGTAATAGCGGACAGCGCTGTTCTGGTTCAGGGACTTCTCCAGAGACGCGGTGATGCGGTCCTCCTGGCCCCGGAGGTCTGTGGGGAGAACCACGTCAAAAATCAGGTTGACATGGCCCTTGCCGGGAACCATACGGAAATCGTGGACACCCAGGCGGATGTCATATGTATGCAGCAGCTGCTCTACCCGGACATGCATCCGGTCCAGCTCCGGATCATCGGTGACGATGGGGTCATAGTGAATGACCAAATGGACGCCGTGGCTTTTCAGGCATTCCCGTTCCAGATCGTCGATGATCTCGTGGCACTCCATGGGGTCTTCCCGGCGGTCCATTTCCACATGGATGCTGGCAAAGCGCTGGCCGGGGCCGTAATCGTGGACCATCAGGTCGTGGAAGCCCAGGACCTTGGGGCAGGCGCGGATCTTATCCACGATCTTCTCCCGCAGCTCCGGGTCAGCATTTTCGCCCAGCAGGGGCGAAATGGTGTCCTTGGCCAGCCCTACGCCGCTGTAGAGAATAAAGGCGGAGACCAGAAGGCCCATCCAGCCGTCGGCGGCGAAGGCCGTAAAATGCTCAATAAGGGCGGCAGTCAGAACGGCGGCGGTGGTGATCACATCGTTGCGGCTGTCCGCGGCAGTGGCGGCCAGAGCGGCGGAGTGAATGATCTTTCCCAGCTTCGTGTTGAATAGGGACATCCAGAGCTTTATCAGGATGGAGCCGACCAGCACGGCGGCAGTGACCCAGCCAAACTCCACAGGGGCGGGGTGCAGGATCTTGTCGATGGAGGACTTGCCCAGCTCCACGCCGATGATCAGGATCAGCGCCGCCACGGCCAGACCGGACAGATACTCATAGCGGGCATGGCCGAAGGGGTGCTCTTCATCCGCGGGCCGCTCGGCCAGACGAAAGCCCAGCATGGTGACGACGCTGCTGGTCGCGTCGGACAGGTTGTTCAGGGCATCGGCTGTAATAGACACGGAGGCCGTCAGCAATCCCACGGCCAGCTTGCCGCCGAAGAGCAGCAGATTGCAGAAGATCCCCACAAGGCCCGCGAAAACGCCCACCGAAGCCCGGACCTGAGGATCCTCCGGCTGATCCCAGTTTTTCACGAAGGTGCGCAGAAGCCAGTTAGTCATGACAAATCCCTCCTAAACGGAAGCAGCACCGCAGAGCCCGGGATAGCGGGATGCGGTGTTGCGTGAATTGCGATCTTTCTTTCGTTACGCGTTCTTCTTTTTCGGCCGCCGGCGAAGCTCGCCCTTGCGGTCGAACCAGTACATGGCGAGGCCGTTGATGGCCAGGGTGGCAAGCAGACTCAGCACGGCCTCCCAGACCAGGCACCAGACGGTGCGCCAGACCATGGCCTCGATCTCCATAGCGGCAAAGCCCAGGGAGAGAACCGCCATGACGATGGTCAGCACCAGGCCCAGACTGCCCAGGATCATACCGGCGATGCGCTGGGTGAAGCGCCAGGCGTGGACGCTACCCATGCCGTAATAGCAGCGGTAGCCAAAATAATAGTTGGCCTCCTTGGGGGCCAGGAACAAATAGCACAGACCCAGGGTCAGCAGAAGGATGGGCCCCACCAGCACGCAGACGCGGCAGATCAGGGTGATCCTTCCGAATACGGAGTCCAGCTTGGGAAACAGAGTGGCCAGGTCAAAATTTTCAAAAGCCTTTTTCAGGCTCTCAAAATCAATGGCCGTCTCTGTAGGGACGGTAGCAGTCAGCATTATTTTTCCTCCAGGTATTTACTGATCTCCCGCATGAAGCTGTTGGCATCCTGGAACTGGTGGTAGATGGAGGCGAAGCGGATATAGGCCACCTCGTCCACAGGCTTCAGGCGTTCCATGACCATTTCGCCCAGGCGTTCGGTCGTTACCTCCCGCTCCAGAGAATTCTGAATGGTCTGCTCAATTTCGGAGGCGATGTGCTCCAGCTCCACGATATCGGCCTTACGCTTGTCGAAGGCCCGGATCATGCTGTTGACGATTTTATTCTTATCAAAATTCTGCCGGGAACCGTTGCGCTTCACCACCAGGATGGGCTGGCTCTCCACACTTTCATAGGTGGTAAACCGGTGCCCGCAGCGGCTGCATTCTCTCCGGCGGCGAATGCTCAGCCCGTCATCCGAATGGCGGGAATCGATGACCTTGCTCTCCTGATCTCCGCAGTAAGGACATTTCATAGGAAAAAGCTCCTTCTCCGGGCTGTAGGGAACCTCTGATTAAATCGGCAAGAGCTGAGAGCGAGAGATTTTTTGACCGATTGAAGCATCAAAAGCAGAGGAATACTTTGTGTATTTCCTGCTTTTGATGCTGAAGA
>CAVLCF010000075.1:0-18018 GCA_963661735.1 bacterium | reverse complement strand
TCTATTATACCATATCCGGCAGCGGGATGGTAGCTTTGATTAAATCAGAGGTTCCCTTGTTGGATCCCAAAATGAGGAGCATACTGATCACGCCCTTCATCATGCTGACAGCGGAGCCGATGCTGTACTGCATCCGGCCCAGGCCTACACGGTAGACCCAGGTATCGATGATGTCCGCCACCTCATACACGGAGGCGTTGTAATACAGCAGAATCTGCTCGAAGTCGTTGTTCAAAATATTGCCCAGAGCCATGATCAGGGAGAAGGTGATCACCGGCAGCATGGTCGGCAGGGAGATGATGCGGATTCTCGCGATGGGGCCCGCGCCATCCAGCTTTGCCGCCTCAAAGAGCTCCGGGTTGATGCCTGTCAGGGCCGCGAAATAGAGGATGGTGCTCCATCCGGCTTCCTTCCAGACCTGAGAGCCTACCAGCAGGGGGACAAAGGCATCCTTGGAGGTCAGGAAATCCTTACTGGCCATGCCCAGTCTGGACAGAGCAGCGTTCACAAAGCCCGTTCCGCAGAAGAAAGCGTACACAATGCCGTAAATAATGACCCAAGAGAAGAAGTGCGGGATGTAGACAATGGTCTGGCTGACCTTTTTGAATACGGCGCTTCTCAAATCGAAAATGACCAGTGTCAAAAGGATCAGCGGAATGAAGGTGAAGATCAGCCTAGCCACACTGATGCGCAGGGTATTGATCAGCAGCTTTTTCATCTCCGGATTCTGAATCACCTCAACATAATTCTTGAAGCCCACCCAGGGTGCCGAGGAAATGGTGCTGCCCACCTTGAAATCCTTTACGGAGATCAGGAAGCCCCAGATGATCGGGATGTAGTTGAAGATGAAGTAATACACAATGCCGATCACCACAAAGGGAATCAGAATCCGATATTTTTTCAGCCGAAACCCCAGTGATTTTTTCATTCGATCGCCTCCATTGCCGCTTTGCGGGTGTTTATGTTTTTGATGATATCCATATCGAACTTGGGCTTACGCGTATAGGAATACAAGCCATTGCGTTCCTGTTCCACGTCATACAGCTGCGTGTAGCAGAAGCCGCACATATGGGGGTTATCCAGCAATGCGTCTGTCAGGCCACGGTAGCGTTCCAGAAATTCCGCTTCACTCTGAGGCCCTACGCCGTAGCCCCAACCGGCATCGGCAGCCGCTTCCGGGTCCCATTTGATGCCGCCGTACTCGCTGATCAGAACCGGTTCCTTTTTCGCAAGGCTCTGACGTTCCGGGAAGGTGCAGCGCAGTGTCCCATTCTCGGTGACACTCTCGTACTTTTCCCGGAGAACCTTCGGATCCTGCTCGTAATCGTGCATATCGAAGATATCCGTTACCACATGAAAATGTCCGCTGGTATCGATGCAGGGACGGGTGGGATCGATGCGCTTGGTCATCTCCCAGACGGTTTTCAGCAGAGTGTCATCCTGCCGCCGTCCCTTGAAATCCCAGGTCTCATTAAAGGGGCACCAGGCCAGGATGGCCGGGTGGTTAAAGTCCCGTTCCACAGTCTCCACCCATTCCGGCAGGAAGCTTTCCAGTGCCGCGGCGGAACTGTGGTCAATGCCCCAGCTTCCGTATTCGCCCCAGACAAGATACCCCATCCGGTCACAGTGATACAGAAATCTCGGCTCGAATACCTTCTGGTGAAGCCGAGCCCCGTTGAAGCCGGCCTGCAGGGAAATTTCAATGTCCCTGACCATGCTTTTCTCGTCCGGCGCGGTATAAATTCCGTCCGGGTAGAAGCCTTGGTCCAGGACAAGCCTCTGGAAAATAGGCTTTCCGTTGAGCAGAATTTTCTCTCCGTCGATCCGGATTTCCCGCATTCCGAAGTAAGAGTTTACCCTGTCCTCTTCAAATTGCAGCTCTAAGCCATACAGATTTCCATTGCCCGCGCTCCACAGGTGCAGCTCGTTAAGAGGCAGCGTCAGGGTCAGATTTCCGGCAGCCTTTGCGCTGGCCTCGCCGCAGCACTTCCCATTCCAAAGCGCCCGTGCGGAGAAGGTGCCCTGCCCGGAGGTGACAGCCTGAATTGTCAGGCTGTTTTCCAGGACATTGGGGAAATACCGTACTTCTTTAATATAATGTTCCGGCACAAATTCCAGCCAGACCGTCTGCCAGATGCCCGTCGTTCTTGTATAGTCACAGCCTTGGGAGGTGTAATACTCGCATTGCTTTCCTCTGGGCTGCTTTCCGCTGCGGTTGTCATCCCGCGCACAGACGATGATCTCGTTTTCCCCGGCGTGGACAAACCCTGTAATATCCAGGCAGAAGGAGGTATATCCGCCCTTGTGGGTCCCGGCCTCGGTTTTATTGACCCAAACCGTGCATTCATAGTCCACCGCACCGAAGTGGAGAAGCGTCCGTCCCCCCAGCCGCTCCGGCTCAAGGTCAACAGTTCTTCTGTACCAGACCATAGGAATGAAGTCCGTGTAGTGAATTCCGCTCAATGTGCTTTCCGGGCAGAAAGGAACCAAAATCTTCAAATCCCAGGCTGCTTCTTCGTAATATTTCCTGTCAATACCGCTGGCACCGAAGTCAAATTTGAAGTTCCAAAGGCCGTTCAGATTCAGCCATGTTTTTCGCTCCATTTGTGGATTGGGATGTTCCGCTCTCGGGATAATCTGCATACCTTTCCGCTCCTTGTAAATTATTGCACAAAAGCAGCTTCAGCCAGCAGGTTTCAGAAAGATAAATTTTGTTGATATTGTACAATCATTGCATTTTCTTCGTCCAGTTCTAACTTGCTTACAGATTGCAAATTCAACAATTCATCCCGGCCTATAACTACCGTTTATGGTTTTATTGACGATATTCATTATAATGCATTTTGCCAATATATCCATTGACATTCGTGCCGTATTTTTATAAAATAGTGCTGCCCATATTCTGGACAGGTTCAGTAGGCTGCCGGGAGGATGCAGACATGAAGCAGGACATCTACAAGCATACAAACGAAAAACAGGCGATCTTCATTGGAAAGAAGAACGCCCAATTCTCACCGGACATGGCCGGGATCACCTATATCGACCGGAATTATGAGATCGAACGGGTTCACGGCGACTACTTTTATGTCTTTGAGTACATCCTCAGCGGCCAGGGTTATATCCAGGAAAACAACAAGTCCTATGAGGTCCACGCCGGGGACGCATATATCCTGCGGCCCAACACCTACCAGCATTACAGGTCCGATAAAGACAACCCCTGGACAAAGGTCTGGTTCAACGTCTACGGAAGCTTTGTGCGGCATATGCTCTCCGATTATTCCCTGGAATCCACTGTTGTGTTTCCGGGGGTCCAGAATGGGGATTTCCTGCTGGAAATCGTCAGAACCATTGAGAATAACCCCATCAGCAGCAGCGACCAAATCGCCGTCCTGCTTCTGAAGCATATCCAAACCCTGGCCGCCTCCTTAAACGCCGGCGACAGTACCTCCCAGGCCGCCCTCGCGGTGAAGCAGTATATCGAAGAACACCTGACCCAACCCCTGAGCATTGACGAAATCGCCGCCCAGGTCCACCTCTCCCGTTCCCGCGTCCTGCACCTTTTCAAAGAAGTCTATAATATCACACCCTATCAATACTATTCCTCCCTGAAAATGGAGCTGGCCGTCTCCCTCCTGACCAGAACGCAGCTGAGCATCACCGAAATCTCCGACCAACTGGGCTTCAACGGCTGCCAACACTTTTCCAGCGCCTTCAAAAAACACTACGGAATATCCCCGGCGGGGTATCGGAAGAACGCACAATAATTACAAATACCATTGAAGGCTTGCATTCAGGCTCCATACTACTATTACAAAAAATGTGCCAGTAACCTTTGTCACTTCCTCAAGGTTACTGGCACATAGCATAATCAGCTAGAAAGAAATATCTCTAGCGTAAACAAAGAATCCGAACCCATCCCCAACAGGGAAGAAGTTCGGATTTCTCATGTTTGGTGGAGACTACGGGACTCGAACCTGTGACCTCATGCGTGTGAAGCATGCGCTCTAACCAGCTGAGCTAAGCCTCCATGGCTGGAACACATCGGATTATACTATAGGATCCCCTAATTGTCAAGAGCTTTTTTCGGGACCCGGGAGGGTCCCGAAAAAAGCGGGAAAATTACTTATTCAGCATTTCCTTGGCGACTTCCTCAATGTGCTCCGCGCTGAGGCCGAACTGCTTCAGCAGGGCGGCGGCGGGGCCGGAGTGGCCGAATTCGTCGTTGACGCCGATGCGGCGCAGCTTCGTGGGGCACTTCTCGCTGAGCAGGGCGGCAACGGCTTCGCCCAGGCCGCCGATGATGCTGTGCTCCTCGCAGGTGATGACCTTGCCGCATTCCTTGGCGGCTTTCAGCACGATCTCCTCGTCCAGGGGCTTGATGGTGCAGAGGTTGATGACCCGGGCATGGATGCCCTGGGCTTTCAGGCGCTCGGCGGCGGTCAGCGCCTCGTTGACCATCAGGCCCGTGGCGATGATGGCAACGTCATTGCCCTCGGTAAGCTGCTCGCCCTTGCCGATCTCGAAAGAGAAGTGCTCCGCGTCATGGAACACGGGCACGGCCAGACGGCCAAAGCGGACATAAACAGGGCCTTCATAGGTATAGGCAGCCTTGACGGCGGCTCTGGCCTCTACATCGTCGCTGGGGCACATGACCACCATGCCGGGGATGGAACGCATGAGGGCGAAATCCTCGCAGCACTGGTGACTGGCGCCGTCCTCGCCTACGGAGATGCCGCCGTGGGTGGCGGCGATCTTCACATTCAGATGGGGGTAGCCGATGGAGTTGCGGATCTGCTCAAAGGCGCGGCCCGCGGCAAACATGGCAAAGCTGCTGGCGAAGGGCACCAGGCCCATGGTGGAAAGGCCCGCGGCCACGCCTACCATATTGCACTCGGCAATGCCGCAGTTGAAGTGACGGTCCGGATAGGCTTTCTTGAAAATGCCGGTCTTGGTAGCCCCGGCCAGGTCCGCGTCCAGGACTACCAGATTGTCCGCGCCGCTTTGTGCCAGCTCTACCAGGGCGTTGCCGTAGCTGTCCCGGGTGGCGATTTTTTTTACTTCGCTCATTTTGCCGCCTCCAGTTCCGCCATGGCCGCGTTCAGTTCGCCCATAGCTTGCTTGTATTCCTCATCATTGGGGGCCTTGCCGTGCCAGCCCACCTGGTTTTCCATGAAGCTGACGCCCTTGCCCTTGGTGGTGTGCATCAGGATGCAGGTGGGCTTGCCGGTGCAGGCGTGGAATTCGGCGAAAGCCTTTTCGATCTCGTCAAAATCGTGGCCGTTGATCTCCACCACGTGGAAGCCGAAGGCCTTCGCCTTCTCGTCCACAGGGGCAGTGTTCATCACATCGCAGGTACGGCCATCGATCTGCAAACCGTTCAGGTCCACAATCATGCAGAAGTTGTCTAGGTGATAATGGGCGGCAAACAGCATGGCCTCCCACACCTCGCCCTCGGCGATCTCGCCGTCGCCCAGCAGGGTATAGACGTTGATATCCTTGCCCAGGTACTTTGCGCCCTTGGCCATGCCCGCGGCGGCGGAGATACCCTGACCCAGAGAGCCGGTGGACATGTCCACGCCGGGAACGGTATTCATATTGGGGTGGCCCTGGAGATAGCTGTCGATGTGCCGCAGGGTGGGCAGATCCGCTACGGGGAAAAAGCCCCGGTAGGCCAGGGCGGCATACAGGCCGGGAGCCGTATGGCCTTTGGACAGCACAAAGCGGTCCCGGTCCGGGTCATGGGGATTCTTGGGGTCTACCCGCAGTTCCTTATTATAAAGGTAGGCAAACATCTCCGCGGCGGACAGACTCCCGCCGGGATGGCCGGCCTTGGCCCCATGGGTGGACTCAATGATCCCCATGCGCACCTGGCAGGCTTTTTTCTTCAGATCAAGCTTCAGTTCCTCTGTCAAAAAACGCACCCTCCATCTAAATGTTTTCACAACTGCGGATATTTCCACAGTATTTCACAATAAGTATAACATAAGAAAAGCGGAATTGCTACAGCAATCCCGCTTTTTCAAGAATTTATGCTGTTTCCCTCATTTTCTCCTTGGGAAACAGCTGTTTCCTGTGCAAGTTCGCCTCCGGGGGCGGGGGTTAGGACAGGGAATCGTGCCCCTTTGCCGCCTCAAATTCCCCGCGGATCTCCTCGCCGGGATCCCGGGTGAGCAGGCTGACGATGATGATGACCAGCAGCCCCACCAGGAACGCGGGCAGCAGCTCATAGATGCCGAAAACACCGCCCAGGGGCTTGACCAGGTATTTCCACACAAACACCATAATGCCGCCTGCCGCCATGCCGGAGACGGCCCCGGCGAAGGTGGTGCGCTTCCAGTACAGGGCGCAGATCACCAGAGGACCGAAGCCTGCGCCGAAGCCTGCCCAGGCGAAGGACACAATGCCGAAAATGGAGCTGTCAGGGTTCCGGGCGATCACAACGCCCAGAATCGCAATGGCGATGACGGTTGCCCGGGCTGCCAGCATGCTCTGCTTCTGGGTGAGCTTCAGGCGGAAGGCCTCCTGCAAAAGGTTCTGGGAAACGCTGGAAGAGGCGGCCAGCAGCTGGGAGTCCGCTGTGGACATGGTGCTGGCCAGGATCCCGGCCAGAATCAGCCCTGCCATCAGCGCCGGGAAAATGCCGCCCTTGGCCAGCAGCTCCGCAATGCGGATGATGACGGTCTCCGTGGCAGAGCCTTCCAGAGGCGCGATAGCCCCCATGCCGGACAGGGCCTTGCCCACGATGCCGATGAGCACAGCCAGAGCCATGGCAATCGTGACCCAGACAGAGGCCACCCGGCGGCTGAGCTTCAGCTTTTTCTCATCCGCAATGGCCATGAACCGCAGCAGAATATGGGGCATTCCGAAATAGCCCAGGCCCCAGGCCAGTGTGGAGACAATGGTCAGAAAACCGTAGGGCGCGGCGGAATGGGAGCCGACGCTGTAGCTCTGGGTCAGAGACAGGTAGCCGGGCAGCGCCTTTGCGTTTTCCAGCACGGCCTCCATGCCCCCGGCCTGAACGGTGGCGTAGATCAGCACGAAGAGGATGGCGATGGTCATAATGATGCTCTGGACCAGATCCGTAATGGAGGCGGCCAGGAAGCCCCCGGCGGCAGTATAGCCCACGATCACAACGGCGGACACCAGCATGGCGGTCATATAGTCGATGCCGAACAGGCTGGAGAAGAGCTTGCCGCAGGCAGCGAAGCCGGAGGCCGTATAGGGAATGAAGAAGACAATGATGATCACCGCGGCCAGGGCGGAGAGAATGCTCTTTTCGTCGTGGAAGCGCCGGGAAAAGAACTGGGGGATGGTATAGCTTTCCGTGATCTGGGTATAGCGTCGCAGACGGCGGGCGGTAAAGAGCCAGTTGAAGTAGGTGCCCACAGCCAACCCGATGGCAGTCCAGCCCACGTCCGCCGCGCCGGACAGGTAGGCAAGGCCCGGCAGGCCCATGAGCAGATAGCTGGACATATCGGAGGCCTCGGCGCTCATGGCTGTCACCAGTGGGCCCAGGGTCCGTCCGCCCAGGTAAAAGTCGGCGGCGGAGGAATTTTGTTTGGCGCAGCGCGCGCCGATCCAGAGCATGCCCAGCAGGTATACAAGGATCGTAATGGTAATGCAAATGGTCGAGGTCATTTCTCTCATCCTTTCTCTTGACTTTTGGATGTGCGGATTGTATCATGAGGATAACTATTTGAAAAGCGAATGTTTCGCATGGATAGCATGACAAAACCGAACGCAAGGAGAGCCGCCTATGGACATGAATATCCTCAAATACATGGCCTTTCTGAAAACCGTGGAGACCGGCAGCTTTACGAAAGCCGCCGAGCTGCTGAACTATTCTCAGTCTGGCGTCAGCCGCATGATCGGCGATCTGGAGAAGGAATGGCACATCACCCTTCTGGAACGGGACCGCAGCGGCATCCGTCTGACCTCCGACGGCTCCCGGCTGCTGCCCTATGCACAGAGCGTGTGTACGGAATATCAGAAGCTCCAGATGGAGGTGGACGACCTCCGGGGAGTCCAGACCGGCATAATTCGCATCGGCACATTTTCCAGCGGCGCCATCCATTGGGTGCCAAACATCATCAAGGCCTTTCAGAAGGACTATCCCGGCGTGGACTATGAGCTGCTGCTGGGGGACTACTCGGAGATCGAGGAGTGGATCGCCCAGGGCAAAGTGGACTGCGGTTTTCTCCGCCTGCCCACCCGGCCGGAATTCGATACAATCCCTCTGGGAAAGGACCGGCTGCTGGCCATTCTGCCGGAGAATCATCCCCTGGTAAGCCGCGACAGGGTGCCCATTGCGGCGCTGTGCGAGGAGCCCTTCATGCTGCTGGAAAAGGCGGCCCAGGCGGAGGTCTCCGAGGTTTTCGAGCGCAACGGCCTGAAGCCCCGGGTCCATTTCACCACCTGGGACGACTATGCCATCATGGCCATGGTGGAGAGCGGCCTGGGGGTCAGCATGCTGACGGAAATGATCCTGAAGCGGACGCCCTTCCGCATCGTCGCCAAGGAGCTGGACGTTCCCGCCTACCGGGAGACGGCCCTGGCCCTGCGGGACCGGAAAACCGCCTCGCTGGCGGTGAAGAAGTTTTTGGAATATCTGCAATATCGGTAAAGGACACCCCGTTTGCATTTCCTGCCGTTTTGTGCTACACTGGGCAGGAAGTCAACACCGGGGGCGCGCCCCGGGAAGAGAGGAAAAGATGGAGACAAAAGAATCGATCCTGCAAAGGGTCTTTGGCTATTCGGCCTTCCGGGGCGGGCAGGAGGCGCTGATCGACGCCCAGCTGTCCGGTCGCGACGCCTTTGGCATCATGCCCACCGGCGGCGGCAAAAGCCTGTGCTACCAGATTCCCGCCCTGCTGCTGGATGGGGTCACGCTGGTGGTCTCGCCCCTGATCTCCCTGATGCGGGATCAGGTCATGGCCCTGAAAAACGCCGGAGTGGCGGCGGCCTATATCAACAGCTCCCTGACGCCCAATCAGATCCGGCTGGTATACCGCAATATTCAGAGCGGCATGTACAAGATCATCTATGTGGCCCCGGAGCGGCTGCTGACGGACGGCTTCCTGGAGGCCATTCAGGCCCGGAAAGTCTCCCTGGTGACGGTGGACGAGGCCCACTGCATTTCCCAGTGGGGCCAGGATTTCCGGCCGAGCTATCTGAAAATCGTGGACTTTCTGAACATTTTACAGCCCCGCCCCGTGGTATCCGCCTTTACGGCAACGGCCACGGAGCTGGTGCGGCAGGACATCGCCGGGATCCTGAAGCTGCGGGATCCGCTGCGGATCGTCACCGGCTTTGACCGGCCCAATCTGCGCTTTGAGGTCCAGAAACCCACCCAGAAGCTTCCGGCCCTTCTGGAGCTGGTGCGCCGCCGCCGGGACAAGGCGGGCATTGTCTACTGTGCCACCCGGAAAGCGGTGGAGGAGGTCTGCCGGAATTTGCAGCTGAACGGCATTGCGGCCACCCGGTATCACGCGGGGCTGCCGGATGAGGAACGCCGGGATAACCAGGAGGATTTCCTCTATGACCGGAAAACCGTCATGGTGGCTACCAACGCTTTCGGCATGGGCATCGACAAATCCAACGTGTCTTATGTGATCCATTACAACATGCCCCAGAGCCTGGAGAGCTACTATCAGGAGGCGGGCCGTGCCGGGCGGGACGGCTCCGGGGCGGAGTGCATTCTGCTGTTTGCCCCGGGGGACGTGCAGACCGCCAAATTCCTGATCCAGCACCCGGCGGGGGCCGGGGAGCTGACGGAGGAGGAACAGCTGCAAAAGCAGCGCCAGGACCTGGAGCGGCTGGACGTTATGGTGGGCTACTGCAAGACCCAGAACTGCCTGCGGGGGTATATCCTGGATTATTTCGGCCAGGCCCACGAAAAGACCTGCGGAAACTGCGGCAATTGCGGCGCGGATATGGAAGAGCGGGACATCACGGACCAGGCCCGGCAGATCCTGACCTGCGTCCAGCGCATGAACGCCCGGCTGGGGTATTCCCTGGGCATGACCAGCGTGGTGCTGGTGCTGCTGGGCAGCCGGGAAAAGCGATTGCTGACACTGGGGCTGGATAAGCTCAGCGCTTACGGCCAGTTGCGCAAGTCCGGGAAAGATACGGTCCGCGCCATGGCCGAAAACCTGGAAGCCCAGGGGTATCTGGAAACGGACCCGGTTCACGGCGGCGTCAGCCTGACGGAACGCGCCCGGGAGGTCCTTTTTGAGGGAAAGACCGTTTCCATGCGGGTCCCCAAGGCGCAGGCTGCCGCCGCGGCCCGGCAGGGGACCGCCGCGGACCAGGATCTTCTTACCGCCCTCAAGGCCCTGCGCTGGAAGATCGCCAAGCAGGAGGGAACGCCTGCCTACATCATCTTCACCAACGCCACATTGGAGGATATGGCGAGAAAGGTCCCCACCACTCTGGAGGACTTCCGGAAGGTCAGCGGCGTGGGCAATGCCAAGGTCCAGCGCTACGGCGAAACCTTCGTGGACGCCATCTCGGAGTACCTTCTGGAGCACGGACGGGGGTAAAATTGCCGGAAGTCATGCGGGGAAATGCATATTTTTATATTGAACATGCATATATACAGCTGATCCCTGCCGAAACACCTGATAAATTGAAAAAATTGTGAATTTTTTCGTTGACAATTGGAAATCCCGGGTGTATAGTAATCGGGAACTGCTCCACCGGTGGAGCACAAAAGTTCGCAGAGAAAACACGAAGGGAAGAAAATGAAATGAAAAAAGCACTTGCGCTTGTACTGGTAGCTCTGCTGCTGGTGTCTATGGCGGCCTGTACAGGGACCGCTCCCGCGGCGACGACTGCCGCGACGACCGCTGCCGCTGAGACCACAGCCGCCGCGGGCGAAGCTGCCGCCCAGACCGAGGCGGACAAGAGCTATGTTGTCGGCATCTGCCAGCTGGTGCAGCATCCCGCGTTGGATGCCGCTACCCAGGGCTTTAAGGACGCCCTGACCGAAGCGCTGGGCGGCGCTGTCTCCTTCAACGAGCAGAACGCCTCCGGCGAGTCCACCAACTGCGCCACCATCGTCAACAGCCTGGTCGCCTCCAATGTGGACCTGATCCTGGCCAACGCCACCTCCCCCTTGCAGGCGGCTGCCTCCGCGACCGCGGACATCCCCATCCTGGGTACCTCCGTTACGGATTACGCCTCCGCTTTGGAAATCGACGACTGGAACGGCACCGTAGGCGGCAACATCTCCGGCACCTCCGATCTGGCCCCCCTGGACCAGCAGGCGGCCATGCTCCAGGAGCTGTTCCCCGACGCCAGGACCGTGGGCCTGCTGTACTGCTCCGCCGAGACCAACAGCAAATACCAGGTGGACGTGATCCGGGGCTACCTGGAGCAGGGGGGCCTGACCTGTGAGGAGTTCGCCTTTACCGACACCAACGATGTGGCCTCCGTCACCCAGAAGGCCTGCGATTCCAGCGACGTGATCTACATCCCCACGGACAACACCGCCGCCTCCAATACCGAGGCCATTGCCAATGTGGTGCTGCCTGCCGGTGTGCCGGTCATTGCCGGTGAGGAAGGCATCTGCAAGGGCTGCGGCGTGGCGACGCTGTCCATCAGCTACTACGATCTGGGCTATGCCACCGGCAAGATGGCCGTGAAGATCCTGACAGGCGAGGCGGACATTTCCGCCATGCCTGTGGAGTACGCCCCCCAGGTCACGAAGAAGTACAATGCCGCCAACTGCGAGATATTGAATGTGACCGTACCCGAGGACTACGCAGCCATCGAGGACTGATTGGAACGAAACGGATACAGGGACAGGGCCCGCTGACCCTGCCCCTGTGTTGTGATTTTAAGAAGATTTGAGGTAACACCCCTATGTTTTTCTCCTCCCTTTTGAATGCCGCCCCCGGCGCCATTGCCCAGGGTATGCTCTGGGGCATTATGGCCATCGGCGTGTATATAACCTACCGCATTCTGGACGTGGCGGACCTGACCGTGGACGGCAGCCTTGCCACCGGCGGCGCGGTGTGCATTATGCTCATGCGCGCCGGATGCAATCCCTGGCTGGCCCTGCTGTGCGCGTTTCTGGTGGGCATGCTGGCGGGCATGGTCACGGGCCTGCTGCATACCCGCTGCGGTATTCCTGCCATCCTGGCGGGCATCCTGACCCAGCTGGCCCTGTATTCCGTGAACCTGCGGATCATGGGCAGCAAGTCCAACCAGCCCATTTCCGTGGATAAGTACAACCTGGTGGTTTCCCAGCGGTTTGTGAAGGAGCTGTCCCTCCGGAACCCGCTGATTCCGGCCGTCGTCACCCTGGCGGTGCTGATCGGCATCCTCTACTGGTTCTTCGGCACGGAGTACGGCAGCGGCCTGCGGGCCACCGGCGCCAACCGCCGCATGGCCAGCGCCCAGGGCATTGACACCCGGGTCACTGTTACCGCGGGCCTGATGCTCTCCAACGGCCTGGTGGCTCTATCCGGCGCGCTGCTTGCCCAGTATCAGGGTGCTGTGGACGTGAACATGGGCCGGGGCGCCATCGTCATCGGTCTGGCTGCCGTCATCATCGGCGAGGTGCTGCTGGGCAAGGTATTCCGGAACTTCGCCCTAAAGCTTGTCACCGTGGTGATCGGCGCGGTGATCTACTACATGGTGCTGCAGATCGTTTTGCAGCTGGGCCTGAATACCAACGACCTGAAGCTCTTTACCGCGGCGATCGTGGCGCTGTTCCTGTCCATTCCCCACTGGAAGAGCAGCATCCACAGGAAGAAGGGAGGCGTCCGCAATGCTTGAGATCAAAAATGTAAGCAAGACCTTCAACCCCGGTACGGTCAACGCCAAAACGGCCCTGAATGGCCTGAACCTGACCCTGAACGACGGGGACTTCGTTACCGTCATCGGCGGCAACGGCGCGGGCAAATCCACCATGCTGAATGCCGTGGCGGGCACCATTCAGGTGGACACCGGCTCCATTATTCTGGACGGCCGGGACATTACCCGCCTGCCGGAGTTCAAGCGGGCGGCCTATCTGGGCCGCGTGTTCCAGGACCCCATGATGGGCACCGCCGCCACCATGCAGATCGAGGAGAACCTGGCTCTGGCAGACCGCCGGGGCAAGCGGCGCACCCTGAAAAAGGGCATTACCGCCGCGGACCGGGAGCGCTATATTGAGCAGCTGAAAATCCTGGACCTGGGGCTGGAAAACCGCATGACCGCCAAGGTGGGCCTGCTCTCCGGCGGCCAGCGCCAGGCGCTGACCCTGCTGATGGCGACACTCCAGAAGCCGGAGCTGCTGCTGCTGGACGAGCACACCGCGGCCCTGGACCCCAAGACCGCCGCCAAGGTCCTGGAAGCCACTCAGCGCATTGTGGAACGGAACCATCTGACCACCATGATGATCACCCACAACATGCGCGACGCCATCACCTACGGCAACCGGCTCATCATGATGTACGAGGGCCATGTGGCGGTGGACGTCTCCGGTGAGGAGAAGAAGCATCTGACAGTCGAGCAGCTGCTGGAGCTGTTCAGCAAGGCCTCCGGCTCCGACGAGGCGGACGACAAGCTCCTGCTGTCCTGAATCCAAGGGCTGCCGTAAGAGACGCTGGAATGAAAACAGCGGCAGAGATCACGAAACGGTCGTGGTTTCTGCCGCTGATATTGTTATATTGGGCGCTTTTACAAAAACGTTTTCCGCTCCACGGCTTCTCTGGCGGGGCGGCAGATGGCCAGGAAGATCAGGGTGCCGCCCATGAGCACCAGGGCGACCAGGGGGTACAGGGACCAGCCCACAAATTTCGGCATTTGGAAGGTCAGCACCATCAGATATTCCATCAGCGGCAGGAACGCCCCCAGGGCGATCAGCGCGCCGCCGAAGATATACAGCTCCCCCCCGCGGGTGTACCGGGTCAGCACCACCACGGCGGTGACGAGAATGCCCAGAAAGCCCACCACCGGGAAAGCGAAGCTGAGAAACCAGCCGCCCCGCAGGGCCAGATCGATATAGAGCACATACAGCCCCACTGCCAGAAAGGCGCAGGGCACGAAGATCGCCGGGTTGGGGTTCCGGAACCACTGGGGCAGCACCGCCCCGATGTAGCACAGCAGAATGCCGCCCACCACGAACCCGGACCAGGTGATCTTTCCGTGAATGCCCAGATCGCAGATCAGAGTGATGAAAATGGGGATCAGCATCAGAATGGTCACGGCGCCCAGCACCGTTTTATTTCCCACTCTGACCTGGGGATACCGGTCCTGGGGGTAGAGGGCCTGGCCCTCCTGCCGGACAATGTCCGGGTGGTAGGGAACGGTCCCGCAGAGGGGACACCGCTTTTCACTGTCCGCCAGCTTGACGCCGCAATTGATACAATACATTTCAAACACCTCACGCTCGTGTGTTGGTCTGGACCTCCGCGCCCAGGCCCATGTCCCGCAGCACCCGGAAGAAATGAGCCTCCAGGTCCGGCTCCCGGATTTTGCGGGTGAAATTGACATACAGATCGTCCCCGAAGGACAGGGCGCTGCAATTCTGAGGGGCCGTCGCCTGGGCGCTGAGAATAAAGTCGAAGCGCTCTGCATAGGGCAGCATTTCCTTGGGCAGGCGCACGGCGCCCAGGTTGGAAAAGCACAGGCAGGACTTCTTCTCTCCCACCGCGTCGAATACCGCTTTCATGACCGCGTTTTTGAGGAAAAGGGGCATGACCCGTACCACCGCCATCCGCTCGCTGCTGACGTTCACGGCGATCCGGCTGCTCATGATCTTGGGATTCACGTCCAGACCGATCCGATGATTCACCGCCTGGCAGATCTCGGCGAAGCTGTATTCGCCCAGCCGTGGGTCGATCTCCGGGGTGGTGTAAAGGGCGAAATTCCGAAGGGTCCGGCTTGGAAAGAGCTTGCGCAGGTTCACGGGGATCTGCACCCGGATCAGCCGCCGCCGGCGGATGCCGGGCACGCTTTCCGCCTGCATCTCCTGCAGGGCCATCATCAGCGCCGCGCACAGAAATGCCGTCAGGCTGACGCCGTATTCATGGGCCTTTTCCAGTACGGCCCGGGTGCTGAGCCGGAAGCAGGTCAGGTTCAGAAAGCCGTCCATTTCCAGGGTGCCGCTGGGATGCCAGGCATTGTTCTCCCGGCGGCTGGCGTTGACGTTTCCCGCGTATTTCAGGAAGCTGTCCTCCAGCTCCTCCTCCCGGGGCTCTTCCAGACGGCCCAGCACGCCCTCTTCCGCCGGAACGGAAATGCCGTATTTCTGCTGTAAATATTCCGCGGTCAGGGATTTCAGAAATACCATGGCGCCGTTGCCGTCCGTCACCGCGTGGAAAAATTCCACGGCGATCCGGTTTCCGTAGGGGATCACCCGGAAAGCACAGCCGCGCAGCTCCCGGCGGCTCATGCGGGTGACGGGATAGCAGCTTTCCTCCCGCAGCTTCGGGGCATGCTCCAGCTGCTGTAAATAGTACCAGAAAAGGCCCCGCCGCAGCCGGACGCACATGGAGGGGAACCGCCGTACGGTCACATCCAGGGCCGACTGCAAAACCTGGGGATCCACCGGTTCCCGCAGCGTCACGGACAGGCGGAACACGTTGCTCCAGCTCTGCCGCAGGGCGGCGGGATAGATTTTTGCCGCGTTGTCCAGGCGCATCCAGCGCAGCTTCCGTTCCGGGGAGAAGTACCGGGTCAGGAAGGTGTTCATGGTCACCCAGTCTTCTTTGTCCTCCGCCAGGCCGTAGAGCAGATAGGCGTGCCACCGGCCGGGATGGACGGAAAGCCGGCTGATATTGCCGGCCTGCCGCAGCTTCCGGTATAGATTTTCGGAATCGCTGCGCAGAATCTCGTCCCCGCCCACAAAAATCAGAGAGGGCGGGAATTTTTTCAGGTCGCCCAGCAGGGGAGACACCAGAGGGTTCTCTACATCCTCCGAATAGCACTGGGCATAAAAGCTCAGCTGCTCCCGGGACAGGGACACGTCGCATTCCAGATTGGTCTCATAGCTCGTTCCGGAGAAGGTCAGGTCTGTCCAGGGGGAAATGGCGATAATGCTGCCGGGCAGG
Source organism: bacterium (assembly GCA_963661735.1). Classification (GTDB taxonomy): domain Bacteria; phylum Bacillota; class Clostridia; order Oscillospirales; family Oscillospiraceae; genus Faecousia. The sequence continues at coordinate 1,975 of CAVLCF010000075.1, read as the reverse complement.
GGCAGCCCCTGCTGCCGCAGATACAGGCACAGGGCAAAGCACAGCCCGCCGCCGGCGCTCTCGCCGCAGAGACAGATTTTTTTCGGGGCGTAGCCCTTTTTCAGCAAATACCGATAGGCTTCCGCCGCGTCCTCCACCGCCGCCGGGAAGGGATTTTCGGGGGCCAGACGGTAGGCGGCGCAGAAAACCTTGGCCCCGTATTCATCCGCCAGGGTGGAGCCGAAGCCCAGGGCGTATTCCAGGCCGCCGCAGGTATAGCCGCCGCCGTGGAGATAAAAAATCACCCCGTCCCGCCGGGGGTCGTTTGGCAGCACCCAGGCTGCCTGAAAATGCTCAAAATCATGGCGCTTCACCCGGGCCTGCCCGTGGTGGACTGCCCGCATAAGCTCCCCCACGGCGTTCTGTCCTCTGCGGCTGGTCTCCAGAGAGCAGTTTGTAAGCCGGGGCTTCATATGGGCCAGTCGTTCCCGCACCATATTCGCGGATAGCTGCATCGTTGATCCTTTCTCGATTCGGAAAATCGGCACAAGTGTTTCTTATAGCATACCATCCTTTCGGGTTTCTTGCAATCTCCGATTTCACTTTTTCCTCTACCCGGCGGAGAATCCGCCGGAAGCAGCATAGATTTCAAAATATAAATAAGAATAATTATTATTTGCTATTGACTTTTGCCGCGATCTGGGTTACACTATCCATGGAAAGAGACGGCGCAGCGCCATGCCTTTCCGTCATCTTAAAACAGGAAGGTTGAATGAATCATGCCCAACGCAACAAAGTACGCCGGTACCCAGACCGAGAAGAATCTGATGGCCGCCTTTGCCGGCGAGTCCGAGGCCCGCAACAAGTACACCTATTTTGCTTCCAAGGCCAAGAAGGATGGCTTTGAGCAGATCGCGGCCCTGTTTCTGAAAACCGCCGAAAACGAGAAGGAGCACGCCAAGCTCTGGTTCAAGGAGCTGAACGGCATCGGCACCACCGCGGAAAACCTGGCCGCCGCCGCGGCGGGCGAAAACTACGAATGGACCGACATGTACGAGGGCTTCGCCAAAACCGCCGAGGAAGAGGGATTCCCGGAGCTGGCCGCCAGATTCCGTATGGTTGCCGCCGTTGAAAAGCACCACGAGGAGCGCTACAGAGCGCTGCTGCACAATGTGGAAATAGCCCAGGTCTTCGCCAAGAGTGAGGTAAAGGTATGGGAATGCCGGAACTGCGGCCACATCGTCGTGGGCGAAAAGGCCCCGGAGGTCTGCCCCACCTGCAATCATCCCCAGAGCTATTTTGAAGTCCGCGCGGAGAATTATTGATCGTAATCCAGATGTAGCATAAAGGGTCCCCGGATTTTCAGCCGAAAATCCGGGGACCGTCATTTCGTTATTTTTTCGGCGCGCCGCAATCGGCGACCTTCAGACCGCTGAGCTGCCAGGCTCCATCATTTTGTTCCACCCGGCGGTATTCCAGCTGCACCTGATCGCCGATATGCAGATTTCCGTCCCGCTTTGGGAGCTGCTCTCTGGAGAGGGGGACCGTCTCGCAGGAGAGCGCCTCTCTGCCGCACTGCTCCAGCAGAACAAGATAGCCGTCCGCCGTCACCCTTACCACCGTGCCGCTGACGCTGCGGGGTCCCGCGGCGGCGCATCCGCAGAACACAAGGATCACAAGCAGCAGGCTGACCGCAAATCTGAATTTTCTTTTCACATGGATGCACTCCTTCCGCGTTTTGGCTCAAAAGTCCTTTCACCTATATAGACGGAAAAGGAATGCGAAAGGTGACATGCTTGGAGCAAAAAAGTGGAAATTCTGCGTATTGCACAATTTCCTGCAAATTCTTTTGTGCAATAGGTGCAGAGCGTGTGTATCCCGTGGCAGCGTCTGCTGGTGCAATTGTTTATTGTATTACGCTCTGTCCGCCCGTAGGCCGGTTCCCTCCGGGGGCCCCTTTCTTGTCCCGCCAAGAAAGGGGGAAAGAATGCGGCTT
>CAVLCF010000074.1:0-8250 GCA_963661735.1 bacterium | reverse complement strand
AATTTCTAAAATAGAAAGAATAGCAGAATATTGGGCTATTTATTCAGAGGTTCCCAAGATCTCCAAGAAGCTGACCGGCCGAGGCATGTTCTAAGGAGGGTTCAGACCAGGGAAGAAAAGGTCTACCAGGTCATTATCAATATCATTATGGCGCTGGTGCTGGTCTGCTGCGTTGTGCCGCTATTGTATGTAGTCGGCATGTCCCTCAGCTCGGAGGGTGAAATGATCGAGCGGAACTATTTTATCATCTTCCCGAAGAAGCCAATCATCAGTGCGTACAAGTACGTGTTCACCAGTACGGGCTTTTTGAAAGGCATGTGGATCTCTATTGCCCGGACCATCGTGGGCATGGCGGGCGCTCTGATCCTGCCGGTAACGGTAGGCTACAGCCTGGCAAAGCTGGATTTCCCCTTCCGCAAAGGCATCCTGGTGTATATCATCATCACCATGATCCTGGGCGGCGGCTTGATTCCCACGTATCTGCTGCTCAATAAGCTGCACCTGCTGAATACCTTCTGGGTGTATATCATCCCCAGCTTGGGCTATCCCTATGGCGTTATGGTGGTGAAGCTGTTCGTAGAGGGCCTGCCCAACGACATTCTGGAATCCGCGGAGCTGGACGGCGCGTCGGAGATCCAGAAGATGCTCCACATTGCCATTCCTCTGCTGAAGCCTACCCTCTGTGCCATCGGCCTCTTTGCCGCTGTGGCCCACTGGAACGACTGGTTCAATGCTCTGGTATTTGTCCGGGATCAGGACCTGTACCCGGTGCAGCTGATCATCCGCAACCTGTTCAACCAGCCCAACCAGATCGATATGTTCAACAACATTTCCGCCTATGCGAAAATGACCCCCACATCCGTAAAAATGGCCAGCGTGGTCATTGCGGTGCTGCCGATCCTGTGTGTCTATCCGTTCCTGCAGAAGTATTTCATCTACGGTATGTACACCGGTGCGGTGAAGGAATAATCTTCGATTTCAATAAAAATTGAAATAAATTAAAAAATGGAGGAAACATTATGAAAAAGCGCGTTTTGTCCCTGATGCTTGCGACTGTTATGCTGCTGTCAGTGTTTGCTGGCTGCGGTAACCAGAACCAGGCAGCATCCACCACCTCTCCCGCACAGGCGGGAGAAACCACGCAGGCTCCGGCCGCTGAGGAGACCACGGAAGCCGCCGGCACCGTTGCCCCCGCCGTTGCTTACGAGGATATCCAGTTCCCCGACTCCCTGCCCGGCAATCCCACCCAGGCTGAGGATGGCTACTACGACTATGACGATATGAGCCAGCACTACGAGATCGAGCTGCTGACCAAGAACTATGGTGTCACCCCTCCCCAGGACGACCCCATCAAGGCCTATCTGGAAGAGAAGTTCAACGTGACCATTACCTTCACCACCGTGCTGGCAGATGACCTGGAGAACATCCTCTCCACCCGTTTCTCCTCCGGCGATGTGCCCGACCTGTTCATGCTTCCCAGCGCCGACTACGGCATGGCCCTCGGTGAGCAGGGCCTGCTGGTGGATGCCCGTGAGATGTATCCCTATATGCCCCAGACCTGCAAGTTTGTGACCACCTCCATGATCCAGTGGTCCAGCATGGAGGACGGCACTATCCCCTTCATCACCCGTTACGCCACCCAGGACGGCGACATCTGGGGCCTGGCCATCCGTCAGGACTGGCTGGACAACCTGGGCATGGATATGCCCAAGACTCTGGATGAGCTGAAGGCCTATGCACACGCCGTGACCTATAACGATCCCGACGGCAACGGCCAGAACGACTCCTGGTTCATGACCGGCGCCGGCGGCGGCAACTCCTTCGGTATGCTGGAGGCCTTCCTGCCCTTCTTCGGCAACCCCAGTGAGCACGTCGAGAACGGCCAGCTGGTCGCCCCCATGCTGGACGGCACCTACAAGGGCTGGATCGGCTTCCTGAACGAGCTGTATACCGACGGCGACCTGGCTCCCGACTGGTTCACCATTGACTGGGAGACTGCCAAGTCCTACACCATGAACGACAAGGTCGGCATGGTCAACTATCCCTCCGACGCTCTGTACTGGGAGTACGAGAACGCCAAGGGCCAGGACATCAACGCCTGTGACGACTGGACCTTCCTGCCCTCCCTGCCCGAAGGCTGCAAGGGCAATGCCGGCGGCAATCCCGGCGAGCTGTTCGCCGTCTCCACTGCCAACGTGAAGGACAACCAGGGCAAGCTCCTGCGGATCCTGCACATCATGGACACCCTGACCTACGGCGGCGAGTGCTACCTGGAAACCGTCCAGGGCGGCGGCAATGAAGTCCACGGCGGCGACTACGGCGACCGGTTCTACAACGAGGACGGCACCTGCGTCATCCGCGTCAACGAGGATCACCCCGGCTACACCGTTTACGGCTCCGACAATCTGGCTCTGGCTCCCTGGCAGACCTTTGGCTACACCGTCAAGTATCAGGTCGACCAGCGTGACGACACCGACGAGTGGAAGCACACCGTTGACCGCATCAACGAGGGCAAGGCTGCTATGCTGAGCTGGGACAGATGGCCCAACGACACCCTGCTGTGCAGCGTTTCCAGCGACATCGCTCCGAACCTGTCTGAGTTTGCAACCTCTCAGTACTACAAGTTCATCGTCGGTGAGCGCAGCATGGATGATTGGGACACCTTCGTTGGCGAGTGGCTGGATCAGGGCGGACGTGCTGTTCTGACCGCTAAGGCTGACAAGCTGGGCGTGGAACTGCCCGACGCAGCGAAATAAACATCCAATAACCCAATAGTGAGGAGGGGGAGGTGCTGTATGGCATCTCCCCCTTTTGCAAAGGATAGCTTTTGCGAAAAGAATATGCTATGATAAATTATGGCATTGCGCCGAAAGGTACATAATATGGTCATTGAACATTTACGAGTCAATCACATTGAAAATCCAATTGGTTTTCTGATAGAGAGTCTGAGCTTGTCCTGGATCGTTACCCAGGCCAAGGGAACCCATACCGCCAAGGCACGGGTCCGGATCGGGCTGGATGCGGCGTTCCAAAAAACCGTCTTTGACAGCGGTGAACGCGGGGACATCGACAGCGCGGATTACGCCCCGGCCCTTTCTTTGGAACCGGAAACACGCTATTACTGGCAGGTGTGGGTCTGGGACGACGCGGGAGACTATGCCGAAAGCCCTGTCGCGTTCTTTGAAACCGCCGCGGTATTGGAGACCGCCCAATGGATCCAGGCCCCCTTTTCCGGGGAGACACAGCCGCTGCTGCGCAAGGAACTGACGGTTTCCAAGGAAATTGCCGCCGCCAGACTGTATATCTGCGGCTTAGGGCTCTATGAGACCTACTTAAACGGAGAAAAAATCGGGGACGAATATCTGACCCCTTTCTATAACGACTACAACCTCTGGCTGCAATACCAGACCTATGATGTTATCGCACAGCTTCGTCAGGGCGGCAACTGCCTGGGCGTGATGCTGGGCAACGGCTGGTATAAGGGCCGCTTCGGCTTCGTGGACCGCATGGACAAGCTCTACGGCGACACCTGCCGCCTGACCGCACAGCTGCATATCCGCTATGCGGACGGCACCCGGCAGGTTATTCCTACGGACACCAGCTGGCAGTGTGCCCCGTCTCCGGTGGTGCAGAGCAGCATTTACGACGGCGAGGTCTGGGACAGCCGCATGGAGATTCCCGGCTGGTCGGAATTTGGCTGCGATACCCAGGGCTTTGTACGTGCCGTGCCCAGCGAGGCACCCCAGGCACAGCTGACACCCCGGCTGAGCCTGCCTGTAAAGATCATGGAACGGATCAAGCCGGTGCAGCTGATCCATACGGCTGCCGACGAGCTGGTGCTGGATTTCGGGCAGGAGATCACCGGATGGGTGGAATTCCTGTGTGACGAACCCAGGGATACGGAGATCCGGTTCCAGTACGGCGAAATTCTACAGGAGGGGAAATTCTACAACGACAATCTGCGCACCGCAAAGGCGGAATATCGGTATTTTTCGGATGGAACATCGCGCTGGGTGCGCCCACACTTTACGTTCTACGGCTTCCGGTATGTGAAGGTGCAGGGCATTTCGGAAATTGATCTGGAAAACTTTGACGGCTGTGTTTTGTATTCCAGCATGGAGCAGACCGGGCGCATCCGCACCTCCAACGAGAAGGTGAACCGGTTGATCGACAATGCCCTTTGGGGCCAGAAGGGCAACTTCCTGGACACCCCCACGGACTGCCCCCAGCGGGATGAGCGGATGGGCTGGACGGGAGATGCTCAGGTGTTTTCCGCCACTGCCTGCTTCAACATGTACGCCCCGGCGTTCTACAAAAAGTACCTGTACGACATGAAGCTGGAACAGGACACCTTGGGCGGCTCCGTCCCCCATGTGGTGCCTGATATTCTGGGCCAGATCGACCGCATCCTGCGCAGCAGCGACAAGCAGTCGGATAATGTGGCCGTGAACACCAACCACGGCTCCTGCGCCTGGGCGGACGCCGCGACGGTTATTCCCTGGACGCTTTACCAGACTTATGGCGACAAAGAAATGCTGGCACAGCAGTACGGAAACATGAGAAGCTGGGTGGATCATATCCGCAAGGTGGATGTGGAGCGCTGCGGCGGGAAATATCTCTGGACAGATGGCTTCCACTTTGCCGACTGGCTGGCCCTGGACAATTTCCACGCGGGCAGCTATTTCGGCGCGACGGATCCCTATCTGGTAGCCAGCGCTTATTATTACTATTCCGCAATCCTGACGGCAAAGGCCGCCGCCGTGCTGCAAAAGGAAACGGATGCCGCCTATTATCAGAATTTGGCGGAGCATATCAAGGCTGCCTTCCTGGAGGAATTCTACACCCGCACAGGCAGACTTGCCCAGGAGACCCAGACGGCCCTTGCTATCGTCCTGTGGCTGGACCTGATCCCCGAAGGGGCCCGTCAGCGCCAGATCGATACCTTGATGGCAAAGCTGGCGGAGGAGAAAATGCGCCTGACTACCGGATTTGTGGGAACACCCCTGCTGTGCCCGGTGCTGACGGAAAACGGCCATCCGGAGGCTGCCTATACGCTGCTGCTGAATGAGGATTTCCCCAGCTGGCTGTACGAGGTCAATATGGGGGCTACCACCGTATGGGAGCGCTGGAACTCGGTACTGCCCGACGGCAGTATCAGCGACACCGGCATGAACAGCCTGAACCACTACGCCTATGGCTCTATCGTGGAGTGGATGGTGCGTTATATGTGCGGACTGAACGCCGCCAAGCCCGGATATCGGCGCTTTACCATTCGTCCTTATCCGGACGGACGCTTTGAGTGGGCAGAGCTGGCCTATACTTCCGCTTACGGCGACATCCGCAGCGAATGGAAAAAGGACGGCAAGGGGATGCGCTACACCGTCCAAGTGCCCTTTGATACGGAGGCGGATGTGATCCTGCCGGAGGGGACTAAGACCGTTCAAATCAACGGCCAGCCCTGTACACCCGCGGAAAATGGAACGCCCATCCATCTGACCCCCGGCCTTTTCCAAATCTATGCCGAGTAAATGCCATCGGCGGCAAAGGAGATACCTCCCATGAAACGAATCTATGAGGACCCTTCCAAAACCAGCGAAAACCGGCTGCCCCAGAGGCCCTATTACATTCCGGGCGGGAAATCGGAATACACCCTCCTGAACGGCCAATGGAAATTCGCCTTTTTCAGCCGGGACGTGGACGTGCCGGAGGAAATCCCCCATTGGGATACCATTCCGGTTCCCTCCTGCTGGCAGCTGCAGGGGTACGAGCATCCCAATTACAGCAACATCAACTACCCCTATCCCTGTGATCCGCCCTATGTGCCGGACGAAAACCCCTGTGGCATCTACGAGCGGGAATTTACCCTGGAAGCCGTCTGGGGACGGGTATACTTCGTTTTGGAGGGGGTATCCTCCTGCGGCTTTGTGTATGTGAATGGCCGCTATGTGGGCTTCACTCAGGGAAGCCATTTGCAGGCGGAGTTTGACATCACGGATTTTGTGACGACCGGCAGCAATACCCTCCGGGTCAAGGTGCTGAAATGGTGCTGCGGCAGTTATTTGGAGGATCAGGACGCCTTTCGCTATAACGGTATCTTCCGGGACTGCTATCTGCTGCAGCGCCCGGTTGGGCATATGCGGGACGTATCCCTCCGGACGGAGGATAACCAAATTCTCGTTCAGACAGACGCAGCGGCGGATATCTCCGTTTATGACCGGGAAGGGCGCTGCCTTGCGGTGCGGGAGAATGTCCAAAGTGCGGCCCTTGAACTGGAAAATCCGGTTTCTTGGAACGCCGAAAAGCCCTATCTCTATACCGTGCGTTTCGAGCGAGAGGGCGAGGTCATAACGCAGAGAATCGGCTTCCGAACCATTCGGATTTCGCCAGAGCGGGAGCTGTTGATCAATGGCGTTCCCGTCAAGCTGCACGGCGTCAACCACCACGACACCGACCCCCGCAAGGGCTGGTGCCAGACGGAAGAAGAACTGCGCCGGGATCTTCTGCTGATGAAGCAGCTGAATATCAACTGTGTCCGCACCTCCCATTATCCCCCGTCTCCGGTGTTTCTGGAGCTCTGCGACGAGCTGGGTTTTTATGTGATCCTGGAAACGGACATTGAGACCCACGGCTTTCTCCGGCGCTACGCCAACGTGCCTTACCACTATGACATAGAAAGCGAGGACTGGCCAGGCGCGAATCCTGCCTGGCGCAACGAATTTCTGGAGCGCATGGAGCGGGCGGTGGACCGGGACCGGAACCACAGCAGCATTATCATGTGGTCCACGGGCAACGAAAGCGGTTACGGACCCAACCACGAAGCTATGCTGAAATGGCTACAGGGCCTCCGGGATGGCCGCCTCCGGCACTGCGAGGATGCCTGCCGGAAGGGGGATTACCGGAACGTGGACGTGATCTCCAATATGTACCACGATGTGGCCACGGTTGCAAAAATGGCGGAGGACCCGGAAACACCCCTGCCCATCATGCTCTGTGAATATGCCCATGCCATGGGCAACGGGCCGGGAGATGTGTGGGACTACAACGAGGTATTTGACCGCTATCCCAATATCATCGGCGGCTGCGTGTGGGAGTGGGCAGACCATACGGTGATCGTGGACGGCGTGCAGAAGTACGGCGGGGATTTCCCGGGGGAGCTGACCCACGAGGGAAATTTCTGCTGCGATGGTATGGTGTTCTCTGACCGCAGCCTGAAGGCTGGTTCACTGGAAGTGAAGGCTGCGTACCAGCCCATGCGGACGAAATACGAGAATGGCGGCCTTCTCGTCTATAACCGCTTTGATTTTACGGATTATTCTGAGTGCGATTTTGCCTATACCATTGAGGCAGATGGGAAAGTGATTGCGGAAAAACACATTCCTATGGAACTTGCCCCACACAGGTGGGTGGAGATTCCCGTTGCTGTCCCGGAAGCAGCCTGCCGCTGCGGAATGTATCTCACTTGCCGATTGTATCATCAGGGGCAGCTGGCGGCCCAGACCCAGCACTTGCTGCGAGAGGGCGCAAAGCCGGAGACGCTGTGCGGAGCAGCCATTACGGAAGAAACTGACCGTGAAGTGATCTTCTCTGGCACGGGCTTCCGGTATGTGTTCTCCAAGCTTCTGGGCAGCTTTACCTCCATGGTGATCGACGGTGAGGATCAGCTGGCGGAGCCGGTGCGCATGACCGCCTGGCGGGCTCCTACGGACAATGACCGCAACATCAAGCTTCTGTGGGGCAGCTATAACATCTGGCAGGGAGAAAACCTGGACAAGCTTTTCTCCAAGGTCTACGACTGCACAGCTTCCGAAGGAAAGGTGAGCATAGACGGCTCTCTGGCGGGTGTGTCCCGGAAGCCATTCTTCCGATATACGCTGGAAATTAGTGTAGACAGGAACGGACGTGTTTCCGTCGATCTGCAAGGCAAGGTACGGGAAAATGTGGTCTGGCTGCCCCGGCTGGGCTTTGAATGTACCCTGCCCGGAGAGAATATGTCTTTCCGGTACTATGGCTGCGGCCCAACGGAGAGCTACTGCGATCTGCGCCACGGCGGCACTGTTGGTCTGCACGAAAGCACACCGTCAAAGGAGTATGTCCCCTATGTGCGCCCCCAAGAACATGGGAACCACACGGATGTGCGGCTGCTGGAAATCGGCAGACTGCGCATTGAAAGTGAAAACGCCTTTGAATGTAATGTATCATGAGGTAAGCTTCGGAGCGTCCTTCGGCAGAAGGACGCTCGTCCACTCCCTC
>CAVLCF010000073.1:0-3230 GCA_963661735.1 bacterium | reverse complement strand
GCGGCGGCCTTTTTGTGCTGCACTTTTTTCTACCTACTGCTTGCAAATTTTTCTTCCTGTCAAGTCCGCTTTGGGGCTTGACTTTTTATTTGCAGGCTTGTCTGTCCAGATCACATACTCGTGGTTGATGTGGGAGCGCAGCGGAACGGCCCAGAGAATGCCGCCAACGACGACGCCGACGCGGATATACGGGCGGGTCGGCTTCTGCTCGATCTCCGGGCAGGCGCTATAATCCCGGTAAAACTGTTCAGTTAAAAATATCAGTTTCAACATATTTCGACACCCCATAGCACGGGAAACGGCCACGCATGGAGCGTGGCCGTCTTCTCAGCGAGCATTTTTTTGTTTACCCTCCACACGCTCTATGTGGAGATCAACTCAGCGGGCATTCTTTTTTGACTTGCGCCCTACAAGTCCACAGAAGGTCAGTCGGCGGGGACGTGATCTTTTGCTTTTGCGGAGCATTCCCGCACTGTCATTATATGCAGCCAAACCCGTTTTGTCAACAAGCTGCGAAAAATTTAAGGATTTTTAACAATAGCGATCCCTGCCGATGGTTCGGCGGGGGCTGTTATTATGTGTCCAATTCGGGCACATTTGTATTTGCTGTCTATTTTAGGCGTTTTGTGCAACTTTAGCAATTGACATTTTTGACAAAAAGCGAGGGCTGAGCGTGATGCTCAGTCCTCACTTTTGGCGGTGAATGCATCAATCAGGGCCACAAGAGCTTGGAACAGAAGGGCAAATTTCTGGCGTCGTTCAGGGGAATGGCTACGATAAAATGCAACGAACGTATCAAAAGTGGGATCGTGGAACGCGAGAAGTGCGTCGAGAACTGCGGAAATTTCGCCATTGGGAGATGTAGCATACATATCGCCCTTCCCAGTTTTAATCCAGTCAAGGGAGACATTGAACTCGGCGGAAACATTCCTATAGAAAGATTCTTTCAATTCCGGACGTTTGAGCCGATCAAATTCAATATTTCTGATTTCATCAGCAGGAACCCCCAGCCTTTCCCCAAAGGCCCGTCTTGATAATCTTGTTTGCTTTCGGATAGCCCAAATCCTGCCGCCGACCGTCGTTAAATCCGTACTTATCACCTGGTCAGGACTGTGCATGTCACCTTCGCCAGTTTTAATCCAGTTCAGCGAGACCCCGAAGGTTACGGCAATATTCCGGTACAAACTTTCTTTCTGCTCAGGCTTCTTCAGCTTGTTGAATTCTACGTTTGTAATTTCCCCTTCCGGGCAGCCAAGACACGCAGAAAACTCTTTCCGCGAAAGCCCTTGTTCTTCTCGTACCGCCCAAACTCTGCCGCCAATTGTCGTTGTATCCGTGCTAATCATCTCCTTGGGTATTAAGCATTTCCTCGCATCTGCTCGATGCAATCCACGCAATCTTTAAGCTGCTGGGCGATAAATTCCAGCTGCTCGGGGGTCCGGCCCCGAAGGAATTGGATGAATCCGTCAATCACTGGGTCATGCCTGGCCGCCAGGGAGCCAAAGGCCATGGCGATCTCATCGTGCTGATCAGCGCCATACATGTCCCCTTCTCCGGTTTTTATCCAATCCAAGGAAACGCCAAACTCTGTAGCAATGCTACGGAATAGGCTTTCTTTTTGATCTGGCCTTTTCAAACGGTTGTATTCGACATTAGCTATCTCGTCTTGTACAACGCCAAGTCGCTCTGCAAAAGCACGCCTTGACAGTCCCGTTTGGTCTCTGATAGCCCAAACTCGACCGCCTACAGTAGATAAATCCGTATCAATCACCTCCATGGCTAGAGAATACCACATAGAGTTTAGTTTGTCAACGAGAAATAAATCAAAATATTTTGTACAAAGCAGTTGACAAACTGAATTATTTATGATATGTTTGGTTCGCCAACGAAAGCTAAGCGAGGTGATTAACAAATGGACGCCAATGCAATGAAAACTTCCCCGCAGCGAGAGGCTGCGAGGAAGCCAATCGTGAAAGGCGAAGGGGCGAACGTATGGCAGGCAGTCAAGCCGACCCTTTGGTGGCATGCGAAAGAGGTCCGGTACGCCCGCAGCATTCTGGAAGCGGCCGAGCTGCTTCAGACCGGAAAATGGTTTGTTTCCGAGGCGATCATTAGGCCCGAGGACGGCAGCTACCTGATCTTAATGCGGGTTGCTTAGACCCACAGCCCCTCCGGCTGGGCGGGGGCCGGATGCCACGGCGCTGTGTCCAACGTCCACCCCAGGTAAAACACGGCGCAGTATCCGTAAAAAGCACCGCCCTCCGCAGAACATAGGTCTGCGCAGGCCAACAAGATTTTCCAGCCATGGGCAAGGTAATTGTTTAGGTCATCCGCTTCCGGGTTCACGAGCTTCTCGGTTTGCGTGATCTTATCAAGCTCCAAGTTATTCACCCCCTTTCGGGGTGATGGTAGCACAAATTGGCGAAAAAAGCAAGGAGGTGGGAAATATGGAAATCTATCAGGACATTGCGGAGCAGATGCAGCGCGGGCTGAAACTCGGCGCGGACGCGACCAAGCTGGTACTGCTGGGCATCCAGGCCGGGTACAACCTCCGGGCCATGGAGCAGCCCAGCGGCGAGAAGCAGGACAAACAGGCGAGCTGAGGCCCGCCGGGGAATATAAGGAGGTACTTATGGCACAGACAAACCCGGGGCAGGATTATTTCTCCCGGCTGCCCGAAAGCGTACGGTTAAACTTCGCCCGGCAGACGGCACAGTTTATCTGCCGGGTGAAGGAGGATAATCCCCAGATGTGGGCCAAGATCAAAGAGGCGGCCGCACAGAAGGGGAAGCAGTGAGGCGGCGAGCAAAATGCTGACGGATTATCAGATCGGGCAGCTTACCGCGTTCCAGGACGGTATCCGGGCGGGGCGCACGGCCTTCCCGGAGGACGCGCTGGCGGAGATCGGGGACATCCTGGACATTCTGCTGGTGGATGAGATGCGCGCCCGGAAAATCAGGGAGGCCGTCGTGGCCACGCTTAATGAGGACGCACGGTCAACCCTGGTGGATCTGGCAAGGATCGCCGCCCACAAGTAAGCTTCTGCGCCGTTGAGCTTTGATCAGCGGCAGCCCAAACCCCGTTAGAATCGCCGGGGACAAAGTTCATAGCCTCCGGGTCTGTAGTGCGGCCCGGAGGCGCATAAAGTCTAATGGTGTGATGTCAATAGAGAAAAGAAGAATAAATTGTATTATTTGGGGGATCAAACCAGCCAATAGTTGCAAAAAAGC
>CAVLCF010000072.1:0-45326 GCA_963661735.1 bacterium | reverse complement strand
GCTTTTTTGCAACTATTGGCTGGTTTGATCCCCCAAATAATACAATTTATTCTTCATTTCTCTATTGACATCACACCATTAGACTTTGTGGTATTCCAGAACAGCAGTGTCACAATGAACCTGGTAATCCCCATAATTCTATTTTCCGTACGGCGGACTCGCCTTTACCATTCAACAGGGGGATTGCCACGCCAGTCTGAGGACTGGCTCGCAATGACAGCGTTATTCTTGATTATTCTCCAATACCCAGATACTCTTCCATCTGGTTCAAATCCAGCCGCAGCAGTTTGGAAACGCCCTGCTCCTGCATGGTCACACCGTAAAGCACATCGGCGGCCTCCATGGTACCGCGCCGGTGGGTAATGACGATGAACTGGGTCTTTTTCAGATTGTGCAGATAGCCCGCGAATCGGTCCACGTTCCGGTCGTCCAGGGCGGCGTCGATCTCGTCCAGCAGGCAGAAGGGCGTGGGCCGCACCTTCAGAATGGCGAAGTACAGCGCCGTGGCCACAAATGCCTTTTCGCCGCCGGACAGCAGCGTAATGGTCTTGACCTGCTTTCCGGGGGGCTGCACCCGGATCTCAATGCCGCAGGTCAGAGGATTCTCCGGGTCCTCCAGAATCAGCTGGCCCTTGCCGCCGCCGAACATCTCCTCAAAGACCTGACCGAAATAGCGGTCGATCCGGCCGAACTGCTCCACAAAGATGGAGGTCATTTCCTTTGTAATATCCCGGATGATGCTTTCCAGTTCCCGCTTGGAGGTAAGCACATCGTCCCGCTGCCCGGCAAGATAGCTGTAGCGCTCGTTGACCCGGGCATATTCGTCGATGGCCCCCAGATTGGGGGTGCCCAGGGCGGCGATTTTCCGCTTCAGCTCCCCAATGCGCTTATTGCCCGCGGAGACGGATTCGATCTCGCCCCGGGCCTCTCCGGCGGTGCCGGGGGTCAGGCCGTAGGAATCCCACAGCTTATCCACAATCTGCCGCTCCTCCATGGAGGACGTGACCTTTTTCTGCTCCAGCAGCGCGCAGGCCCGCTCCATGTTGAGGATATCCTTGTTCTTCTCCTGGGCGTCGTGCTCGGCCTTGGTTTTGGCCGCTTCCGTATCCGCCCGATCCAGAAGCATTTTCTGAAGGGTGTCATTCATGGCGGCGGCTTCGGCGTCGTTGTCCTTCTGCCGCTGCTCCAGGGTCTGAATTTCTCCCGCGATGCGGTCATTCTCCCGCGCCATGGCGTCCATCAGGGCCTGCTTTTTCTCCCGGTCGCCCTCCATGGCGGACATGAGCCCCCGCAGGTCCTCCATATGGGAAAGGGCCGTTGTGCGCTCGGCGTCCAATGCCGCCTCCTTGGCGCGCAACTCGGTCATACGGCCTGTAATGGCATCCATAGCCTGGGCCGCCTCGGATTGGCTGCCCTCCAGGCTCTCCGCCTGCTGTCTCGTCAGGCGCAGGTCCTTTTCATAGACCTGAATTTTCGCTTTCTGGGCCGCCAGACGTTCGGCGTCGCCCCGGTCCCGGGTCAGCAGGCTTTCCCGCTCCTTGCCGGCAGAGTCCGCCGCCTCGCAAATGGCGTTATAGAGCACCTCATACTGCTTCTCCTGGCCCTGCAAACGGAGGACCTGATCCTCCGCCTCCCGAAGCTGGTCCCGGGCGGCGCTCAGCTGGAACTCCACCTGGTCGAAAAGCCGCTGGGCCTCCTGCAAGGCGGCCTCTTCCTGCTGCCGCTGGGCCGTCAGCTGCTTTTCCTGAGCCGCCAGTTTTTCCAGCTCGTTGGCCCGGGAGAGAATACCCGCATCCTTATTCACGGAGCCGCCGGTCATGGAGCCGCCGGCGTTCATGACCTGGCCGTCCAGAGTGACGATCCGGAAGCGATTCTTAAACTGCTTTGCCATGACGATGGCCGCGTCCAGATCCTCGGCAATTACCGTCCGGCCCAGCAGATTCTGTACAATATTTTTGTATCTGGGGTCGTATTTCACCAGGTCCGACCCAATGCCCACAAAGCCCCGGCTCTTTTCTACGCCGGGCTCCTGCAGGCTCTTGCCCCAGATGGAGGACAGAGGCAGGAATGTGGCCCGGCCACCGCCGGTACGCTTCAGATAGCCGATGGCCGCCTTGCCGTCGGACTCGCTGTCTACCACGATCTGCTGCATGGCCGCGCCCAGGGCGATCTCGATGGCCACGGCGTATTGATTATCCGTGCGGATCAGCCGGGATACGGGACCGTGGATATTCCGCAGGCCGCCCCGCTGGGCCTCCTGCATAATCATCCGGACGGACTTCTGGTAGCTTTCAAAGTCCCGTTCCATGGCCCGGAATACCCGGACCTTGGCGGAAACGCCGTCCAGCTGGGCAGTGAGCTGCCGCAGTCTTTCGGCAGAGACATCCCGGTTTTTCCGGCGGCTGTCCTGCCGCAGGGTGAAACCGGAGATAACGTTATTGGAGGCCGTGACCTGCTCCTGGGCATCCTTCAATGCCCGGCGGCTGTCCTCCAGATTCTTCTTTGCCTCTTCCCGCCGGGCTTCGCCGGAGGAAAGGTCCTCTTCCAGCTGGGAAAGGCGCTGCCGGGTGCTCTCCCGGTTCTCTTCCAGCGCACGGACATCCGCCTCACAGCCGGCGATATCCGCCTGCAGATTGGTTTCCTTGGTCCGCAGCTCCAAAAACTGTTTGCTCAGGCCCTGGGCGGAAGCCGTCATTTCGCTGAGCTTCCGCTGAGAGGCGGCGATGGCTTCCCGGGCATCCGCCAGGTCAGCATCGATCTGGGCTACCCGCTGCTCCGTCTGGGCGATCTGACTTTCCAGGCCGCCGGAACGATCCGCCTGGCCCTGAATTTCCTCCCGGATGCGGCTTAAATTGGCGTTGTTGTTTTCCACATTGCCCCGCAGTACCGCCATCTGGCCCTCCAGTTGCTGGTGGGTACTCTGGAACATGGTGGTCTTTACCCGGACGGATTCCAGAGAAGCATCCTTCTCCCGCAGAGCCGCGCCCAGCTCCTCCGCCTGGCGATACAGGCCGTCCAGATCGTCGTGGGCCTGCTGCAATACGAAGGAAGCGGACTTGTAGTCCTCCTCCGCTTTTTTCGCCGCGGCGGAGAGTTTGTCCAGGGTGTCCAGCCAGACGGCCACCTCCACACCCTTCAGCTCATCCTTCATTTCCAGATATTTCCGGGCCTTTTCGGACTGTACCTTCAAAGGCTCCAGCTGCAATTCCAGCTCGGAGACCTTGTCGCCGATGCGCAGCAGGTTGTCCTCCGTACGCTCCAGCTGGCGCTCGGTCTCCTCCTTCCGGTGGCGGTATTTGGAGATACCGGCGGCTTCCTCGAAAATTTCCCGGCGATCGCCGCTTTTCAGGGAGAGAATTTCGTCGATGCGGCCCTGGCCGATGTTGGAGTAACCCTCCCGGCCCAGACCCGTATCCATCAAAAGCTCGTTGATATCCTTCAGCCGGGCGGACTGACGGTTGATATAGTATTCGCCATCGCCGGAGCGGTAATACCGCCGGGTAACGACCACCTCGTCCGCGTCATAGGCCAGCGCCCGGTCGGAGTTGTCCAGAGTCAGGGTAGCCTCGGCGAAGCCCAGCTGGGGCCGCTTGGCGGTACCGCCGAAGATCACGTCCTCCATTTTGGCGCCCCGGAGGGTCTTGGTGCTCTGCTCGCCCATGACCCAAAGGATCGCGTCGGAAATATTGGATTTTCCGGAGCCGTTGGGACCCACAATGGCAGTGATATCATCGCCGAATCGGATCACCGTCTTATCCGGGAAGGACTTAAAGCCCTGCAATTCCAGTGATTTTAAGTACACAGCATAACCTCATAAAAGAATGTATCAGCTTATTATACCCAGTTCCCCGGTCAAATGCAATGGCTTTTCCGCTTTTCTCTGTTTCTTTTCCATTGCGTCCACGCGCAAACGGCCGCCTTGGCAATTGTGCCCAGTTTGGGGAAGGCAAGGACCGGCGTGATTTTGTCTCTGGTTGTGATTTCCTCCAAAATTGTTGTCTCTGATTGACATTTCTCCCTCCCTGCGATAGAATGGGACAGTTGCAGGGGCCGGAAAAGCCCCGGGAACCATTTTATCGTTTTGGGTGACTCATTCCCTTTCCGATTTGTGTTATTGCGAGAAAGGATGTATATATCTTGGATCTAACTGAAAAACTGGAGCAGGTCAGCCGACTCTTCCGCATTGAAGATACCTACCTGGGCTATGAGACCATTCAGATGGGCAACGTCAACCATACCTATAAGGTAAATTTCCGCCTGGCCGACGGCAGTCCCAAGTCCTTCCTGATTCAGAACGTCAACACCTACGCTTTCCGGGATCCCGTGGGACTGATGGACAACATCGACAAGGTGACGGAGCACATCCGGGCCAAATCCCCCGGAAAAACCTGCCTTCACTTCCACCACACCGCAGACCGGAAAACCTACGTCATCGATGGCAGCAATTTCTGGCGGATGACCAACTACATTCCCTCCGTTACCTACAACTCCGTAAAGGATCCCCAGGTCCTGCGCAACGCCGGGAAAGCCTTCGGTGAATTCCAGCGGCAGCTGTCGGACTTTGACATTCACTCCCTGAAGGAGACCATTCCCGATTTCCACAATACCCGGCAGCGGTACGCCAACTTCCGTCGGGCCATTGCCGAGGATAAGGTCGGACGGGTCCGGGAAGTAGGGGATGAAATCCGGTTCCTGCTGGAGCATGAGGATCTGGCCTGCACCCTGACAGACCTGAACGCCGCCGGGAAGCTGCCCCTGCGGGTCACTCACAACGACACCAAGATCAACAATGTGCTTTTCAGCAACGAAGACCACAGCGCCCTTGTGGTCATCGACCTGGATACGGTCATGCCCGGCCTCATGGGCCACGACTTTGGCGACGCCATCCGGTTCGCCGCCAACCGGTGCGAGGAGGACTGTAAGGATCCCGCCGAAGCCGGAGTGGACATGGACGTGTTCCGGGCCTTTACCGAGGGCTTCCTGGAATGCACCGGCAGGACCATGACGCAGGAAGAGGCCGATACCCTGGCCGTCAGCTGCTTCTGCCTGACCGCCGAGCTGGCCACCCGTTTCCTGGGGGACTACTTGGAGGGAGATCCCTATTTCAACACCCTGTACCCCGAACACAATCTGGTGCGCACCCGCTGCCAGATCGCCCTGGCAAAGGATATGCTTGCCCGCCGGGACGAGATGGAGAAAATTGTCCGGGAATGCCTGGACGCGCAAAAATAAACCTTTCATTTCCGCCTGCGGCAGCCGCCGCGGGCGGAAAACTTTTTGTTGCTGATTGGTGCCGCTTGTGGTATACTAAAGAGAAACAATGTACATTATGTATTTTCTGCCTTGCGCGAGAGCATCTTCAGAAAGAAGGAATCGGTTTGTATCGAAAATTTGGAAAACGGGCGCTGGATATTCTTCTTTCCGGCTGCGGAATTATTATCCTGTCCCCCCTGTATCTGATTCTGTCCATTGCCATCAAGGCGGACGATCCCGGTCCCATTTTCTTCCGGCAGAAGCGGGTGGGCATCCACAAAACCCATTTCCAGATTCTGAAATTCCGCACCATGAAGATGTGCACCCCTCACGATGTGCCCACCCATCAGCTCCAGAACCCGGAGCAGTACATCACCCGGGTAGGCAAGCTGCTGCGCAAGACCTCTCTGGACGAGCTGCCCCAGATCTTACAGATCTTCACCGGCAAAATGTCCATCATCGGCCCCCGACCCGCCCTGTGGAATCAGTTTGACCTGATCGCCGAGCGGGACAAGTACGGCGCCAATGATATCCGCCCGGGTCTTACCGGCTGGGCCCAGATCAACGGCCGGGACGAACTGCCCATTGACGTCAAAGCCCGTCTGGATGGCGAGTATGCCGAGAAGCTCAGCTTCATATTTGACTGCCGCTGCTTCTTCGGTACCATTCTGGCCGTTCTGAGGCACGACGGCGTGGTAGAGGGTGGCACCGGCGCGCTGGCGGAAAAGGAGCACAAATCATGAAACGGGTGCTGATAACCGGGGCCAACAGCTATCTGGGGCAAAGCCTCCGGGCCTACCTTGCCCAATGGCCGGAGGAATTTCAGGTGGAGGCCCTCAGCGTCCGGGGCGATGGCTGGAAAGCGGCCGATTTTCATGGCTTTGACGCCATTTACCACACCGCGGCCCTGGTGCACATGGAGCAGGACAAGCAGGATCCCGGCCAGGCGGCCCTTTACGACAAAATCAACGGGCGTTTGCCCGTACTTCTGGCGGAAAAGGCCAGGGCCGAGGGCGTTTCCCAATTCATTTTTCTCTCCACCATGGCGGTCTACGGCCTGACCGCCCCTTACGGCAGAACCGTGACCATCGCCGCGGATACCCCTCCCCGGCCCGCGGACAACTATGGCCGCAGCAAGCTGGCGGCGGAGCAGGGGCTTCAGGCTCTGGCCGGAGAGGGCTTTTCCGTTGCCATCCTGCGCCCGCCCATGATCTACGGCAAGGGCTGTAAGGGCAATTACCGCACGCTGGAGGCCATGGCCGCAAAGCTTCCCTGCTTTCCCGCCGTGCGGAACCGGCGCTCCATGCTCTATGTAGGCAACCTGAACGCGCTGGTAAAATGCCTGCTGGAGAGCGGCGAGGGCGGCATTTTCTGCCCGCAGAACGCTTCCTATGTCAATACAAGCGAGCTTGTCCGGGAAATCGCCCGGGCAAAGGGCAGAAATCTCCCCCTGATTCCCGGCTTTGGCTGGGCCTTTTCCCTGCTGCGGCACATGACCCCGGCTGTGGACAAGGCCTTTGGGAGCCTTTGCTACGATCCCGCCCTGAGCCGGTACAAAACCGATTACTGTCTGTGGGATTTTCCCGCATCCGTGAAAGAATCCGAGGCATAAATCCGAGAGGAGCTGCATCTTTTGTGAAACCCAAAAAGGACGTGCTTTTCCTGTGTCAGTTTTTCCACCCGGAATACATTTCCTCCGCGCAGCTTCCCTTTGACACCGCCAAGGCGCTGCAAAGAAGCGGGCTGACCGTAGACGTCCTCTGCGGCTATCCCCGGGAGTACTATTCCGGCCCCCCGGTCCCGGACGAAGAGACCGTGGAGGGCATCCACATTCAGCGGCTGCATTATTTGCAGCCCGACCGCAGCCATACTTTGGGGCGGCTCGTCAATTACTTCTCCTTTACCCTGTCGGTCTTTCTCCACATGAGAAAGCTGAAGCAGTACCGCGCCGTGCTGTTCTATTCCAATCCGCCGGTACTGCCCTGGGTGGCCTCCTGGGCCAAAAAGCGCTTTGGCTGCAAGCTGGTATTCGTCTCCTACGATCTATACCCGGAGCTGGCCCTGCGGACCGGGGCTTTGAAGCCCGGCAGCAGCGTTTCCAGGCTTATGAAGCATATCAACGAGGTGGTCTATCCGAAGTTGGACGCCGTTGTGGCCCTTTCCTCGGAAATGAAGACCTTTTTGGCAGAAAACCGGGCCGTCGATCCGGAAAAAATCACCGTGATCCCCAACTGGTACGCCGACGGCGGCGAACCGGGCCGGGACCTCGCCGGCAACCGGTTTGCCGAAGAGCTGGGGAGCAAATTCGTCGTCTCCTATTTCGGCAATATGGGTACCGTCCAGGATGTGGACACCATTTTAGAGGCAATCCGGCTCCTGCGGGGTGAGAGCAGTATTTTCTTTCTCTTCGCCGGTCACGGCAATAAGATGGAGGCCCTGAAAAAGGCCATTGCGGCGGAAAATCTCCGCAATGCCCGGGTGCTGGATTTTCTGCACGGAAAGGACTACCGGGACGCCCTGCAAATCAGCGGCGCCGCTCTGATCTCTCTGGAAGCGGGTGCCACGGGCCTGTGCGTTCCCAGCAAGACCTACAGCTACATGATGGAGGGCATTCCCCTGATCGCCATTATGGACGACAGCGACATCGTGTCCGATATCCGCAGCGGCGCGGGGGTGAGCCTGAAAAACGGAGAATCTCAGCGTCTGGCAGAGCTGATCCGCTGTCTGGCGGCGGACCCCCAGGGCCGGGAGGCCATGTCCCGGAAGTGCCGGGAGCTATACCTCACCCGCTACACCCCGGAAATCTGCACCGGCCAATATGTAGACCTCTTCCGGAGGCTCCTTGGCAGGGAGGATCTATGAAATATCTCTTCATCAATTCTGTAGCAGGCTACGGCAGCACGGGAAAAATCGTTCTCTCCGCATGTCACGCCCTGGAGCGGCAGGGCCACGCTTGCCGCATTGCCTATGGCCGGCGCTGCACGGATAATTCCGTCCCCACCATTGCCATCGGAAACGTCTGGGACTACCGGCTCCACGCCCTGCGCCACCGCGTTTTCGGCACCGGTGGCTTCGGCTCCAGAACCGCCACGATCCAATTTCTCCGGCGGGTGCGGGGCTACGATCCGGACGTGATCTGGCTGCACAACCTCCATGGCTATTACATCCATGTGGGGCTGCTGTTTGACTATCTGCGCGGCTGTGGAAAAAAAATCGTCTGGACCCTCCACGACTGCTGGGCCTTTACGGGCAACTGCCCCTATTTCACCATGGCCGGCTGCGATAAGTGGAAAACCTGCTGCGGCGGCTGCCCCCAGAAGGGCAGCTATCCCAAGGCCCTGCTGGACGCCACGAAAAAGAATTACCTCCGCAAAAAGGAGCTTTTCACCGGAATTCCCGATCTGACCCTGGAAGTTCCCTCCCAATGGCTGGCGAATCTGGTCCGGGAAAGCTTTCTGAAAGACTATCCCATCCGGGTGGTCCCCAATCAGGTGGATCCCTCGGTTTTTAAGCCTACTTCAGGAGAATTCCGAAAGCTCTGGAATCTGGAGGACGCCTTTCTCGTGCTGGGCGTTGCCAATGTCTGGGAACCCCGAAAGGGTTTGGCGGACTTTATCCAATTGGCCGGACTTTTGCCCGCCCCCTGCCGCATCGTGCTGATCGGGCTTTCCTCGGAGCAAATACAGGGCCTGCCCGCGAATATTCTGGGTCTGCCCCGCACCGGCAGCGCCCGGGAGCTGGCCGAGATCTATACCACCGCCGACGTCTATGTCTGCCCCAGCGTGGAAGAGACCTTCGGCATGACGGTTCTGGAGGCCGCCAGCTGCGGCACCACGCCCATTGTCTATGAAGCTACCGCCTGTCAGGAGGTAGCCGCGGCCCACGGCGGCATCAGCGTTCCCCAGGGGGCGGAGCATCTGGCCCGGACGATTCTGGAAATTCTGGAGCACAAACAGGAGGAAGCATGATCGATCGTTACCCATTCCCCGAAAAGACGGTTTATAAAGTTCTTCTCGCCGCCTATCTGTTTCTGATCCTTTATTTCACCCGGGTCAGCCAGGTCTCCCATTATCTGATTGGGTTTTACAAGGCGCAGTTCATCTCTCTGCTGCTGACCGCCGGGGCGGTGCTGTTCTTCCTGATTTACCGGCGGAAGGATCTGAAGCAAATCCTCCTGAACTACCGGGTGGCCCTGGCCCTTGTTTTCGCCGCGGCCATTCTGCTCCCCATGGTCTGCAAGCGAGATTGGCAAATGATGTATTTCAGCATCCTGTTCAGCATTCTCATTGGGGTATTTCTCTCCTATTTCGTCACCTGCGGCCAGGCCGCCAGGGCTTATGTTTTGATCCTCACCGCGCTGGCGGCCTATTCCCTGCTGACCTTTTACCTGCTGCGGCCCCTGGCGGACCGGGGAATCCTGCCGCTTCCTGTTTTTGTCAACGACTACGGCGGAGAATTCTACAATTTTCTCTTTGCCTTTGTCCCCAAGAACCTGGTGCGGGAGCGGAATTTCGGCATTTTTCGGGAGCCGGGCGTATTCCAGTTCTTCCTGGTCCTCGCCCTGTATCTGAGCTTCTGCCATGTCGCTTGGGAAAAGGAAGGGCATATGTGGCTATGCGCCGGGGTCCTCTGCGTAACGATCCTGAGCACCTTCTCCACCGGCGCTGTTCTGGCCATGGGGCTGCTGCTTATCACCGTGTATTTTGAACGAAAGCTCTACCGGGAAAAGCTGGGCCGGATCCTGACCGTCATCGTTCTCGTCCTGGCCGCCGGGGCGATCGCCTACCTTATGATCCGCAAGCCCCCTCTGTATACCACCCTTCTGTACATGTTCCAGAAGGTCACGCCGGGGAATCCGTCCTTTGACGACCGGTTTGAGAGCATCCGGGTAAATCTGCACCTGCTGTCCTTCAACCCCAAGGTTGGCCGGAATGTCTCCTACATTCTGGAGATCGTCCAGGACAATACCAGCTCCACGACGATCCTCTTCGCCATTCTGGGAGTCATCAGCGGCTGGCTCCATGTCATCGCCTGGGCCTGTCTGGTCTTCCGGGGCAAGGGGCACGTTGTTTCCAGGCTGGTCTGTCTGCTGGCCTTGGCCATTACCTTCAATACCCAGAATCTCATTGCGGAACCCTATCTGTGGATCTTCCCCATTATGGCGCTGACCGAGTGCGTTGGGGAGCTTCCAGCCCGGTTCGCGTCCAAAAAGAAAACCGCTTGAAGAAAGCCGGAGGCGTTATGCACGTTATCTATGCCGTGACCACCTGTTCTGAACGGGCTTATCGGGCGCTGTTTGCGGATACTCCGCAGAAGCCTGCCTTTCAGTCCCAAAAATACCATCGGCTGCTGATCGAGGGTCTGGCCGCCCATACGAAGGTGGATGTGGCGGCATCCCTGCCCCTGAACCGCAGCCTGATGAAGGAGAATAAGGTTTCCCTGCCCCCAGAGCAGGAAGGCGGCGCGGACTACCACTACATCACCGCCTATCGGAATCCCCTGCGGAAAATTCTCTCCGGCGCGCGGCAGGTATATGCCATGGTTTCCGCTCTGGCAAAGCCGGACAGCGTAGTCTTTGTGGACTGCCTGAACTGCACCACCGCCTTCTTCGCCCAGCTGGCCGCCCGGAAAAAGGGCTGCCGCTGCGTGGGCATCATTACGGACCTGCCGGATATGCTGGGCTACAACCGGGTCTACCGGTACCTGACAAACAGGGTCATTGCCCGGTGTACGGATTATGTGCTGCTGACCGAGCAGATGAACAGCCGGGTCAATCCCTACGGCAAGCCCCATGTGATCCTGGAGGGCCACGCGGACATTGCCATGGCAAAGGCCCAGCCCTCCCTTTCCCGGAAGCGCCGTCCCCGCGCCTGTCTGTACGCCGGAAGCGTCCGGAAAATCTACGGCCTGGAAACCCTGGTACAGGGCTTCCTTCTGGCGGACCTGCCGGACACCCAGCTGCTGATCTACGGCCCCGGGGACTATGCAGAGGAGCTGAAAGGCATCGAGGACCCCCGTATCGTCTACGGCGGCATGCTGCTCAGCAGCGAGATCGTGGAGAAGGAAATGGAAGCTTCCCTGCTCATTAACCCCCGGCCAACAGACGCGGAATACGTCAAATACTCCTTCCCCTCCAAAACCATGGAATACATGGCCTCCGGTACGCCCGTGCTGACCACGAATTTACCCGGAATGCCCCGGGAATACCTGCCCTATGTGAACCTCATTGAGGAAGAAACCCCCCAGGGCATTGCCAAGGCTCTGAAAAAGGTCCTTGCGCAGTCTGACGAAGCCCTGATGGAGCAGGGGTCCAAGGCCCGGCGCTTTGTCCTGGAGCAGCGGAACAATGTGGTTCAAGCGAAAAAAATTCTCACCATGCTGGCATCCACCGAAAGGATCTGAGATTATGCGGCTTTTGTGGCTTTGCAATCTGATACCCGGAGCCATCCAGCAGGCCGTCAGCGGCGCTGCCGGAAACGGCCTGTGGATCGACCATACCCTGGAAGACCTGCTTGACCGACCGGAGACAACGCTGCGGGTCCTGTGCCGGGGCCCGAAAACAGCCGAGGGCACCGTAGGCGGCCGCCTCAGCTACCGGGTCTTTGCGGAACCGGTGATGCACCGGTATGAGCTGTCCCTGGAACCTCTGTTCCGGCAGGAACTGCGGCAATTCAGGCCGGACGTGATCCACATCTGGGGCACGGAATACAGCCATACCCTTGCTATGCTGCGGGTCTGCCGGGAGGAAGGACTGCTGGACCGGACCATTGTGGGCATCCAGGGCCTGTGCGGCATCTGCGGAGAGCACTACGGCGAGGGCCTGCCAAAAGCCGCCCTCCATGGCTTCAGCCTCCGGGATCTGCTGCGGCTGGACAACGTGCCCATGCAGCGCAGACGCTATCTGCAGCGGGGCCGGATGGAATCCGCCGCACTCTCCATTACAAAGCATGTCCTGGGCCGCACCCATTGGGATGAGGCCGCCTGCAAGATGCTGGCCCCCCAGGCACAGTACCATTTCTGCGGCGAGACATTGCGGCAGAGCTTCTATTCCGGAACCTGGGAATACGGCAGCTGCCGAACGCACAGCATCTTCGCCTCCGGTCCGGAGACCCCCGTCAAAGGCTTTCACTATCTTCTGGAGGCCCTGCCCCTGGTGCTGAAGCAATACCCGGATGCCTGCGTCGCCGTTCCCGGGCCGGACATTTTCCGTTCTACAGGAAGGGCGCGGCTTCTGGAACAGACCTACCATCAATATCTGCGCCGTTATGCCGCCAAACACGGCCTGACGAACCATGTCCGTTTTCTGGGCCGCCTGGACGCTGAACAGATGAAGCATGCCTTTTTAAGCGCCAACGTCTTTGTGCTGCCCTCGGTCATGGAGAACTCCCCCAACACCCTGGGCGAGGCCATGCTGCTGGGGCTGCCCTGCGTCGCGGCAGACGTGGGCGGCGTGTCCTCCATGCTGCACGCTCCCGAAGAAGGGCTGCTCTATCAGTCCTCCGCCCCCTATGTGCTGGCCCAGGATATCTGCCGGGTCTTTGCCATGGAGAAAGACGCCGCCAAAATGGGCATTGCCGCCCAGCGCAGGGCGCGGCTCACCCACGACCCAAAGCAAAACCTAAATACCCTTCTGGACATCTACCGCAGCCTTTCCCAGGCTGACGAACCCTAACAGGATCTCTTTTCATGAAAAAACGAACCCGCGTCGGCTTTCTGAATATTTTAAGCACCTGCCTGCTTTACGGCATTTCCATTATCACCGCCCCCCTGTTCTCCCGGCTTCTGGGTACGGGGGGCTACGGAAACGTCTCCAATTATAATGTCTGGGTCAGCATTCTCTCCATTGCGGCCACTCTGCAGACCCAGGCCACATTGGCCAACGCCATAGTGGAATTTCCGGAAAGCCAGCAGGACAAATACCAGTCCAGCGTGCTGAGTCTGTCCTTTCTGGCCTTTGCTGTGGTCTCCGCGCTGGTGCTGCTGTTTCTGGAGCCCATCAGCAATGCCCTGAATCTTTCCAGATTTTTCATTCTCCTTGTACTCTTCCAGTCCATCGGCACCTACGGCGTGAACTTCATGAACCGGAAGCTGACCTACGAGATGAAAGCGGGCCGGAATATGCTGCTGTCTCTGGGCACCACTTTGGCCACCCTGGGGCTTTCTCTGCTGTTTGTGCTGATGCTGCCCCAGGAACTGCGGTATTACGGACGGATCACAGCCATTGCGGCGGTCTATGGGCTTCTGGGCCTGGGGCTGTGCGTCTCCGTCTGGGCCAAAGGCAGAACCTTTTACAACCGGGAATTCTGGCGCTTCTGCATTCCCCTGGCCATTCCCTATGTGTTCTACAATCTGGCGGATCTGCTGCTGGGCCACTGCGATGTAATTATGCTGCGGCAGATGGTGGGAGACAGCGTCAGCGGCATCTATTCCATGGCTTTCCAGCTGGGGACCGTGCTCTACACCATTTTCACCGCCCTAAACAACACCTGGGTTCCTTTCTTCTACGAGGACACCAAGCAGGGAAACCGGGACGCCGTCCAGGGCAGCGCCAAGAACTATCTGGAACTGTTCACCGTTCTCTCCGCCGGTTTTATCCTGCTGGGTACGGAGGTCTACCATCTCTTTGCCGGTCAGAGCTTCTGGGGATCCACCAACCTGGTTCCCCTGTTTGCCTTGAGCCACTACCTGAATTTCCTGTGTACCTTCCCCATTACCTATGAGCAATACCATAAGCAGGTGAAAATGGTGGCCGCCGCCACCATCGTCTCCTCTTCCGTCAATATTCTGCTGAATTACCTGCTGATCCCATCCCTGGGCATGCTGGGCGCAGCCCTGGCCACGGTGCTGTCCCACGGCCTGCAATTCGCGGCCCATTACATTACCACCCGCTTCTTCCTGGGGAAAGGGGACTATCCCTTCGGCGTCACGCTTTGGGGAAAATACGCGCTGTGCTTCGGGGCCGTTCTGGTCCTCGTCTATCTGACGCCCAACGCCTGGCCGGTCCGCTGGGGTCTGGGCGCGGCCATCGGCATCTGGGAACTGCTGCGCATCCGCAGGCGCAAAGCTTTGATATAGGGAGGAATTCTTTTGACCAGGAGAAAAGTGCTTTTTGTCGCCACGGTGGTCAAAACCCACATTGTACAATTTCACATTCCCTACCTCCAGATGCTGCACGATTTTGGTTGGGAGACCGCCGTCGCCGCCAAAAACGACTACGATGATCCCAAGGACTGCGTCATTCCCTATTGCGACCACTACTATCCCGTCTCCTTCGGCCGCTCTCCCTTTACACGGGACAATCTCCGGGCCTACCGGGAGCTGAAGCGCATTATCGATGCCGGGGATTTTGACATGATCCACTGCCATACCCCCGTTGCCGCCTTTCTTACCCGTCTGGCTGCCCGGAGCGCCCGGAAAAAGGGCTGCAAGGTGCTCTACACCGCCCACGGCTACCACTTCTACAAGGGCGCGCCCCTGCTGAACTGGCTGCTGTTCTTCCCGGCGGAGTGGTTCGCCTCCTTCTTTACGGATGTGCTCATCACCATCAACCGTGAGGACTACGAATTTTCCAAGAAGCATTTCCACGCCAAACGTCTGGAATACGTCCGGGGCGTAGGCGTCCGGCTGGAACGCTTCCGGAACCATTCCGGTGAGCGGGCCGCCGTGCGGGCCTCTTTAGGACTTCAGAAGGACGATTTTGTGCTGCTGTCCGTGGCGGAAATGACCAAGAACAAGAACCACCGCATGATGCTGGAGGCCCTGGCCCGGATCCCGGACCAAAAGGTACATCTGCTCTGCGCGGGACGGGGACAGGAGCTGGAAAACAATAAGGCCCTGTGCAGGCAGCTGGGCCTTGAGGACCGGGTGCACTTCCTGGGCTACCGGTCCGATGTACCCATGCTGTACGCCGCGGCGGACGCCTTCCTCTTTATCTCCTTCCGGGAGGGTCTGAGCCTGTCTCTGATGGAAGCCATGTCCAGCGGCCTGCCCAGTATCGTCAGCCCCATCCGGGGCAATGTGGACCTGATTTCCGATGGCGAAGAGGGCGTCTACGCCCAGCTGAACCCCCAGTCCGTGGCCGAAGCCATTGCCGCCCTGAGATCGGACCCAGCTCTCCGCACCCGATTGGGCGCCGCCGCCAAAGAAAAAGTCCAGGCATTCAGCCTGGAAAACGTTGAAAAACGGATGGAAGAGATTTATCGGTCTGTTTCGGAATAATGACAAAAAGGTGCGCCGCAAAATGGCGCACCTTTTCCGTTTTCAAAAACTCACGCATTCGTCCCCGGGGAGAGTTTGTCGATGGCAAGCCTTGCGGCCTCCTGCTCTGCGCGCTTTTTGCTGCGTCCGTCACCCCGGCCCACTTCCGCGCCGTTGAGGGTCACGGCCACGGCAAAGTGCTTGTCATGATCCGGGCCGGTCTCTTCCAGAAGAACGTAGGCAAGCACCTGGTTCTTCTTTTGCTGCACCAGCTCCTGAAGCTGGGTCTTATAGTCCACGTTATGCAGCTGCTTCACGGGCACCTGCACCAGAATAAAGGTCCGGATGAACTGCCGCGCCGCCTCCATGCCGCCGTCCAGGAAGGACGCGGCGATCACGGACTCTACGGCGTCCGCCAGAATGGATTCCCGGGTCCGGCCGCCGCCCTGTTCCTCGCCGTGACCCAGGAGCAGATGCCTGCCCAGATGGATCCGCTCCGCCACCCCGGCCAGGGTTTTTTCACAGACCATATCCGCCCGCATGCGGGTCAGCTCTCCCTCGGGGCGATCCGGGAAATTCCGGTATAAGTACTCCGCCACCAGCATGCCCAGAATGCTGTCCCCCAGGAATTCCAGCCGCTCGTTGCTGAGCAGACTGTTGTGCCAGCGCTCGTTGGCGTAGGAGGAATGGGTCAGGGCATTCTGCAGCAGGGAAATATTGTGAAACCGATAGCCGATTTCTTCTTCCAGATCCTTAATCATTGGTTTGCTCCTTCGATTTTACCAGCAGGGCCAGGGCCTGTTCCAGGTCCTGCGTAATGTCATTTTCCGCGGCCTCCATGGCCTGCTTCACCGCGTTGCGGAAAGCCAGCCGGTCGGAAGCGCCGTGGGCCTTGATGACCGGCTTTTTGATGCCCAGCAGCTGGGTGCCGCCGATCTCGTGGTAATCCAGCAGCTTCATCATCTGCTTCACGCCGGAACTGCACAGCAGGTAGCCCAGCTTGGAGAAGAGATTCTTCTTAAAGACCTTCTTCATCAGGCTGCCCATGAACATGGCGGTGCCCTCGATGGACTTTAAGAGCACATTGCCGCTGAAGCCATCGCAGACCACTACGTCCACCTCTCCCAGAGGCACGTCCCGGGCTTCCACATTGGCCACAAAGTTGATAAGGCCCTTGTCTGCCGCGTCGGTCAGCAGGGCGTAGGCGTCCCGCTGGAGCTGGGTGCCCTTGGAATCCTCGGTGCCAATGTTCAGCAGACCCACTCTGGGGTTCTCCACACCCAGCTTCTTTTTGGCGTAGGCGGAACCCACCAGACCGAATTGCAGCAGGAATTCCGGCGTACACTCCGCGTTGGCGCCGCAGTCACAGATCACCGTATTACCGCCCTTCTTGTTGGGCATGGCGGGGGCCATGGCCGCCCGGCGGATGCCCTTCACCCGCTTGACCAGCAATGTCGCGCCGGTAAGCAGCGCGCCGGTGGAACCGGCGGACACAAAGGCATCCCCCTGTCCATCCGCCAGCAGCCGCAGGCCAATGACCATAGAGGAATTCTTCCGCTTGTGGATCACCGTGCCGGGGTCGTCGTGCATATCCACCACATCATCCGCCCCGGCGATCTCCATGCCCGCGGGCAGATCATTGATGCCGTTTTTGCGCATGACCTCCAGGATCTCCTCGCTGCGGCCAACCAGGGTGATTTCCGCGCCGAAGTCCCGGGCCGCGTCGATGGCGCCCAGGACCGCCGCTTCCGGGGCCAGATCGCCGCCCATAGCGTCCAGAATGATCTTCATGTATTTCCCTCTCTTTCCTATCAGATGCCCTGCGCCAGCAGCGCATCGATTTGTTCCAACGCTCTCTGGGAAATTGCCAGATTTTTCTCCGCTTTCTTGCGGACCCTGTAATTCAGGGGCGAAATGATGCTGAAATTGATGTTCATAGGCTGGAAATTCTCAATGGAACCGTCGCTGATGTACAGTCCCAGCGCGCCGATGGCCGTGGTCTTGGGGAACGCCGCAGGTTCCTCTCCCCGGACCTTTGCCGCCATGGCAACCGCCGCCAGGAAGCCGGAGGCCGTGGACTCCACATACCCCTCCACGCCGGTCATCTGCCCGGCGAACGCAACCAGCGGATTCCGGCGGTCGGCATAGAATTGATTCAGCAGCTTGGGGCTTTGCAGGAAGGTATTCTGGTGCATGACGCCGTAGCGGACGAATTCCGCGTTCCGCAGGGCGGGAATCATGGAGAACACCCGCTTCTGCTCCCCGAATTTCAGATGGGTCTGGAAGCCCACCAGATTGTAAACGCTCTTGGCGGCATTGTCCTGCCGCAGCTGGAGCACCGCGTAAGGCTCAGCCCCGGTTCTGGGGTCCGTCAGGCCAACGGGCTTCATGGGGCCAAAACGCAGAGTATCCAGGCCCCGGCGGGCCATGACCTCCACGGGCATGCAGCCCTCGAATACCCGCTTGTCCTCAAAGCCATGGACCTCCGCCTCCTCCGCGGAAACCAGCTCCTTGACAAAGGCCTCGTACTGCTGCCTGTCCATAGCGCAGTTTACGTAGTCCGGCGTTCCCCGGTCATACCGGGACTGCCACCAGGCCAGATCCATATCCACGGACTCCGCCGTCACCAAAGGCGCGGCAGCATCGAAGAAATGCAGGTAATCCGTGCCGAAATATTCCCCAATGGCCTGGGACAGCGCATCGGAGGTCAAAGGTCCCGTGGCGATGATCACAGGCCCTTCCGGCACCTTCGTCACCTCTTCGGCCACCACCGTAATCAGCGGATTGCTGCGGATCTTCTCCGTAACCAGTCGGGAAAAGCCCTTCCGGTCCACGGCCAGGCAGCCGCCGGCCTCCACACGGGTAGCCTCGGCGCACTGCATAATCAGGCTGCCGCAGCGCCGCAGCTCCTCCTTCAACAGGCCCACGGCGTTTTCCAGCCGGTCCCCCCGCAGGGAATTGGAGCACACCAGCTCCGCGAAGTCCTCGCTGTGGTGGGCGGGGCTCATTTTTCCGGGCTTCATCTCATAGAGCTTTACGGAAATGCCCCTTTTCGCCAGCTGCCAGGCCGCCTCGCAGCCCGCCAGGCCCGCGCCGATCACTTTCACTTCCATCAGGCGTTCTCCTTCTTGGTCTTTGCGGTGGTTTTCTTTGCGGCAGCCTTTTTTGCGGTTGTCTTTTTTGCCGCGGTGGCTTTCGCCGCCGCCTTTCTGGCCGCGGGTTTCTTGGCGGCGGTCTTTTTTGCCGGGGCTTTCTTTGCCGCCGTTTCCCCGGCGGGCGCTTCCGCGTTCTGCTCTCCGTTTTCGGCAGATTCCGCGGTTTTCTTTTTATAGTAACCCCTCTGGTCCTCCGGCAGGAAGCGGGGGCATTTTTCGTTAATGCAGAAGGGCTTCATGCGGCCTTTGCCGGACTTTTTGAAGAGGGTCTGTCCGCACTCGGGGCAATCCTCGGCGGTGGGTACATCCCAGGTCATGAAGCCGCACTCGGAACCCCGTTCGCAGGCATAGAAAGCGTAACCCTTCTTGGACTTGCGCTTGAGCATGCCGCTGCCGCACTTGGGGCAGCGACCGGGCATACGCTCCACCAGGGGCTTGGCGTTCTTGCACTCCGGGAAGCCGGGACAGGCCAGGAATTTGCCGAAACGGCCCATTTTGATGACCATTTTCCGGCCGCATAGCTCGCAGACCTCGTCCGTCTCCTCCTCAGGCACCTTCAGCCGGACGCCCTCCAGGGCGACCTCCGCATCCTTCAGCTCTTTTTCAAAATCCTCATAGAAGTCCGCCAGCAGGGCTTTCCAGTTCTGCTTTCCGGCCTCTACCTCGTCCAGGCGGGTCTCCATATTGGCGGTAAAGCCCACGTCCACAATGTCCCGGAACCGTTCCTTCATGAGCCCCGTGACCACCTCGCCCAGAGCCGTGGGGGCCAGGCGCTTGTCCTGCTTGACCACATAATCCCGGTCCTCGATGGTGGAAATGGTGGCGGCATAGGTGGAGGGGCGGCCGACGCCCTGCTCCTCCATGGCCTTGACCAGAGTGGCCTCGGTAAATCTGGCCGGAGGCTGGGTAAAGTGCTGCTGCTTGTCCAGGTTCACAGCCTGGGCCTGCTCGCCCTCGCTGAGATCCGGCAGCGGAGAACCCAGGGCCTCGCCGTCATCGTCCCGCCCTTCCTCATAGACGGCAATAAAGCCGGGGAAGCGCAGGCTCTGATGGGTGGAGCGGAAGGTATGCCCGGCGCAGGCCGTATCGATGGACACGGTATCGTAAAGAGCGTTGGCCATCTGGCTGGCCAGGAAGCGGCTCCAAATCAGCTTATACAGCCGGTACTGGTCCGGCGTCAGACTGCCCCTGACCCGCTCGGGATCCAACTCTACATGGGTAGGCCGGATGGCCTCATGGGCGTCCTGGGCCTCGGCCTTGGTCTTATACACATGGAACTTGCCGTAGTAATACTGCCTGCCGTACCGGTTCGCGATAAAATCCGCGGCGGCGGCCATAGCCTCGTCGCTGAGGCGCAGAGAGTCGGTACGCATATAGGTAATGAGACCCAGAGTGCCCTCGCCCTCCACGTCAACGCCCTCGTAGAGCTGCTGGGCGATCATCATGGTCTTCTTGGGGGTCATGTTCAGCTTCCGGGAAGCCTCCTGCTGTAGGGTGGACGTAGTAAAAGGGGGCGCGGCAGAGCGTTTTTTCTCCGCCTTTTTCACGTTGGTAACGGTAAAGGGCTTGCCCGCAATATCGTCAATGACGGCCTGGGTCTCGGCCTCGTTCTGCAGCTCCCGCTTCTTCTCTTCCCCATAATAATGGGCTACGAAAGAACCGGGCTTCTGGATGCGGTTCAGCGTCACGTCCAGGGTCCAGTACTCCTTGGGCTGGAAGGCCCGGATCTCCTCTTCCCGGTCCACTACCATACGGGTAGCAACGCTCTGGACCCGTCCGGCGGACAGGCCCCGGCGGATCTTTTTCCACAGCAGGGGCGACAGCTCATAGCCCACGATCCGGTCCAGAATACGTCTGGCCTGCTGGGCGTCCACCAGGTCATAATCGATGTCCCGGGGGTGCTGGATGGAGTCCTTGACCACCTTCTGGGTGATCTCATGGAACGTTACCCGGTGGGTCTTTTCCTCGGGCAGCTTCAGAAGCTCCTTCAGATGCCAGGAAATAGCCTCTCCCTCCCGGTCAGGGTCCGTTGCCAGATAGACCGTATCCGCCTGGGCGGCGGCGGCTTTCAGCTCCTTGATAAGGGCTTCCTTCCCCCGGACGGGGATATATTCCGGCGTAAACCCGTGCTCCAGATCCACGCCCATTTTGCTCTTCGGCAGGTCCCGCAGGTGGCCCATGCTGGCCTTGACCACATAGTCCGGCCCCAGGTACTTGCCGATGGTTTTTGCTTTGGAAGGCGACTCAACGATCACCAGATGGTTGGATTTGCCCATGAAATTCTTCCTTTTCAAAATTTTTTGCGGCTCACTGCCGCCGGGACACCCGTCTGCCCGGATGCCGGACGATCTTCTTCCGGATCTCCAGCATGGTCAGGATCCCCAGGACCTTCCCCGAGGGCAGGCCCGTTCCGGCGATCACATCGTCCACGCTTTCAATGCCGGCGCCGATGGCGGTCATAACCGTCTGTTCATCGGCCGAGAGTCCCTGCAAGATATCATTTTGACCACTATACGGCGGGGAATCCCCGTTGTCAACGGTTTTTTTCTTTAAGATTGCCGGCGCTTCCTGTACCGGCGGCAGCTTTTCCTTCTCTTTGGGCTTGGCGGAAGCCTGCTTCGGAAGAAGCTTTTCCGGATACAGGAGGTCGTATTCCTCCATTACGTCCCGGCCGGAGCTGACCGCAATGGCCCCGCTGCGCAGCAGGCGATTGCTGCCCCGGAAGCTCTCCATATCCACGTTTCCCGGAACCACAAAGACATCCCGCCCCTGCTCCAGGGCATGCTTCGCCGTCAGAAGCGACCCGCTGCGCTCCGGCGCTTCCACGACCACCACGCCGCAGCTCAGGCCGCTGATGATCCGGTTCCGCCGGGGAAAATGCCAGCCGATCGGCGGCGACCCAGGGGCATACTCCGAGAGAATGCAGCCCAGGCGCTCCGTCTCCTGAAAGAGAGCCTTGTGCTTCCGCGGGTAGACCACATCCGCGCCGCAGCCCAGGACACCCACCGCGGGAAATCCCGCGGAAAGGGCCGCCTCCATGGCTGCGCCGTCGATGCCTTCTGCCAGGCCGGAAACCACCAGCCCACCTGCCCCGGCGATCTCCCCGCCCAGGCGTTTCGCGGCTTGCCGCCCATAGACGGACGGATGGCGGGTGCCCACCACGGCCACCGTGGGAAGCTTATCAAAATCCGGCAAAGTGCCCCTGTAGTAGAGCACAATGGGCGGGTCATAGATCGCTTTCAGCCGGTTTGGGTACAAAGGGCTGTCATATGTCAGGACCTGCAGACCGGCCTTGGCGCAATCGGCAAGCGCTTCTTCCGCAGCGGACAGGTCGTGCACCAGGAGCGCGTCCATCTGTTCCCCGGTCAACCCCTGGATCTCCGCGTCCAGGATCTGCTGCTTTTCCGCGAAGAACAGCCGCTCCGGGTCCTCAAAATGCCGCACTAGCGCCGCCTTGACGCCATCCTTCACTTCGTTGCATTGGGCCAGCCAC
This sequence comes from bacterium, assembly GCA_963661735.1. Taxonomy (GTDB): domain Bacteria; phylum Bacillota; class Clostridia; order Oscillospirales; family Oscillospiraceae; genus Faecousia. The sequence goes on along the minus strand of CAVLCF010000072.1, from coordinate 23,228 downwards.
AGCCAGTAGAGCAGCATTGTTTTTTCCTTCTTTCTATATCAGAACTTTCCCATCTGCCACATGACGGCGGTGGCCGCCACGGCGGCATTCAGGGACTCGCAGTGGGGATTCATGGGGATAATCAGTGCGTCCGCCGCCTGGTCCAGGATCTCCTGCCGGACGCCCTGGCCCTCGCTGCCAATGACAACGGCCATGGCGCCAACGTCCGCGGCGCGGATATCCTTCGCCGTGTCCCGCAGTGCGGTAACGCCGATGGGGATCCCCGCCCGGTTACAGGCGTCAGACGCCTCCCGCCAGGTCGTCACCATCAGCGGGCGGCGGAATACCGCGCCCATGCTGGCCCGGACCACCTTGTGGCTGAAGGGATCGGCGCAGCCCTCCAGCAGCGCCACAGGCACATTCCAGGCGTCCGCCGTGCGCAGAATGGTGCCCACGTTGCCGGGGTCCTGGATCCCATCCAGCAGAAGCATGCCCTTTTCAGGCACAAAGGCCGTCTTCTCCGGCAGGCGGCACAGGAACACCGCCCCCTGGGGGGTCTCCATGGGGGAAATAGCCTCCATGACCTCCCGGCTCACCCGGACGATCCGGACCCCCTCCGGCACATCCGCTTCCACACCGTCAGACAGGAATACAGTATGCAGCCCTTTCCAGTAGGCCGCCGCCTCTTTCAGCAGCTTGGTGCCGTCAGAGACGAACAGCCCCGCCTCCTCCCGGGCCTTCCGGGAAGAAAGCAGCTTTCGCACCTGCTGCACCAGAGGATTTTTCCGGGATGTGATCCGCTCCTCCATCACAGCTTCTGCACCTTTTCCAGGGCAATGTTGTCGCCCAGCACCACCATGGTATCCCCCGGCTGGATCACATAGTCCGCCGCCGGGGACACGTTGGTCTTGCCGCCGTTTTCCACGGCGATGATATTCACGCCCAGCTTGGCCCGGACGTTCAGCTCCCGGATGGTCTTTCCCTGCCAGCCCTTGGGGGCAGGCACGTCCAGAATGCCGAAGTCCTCGGAAAGCTCGATGTAATCCAATACATTGTGGCTGTTAAGAGACCGGGCCAGGCGCTGGGCGGACTCCTGCTCCGGGATCAGCACCCGGTCTACCCCCAGCTTTTCCAGCACCTTCCGGTGGGTCTCATCGTGGGCCTTGCAGACCACATAGGGGACCCCCAGCTCCTTCAGGTTCATGGCAATGAGCACGGAGGCCGCCAGATTGTCGCCGATGGCGATAACGGCGCAGTCCAGATTCCGGACGCCCAGGGCCTTCAGCACTTCCTTATCCTGGGCATCGCCCACCACGGCATGGGTAACGTCGGCGGAAATCTGCTGCACGAAGTCCGCCCGCACATCCAGTGCCAGCACCTCCGCACCCAGCTTGCACAGCTGCCGGGACAGGGCCGAGCCGAAACGGCCCAGGCCGATAACCACATAGGATTTCATAAATCTTCTCCTTATCCGATCAAAAGGTTTGTCTGGGCATAACGGAACCGTTCCGCGGTCCGGTCTCCCGACAGGAAGCCCAGACTGATGGTCAGCACGCCCACACGTCCGAAATACATATAAAGAATAATCAGGCATTGGGCCGGAACGCTCAGCCGCGTCGTTGTCCCCGCCGTCAGGCCCACGGTAGCCAGGGCCGAAACCGTCTCGTACAGAGCGTTGGCAAAGCCCACGGGGGACGTGGCGCAGAGGAACACCGCCCCGAAAAACGCCAGCAAGATCATGGTCATGGCAATGGTCATAGCGTCCAGCACCTGGCTGTCCGGGATGGTGCGCTTGAAAGCGCAGACCGTGCTCTTGCCCCGAAGCCTTGCCCACAGGAACAGCAGCAGCACCACAAAGGTCACGGTTTTCAGGCCGCCGGCCGTGGAGCCGGAGGAACCGCCCACCAGCATAAAGACCATAGAGGCCGCCTTGCCGCCCTCGGTAAGCGCCGCCTGGTCAATGGCCGCAAAACCCGCCGTCCGCAATGTCACGGACTGGAAAAAACCGTTCAGGAGCTTGCTTCCAACGGTCATATTGCCCAGGGTTTCGGGATTGTTCCATTCCAGCAGGCAGATAACAAGCCAGCCGGAAAGCAGCAGCGCCGCCGTGGTGCAGAGCACCAGCCTTGTATAGACCGTCATCCGCCGGAAGGGCTTCCGCTCCGCCAGCTCTTCCCACACAAGAAAGCCCAAGCCGCCGATAACGACCAGCGCTCCCAGGGTCAGCAGCACCACAGGATCATTCCGGAAGGTCATGAGACTGGCCCCCGGCTCCAGAAAGCCGAAAATATCAAAACCCGCGTTGCAGAAAGCGGAGACGGAGTGAAAAATGCCCAGCCACAAGGCTTTGGAAAAGCCGAACCGGGGCCAGAAATACGCCGTCAGAACGGCGGCGCCGATGCCCTCAATGCTCAGGCTGCCGACGATCACCGTGCGCTGCAAATGCACCACACCCTCCATATCGTTCACGCTCAGAGCCTGGGCCATGAGCATACGCTGCTTCAGGCCGATGCGCCTGCGCAGCAGGAAGATAAACAGGGTCGCCATGGACATAAAGCCCAGGCCGCCGACCTCGATCAGGGCCAGCAGCACCCCCTGCCCGAAGCCGCTCCACTGGGTATACGTATCGAAGGGGGTCAGGCCCGTGACGCAGGCAGCTGACGTTGCCGTAAAGAGAGCCGGCAAAAACGGGCAGCGCTGCCCGCTGCGGGAAGCCCCGGGGAGCGTCAGCAGGAAGGTGCCCAAGAGAATAATGACCGCAAAGGCGGCGGCGATGGTTTTCATAGGACTCAAGGGCCTACCCTGCCGTTTTCTGATCCAAAGCAGGACTCGATTTCGCAGACGCATACAATTTTCTCCTTTTGCCCGCAGAAACGCATTTTACCTTCCTATTATATCAGCCTTTTCCCCTTTTGCAAGGGAAATTTCCGACAACCGTCCAAAGACCGGAAGCATTCAGGCGCTTCCGGTCTTTTTCAGGACAGATACTATTTTATTTTCACTTTCTGCTCATGGACAGGCGCTCCACACCCAGCAGCTCTTGTTCTTCATCGTTGACCAGCAGCTCCAGTGTATCCGTTTCCGCGTTGTACCGGATCTTACCGCCATTGCACTGGATCGCGCCGTCCTCAATGGTGAAAGCGCCCTCATATTTCAGCTCTTCCAGGGCGGCCTCAATAAGCTCCTGAAGGCCCATGGCATCCATGAATTCCTGAATCGTCATTCCCGCCACAGCCTGGAATACTCCGTCCATATCCGAGACGCCCAGCGCAGCGTAAACCTGATCCAGGGTCAGGCCCTCCGCCGCGAATTCGCTTTCCAGGGTTTCTTCCATCATATCCCGGAAAAAGGCGTTGAGCTTTTCCATAAATCCATCCAGATCTTCAAAGGAAGCACTGACGGAGCAGGTACCGTCCTCCGCGAAGGTGCAGTCCAGCACCATTTTCAGGCTCACGTTGTGCGCCTCAAGCCCCTCGGTAATGCCCTCCATCTGGGATTCGGCCCCGGCCAGAAACAAATCTGTCACATCCAGCACATCACTGTGCCAACCGCCCGCTATGCGCCGCCGGAGCAGAGCATCCTGAGCCTGAGCAGCATAACTGGCCGCGTCGATATAGCTTCCCAGGTCCCTGAAAGCTTCCAGCGCACTCTCAAAATTTCCCGCGTTAAAATCCTCCACGGCCAGCGCGTAGCGGCACTGCTTCAAAAGCTGTCTGCTGTCCTGGTAATCGTCCAGCGCCTCCAGCTTCTGGGCCGCGGCGGCATAGTCGCCGTCCTCCATTGCCTTTACGGCGGACTTATAGTCGCTGCTTTTGCAGCCGGTCAGCGTGAAAATCATGGTCAGGATCAGAATAAGCGCGATACCCTTTTTCATGAACATGCCCCTCTCTTTCTTTTTTATGGTTCCAGTATGGCATACATCCGAAAAAATGTCAATATCATTTCCGCATTTTGCGCGTGTCTCATACATCTCATTGACTGGCGTTCAAAAGCTCGTCAACATCTGTCCCTGTCAGCGCCCGCCCAATGGCCTGCATGCGTACCTTGTCCACCTTGCATAGGGCACGGTCGTAGCTGAGCAGACCGTTGGTCTCGTCCTCCACATCGGACAGCTGGGTATAGACGGCGGCGCAGAGGCCCTTTTCCCTGGCGGGAATGATCTCGCCGCGGTACAGCCTTTCCAGGGCGTCCATAAAGGCAGCGCCGTTTTCAAAATAGCGGTAGCCATAGGTCTTTTCCAGATTGAAGGCATGTCCCTCCGGCTTCCAGGAATAGCCGCCGAACTCGGAAAGCACAAGGGGCTTTTTACTCTTGGACAAGCGCACCGGTCGGAAGTACACATGGAGGCTCTCCACATCGCTGTCCCCGCAGGAGAACCAGCCGGAAGCGGTGTCAATGAACCGGGACGCGTCCAGCTCCTTCAGGCTTTCGTACTGGCTCTGGCCGTTGAACTGGCCCCAGCCCTCGTTGAAAATCGTCCAGTAACAGACGCAGGGATGTTTATCCAGGGCCAGCACCGTGCTTTCCATGCCCTCCCGAAACCGCTGGCGGGTCTCGGGATCCCTATGGAGATGTCTGTCCTTCCGGTGCTTGCCGATCCCCAGCGTTGGCAGGGCCGTATCCCGCAGAAAGTGGTAGGTCCCGTTGTTCACCATATCCTGAAATACCACCATACCCAGGCGGTCGCAGGCGTAGTAGAACAGCTCCGGCTCTATTTTAATGTGCTTGCGCAGCATATTGAAGCCCAGTTCCTTCATGGCCAGAATGTCCCGGTCAAAGCATTCCGGCTCCGCCGGGGTAAACAGGCCGTCGCTCCAATAGCCCTGGTCCAGGACCCCATGGAAAAAGTACGGCTTCCCGTTGAGGCAAAGCCTGGGGATTCCGCCAATCGCTTTCGTTTCCAGGGTCCGAAAGGCGAAATAGCTCTCCACACGGTCCTCTCCGGCCGTGATCTCCGCCTTGTAGAGATACGGGTCCTCCGGGGACCAGCGGCGGGGGTCCGGAATCTCCAGGACGGCGCGGGAATCCCGTATCTCCGCCGAAAGCGGCCCTTCCGGCGTTCTGACCAGCAGGGTGCCCGCGGAAGGGCCCACCAGCTCCAGCGTGACGCGCGCATCCTCCGTGGAAAAATGGATCTCCCGGATATAATCCTCCGGAACCCGTTCCAGCCAGACCGTCTGCCAGATGCCGGATACCGGCGTATACCACATGCCGCCCCGGTCCCGGCGCTGCTTGCCATAGGGCAGGCTCTTATCTTTCAGGCTGTCGGTGGTTTCCACCAGCAGCGTATTCTCCTCCCGGAGACAGGCTGTAACGTCAAAGGAGAAGCCCTCATAGCCCCCCGTATGGCTGCCCAGAAGGATATCGTTCAGATATACCCGGGCTTTTTGGTCCACCGCGCCGAAGTGCAGCAGCACCCGGCCCCCGCGGAAGCTTTCCGGCAGGGAGAAACGCCTGCGGTAACGCAGCGCCGTGCCGTCCGGAAACACCTGATGGACACCGGACAGCAGGGATTCCGGCGGGAAGGGTACCCGGATCTCCCGGTCAAACGCCCCCTTCTCCCCCACGGCAAGGGTCCAGCTTCCGTTCAGATTGTAAAAGGAATCCCGCCGCAGAGAGGGCCTGGGGTACACATCCCAGGGGATCCCTGTCAGATTCCTCCCCGCCTCCGTCCAAAGCTCCGCGAATTTCGCCATATGCTTCCCTCCTCTTTTTCCCTAGTGTAACACGCAGAGGCAGTTTGGGCAAGTCCCAAATCGCCGCATTTTCAAAAACATTTGTCCTTCATGCGTAAACTTTTTCTTGACAGTGCGACAAAACTATGCTATCATACACGTAGACGAGATTCTACATTGCGTCTCGTTGAAAATCTACACTCTGGTAAAAACATAGGAGGCATGTGTATGAAAACCTGTAAAAAGCTGTTCACCCTGGCCCTGGCTCTGATCCTGCTGATGTCCGTTCTCGTCCTGCCTGCCATGGCAGCGCCGCGGTACGCTATTGGTCCATGCGATTATTGTGGCGGGCCAACGGTTTTTCGAGGAACGACTGACACAACCCCACGTTACACCATAGCGGAATGTACCCTGTGCGGACGGTTGTCTTATTTTGTAAACTGAGCAAATCCAAGAAATAGCGGGGGCTTTTGAACGCTTCCGCTATTTCTGAATTTCAAGGAGGCCGAAGATGAAAACAAGATTCTTTTATCTACTGCTATTCATACATCTTCTGTTTCTTTGCGGTTGCAGTGCACAGCGCACTGTCTCTGAAACAGGACAGGTTCTCTGGATTGTCACTGAGGCTTCCTGCTCTGACGGCATGAATTTACAAGCGGAAATCATTGCCGAGCGCATGGAAAAGGAGCATCCGGGCCTGACCATAGAGCTGGACGTTCTCCCAACGGACCCGCAGGAGCGGGAAATCCGGTTAAAACAGCTGCGGACCAAAATCATGGCCGGAGACGGACCGGACGTCTATTTGCTCCCTACCGGCGGAACACTGACGCAGGATTATCGCATATTTGAAAGCTGGTTTCTGCGATTTCGGGAAATATCCATTGCCCCTCTGTTTCAGGACATCGAACAGGCCATGCGTTCGGGCCTGTTCTATGACATACAGACCTACTATGAAGCGGATAGGACACTGGGAAAGGACGCGCTGAACAGCCAGATCATGGACGCTGGTACTCTTGGCAAAAAACGTTATCTGTTTCCCCTGCGGTTTGATATTCCCGTTCTGCTTTCCGATTCCGACCAATGGACTTCCTTCGGGCTGGATGACCTGCAAATGCAGGAGGATGCCTGCTCTGTTGTCGAGCACTTGCTTGCGCGGGAGAATGGAAAATATGTGTCGGCCGGAATTCAGCTTCCAAAGGATATGTCTCTCCTGTCGCCACCCTTCGACTACTCCACCGAGAAATTAAGCGCGGATGCCGATGAGATCGCCCGGTATCTTCGCACCTATCAAAAATGGAAGTCCGCGGCAATCCCGTCTGAACACGAGATCATCTTTTCCGCCAGAGAGATATCCAACGCTCTGATTCCGGAATTGCACAGGGATTTTCTTTCCGCTGTGTATAACAAAAGCTTGAACCAGATGGCGGATGTCAATACCATTTCAAAATACATCAGCTTCGGGGTCCATTGGAGTACCCTGGGGATTCCCCTGTACAGCTGCTCCCTTGCGGATTCTCTGACAACTCTCGGCATAGAAAAAGCCGCGCAGGCTGTTTTCCACAGAGGATCCTCTATAAGCATGTACCCCATGCGCGCGGCGAATAACTCCGTAGCCGCAAGCATCACCTATTGGGGGGCTGTTGGCGGCAGCTGCCAGGACCCGGCGCTTGCGTACCGCTTTTTGCGGCAGTTTCTATCGGAGGAATTCCAGTGGGGCCAGTATCGGCCGCGCGTGGAAAAGAGCTTTGCGTCAAATTGCGAGGACCCCCAATGCCCCGGTCAGGTAGAAAACAGCTGGCCGGTTCGCACAAGCGGTTCCGCGGCGGCCCTGTGGGACAACGCACAGTACCAGGCGCTTTGCTTAGGTTCTGACCTTTGGACCAGCGGTAATCAGATATCCCTGGAAATACAGCGGGCATCCATCACTGACGCCGACATTCCCGCCCTTTCCTGGGATATCGACGAGGTACGCTTCCCCGTGACCATTCCCGGGACGGACTCTTTAGAATACGCCCTGTCCCAGCTGAACGAAGCTGACGGGACGCCCACGGACGCGGACATTGACGCGCTGGCACAGCAGGTCTACCAGGGCCTGTGGTGGCATCTTGCAGAGGGGTGAAACATATGAAACAGGTTTCCAAAAATACGGAGCGCAGCGCCCGGGAGGGACTGCTCCTGATCCTGCCGCTGGCGGCGGGCTGCGGGCTGTTTTACGCGGTCCCCTTTCTGATGGTGCTGCAAAATTCCTTCCAGCGGGGCACGGGCAGATCCCGGGAATACGTCGGCATAGAGACCTACCGGAGCATGCTGCACAGCGGTGTGTTCCGGCTGGCCTTCGGCAATACGCTGAAATTCCTGGCTGTGGCCCTTCCCCTGATTATTCTCCTGTCCTACGCCATCGCGCTGCTGCTGAAAAGCCACGCGCGGAAGCACGAGGCGCTGAAATCCGTCCTGCTGCTGCCCTACATCATGCCCGTGGTGGGCACGGTGCTGTTGGTGGAGCTGCTGTTTGCTCAGACGGGGCTTGTAAACAGGGGGCTGTACACCCTGGGGCTGCCCGTAGAGGACTGGCTCCACTCCAGGGCGGCCTTCTGGGTAGTGATCGCCCTGTACCTGTGGAAAAATACGGGCTACAGCGTAATTTTGCTGCTCTCGGGCCTTATCACGATCCCCGAGGACCACTATGCCGCGGCTTCTCTGGACGGGGCCACGGCATGGCAGCAGCTGCGCTATATCACCATGCCCCAGATGTGGTACAGCGTGTTTTTTGCCGCGGTGTTCTCCCTGATCAACGCTTTCAAATGCTTCCGGGAGATCTTTCTTATCGGCGGGACCCACCCGGACCAGAGCATCTATATGCTCCAGCACTTTATCAACAACGCCTTTGACAAACTGAACTACCCAAAGCTGGCGGTGGCCTCCGTGCTGCTGCTCCTGGTCCTGACGACGCTGTTCGCCCTGAGCTACCGCTGGGTCAGACGGAAGGAGGCATACAAGGATGCGTAAACGGCCCGCCTATTTTTCCTCCTTTGCCGCCGTTCTGCTGACGGCGCTGTCCGTGATCCCCTTCCTGTACGTATTCGCCAAGAGCCTGCTTTCCGCCCAGGACGGCTTCACGCTTTCCTATTACTATCAGGTATTCCTCGCCCAGGAGCAGTATCTGCTGCGGTTCTGGAAGAGCCTGGGGCTGTGCCTGTGCATCACGGCGGGGCAGGTGATCGTATCCACCCTGGCGGGCTACGGCTTCGCCAAATGCCGCTTCCCCGGGAAGAACGTCCTGTTCTTCCTGCTGATGGTGCTGATGATTATGCCCCTGCAGGTAACGCTGGTGCCCAACTACATCATGCTGGACAGGCTGGGGCTGCTGGATACCTACTACGCACTGGTGCTGCCCATGATCTTTGTGCCCCTGGGCACCTTCATTATGACGCAAAGCTTCCAGGCCGTGCCCAACGAGATCATTGAAGCCGCCCGGCTGGACGGCTGCGGGACCCTGAAGCTGATCTGCCGTATCGCGGTACCCATGAACAAGGCGGGACTGATCTGCACGCTGCTGCTGTCCTTCCTGGACGGCTGGAATATGGTGGAGCAGCCCATGGTCTATCTGGAGGATTTCGGGCGCTACCCCATTTCCGTAGCCCTGGCCTCGGTGCCGCCGGAGGACCCCACCGTACAGCTGGTGTGCTGTATTCTGGTCGCTCTGCCGCCTTTGTTTCTGTTCGCCTACTTTAACCGGGAGCTGGTGGAGGGCATCGCTCTGGGAGGAGAAAAATGAAAAAACAAGCCCTATGTTTCGGAAGCCTCATCCTGTACATCCTGATCGCCTGCACCATCGTATCCGCCTGGATCGAGGCCGCCATGATGACCCAGGCAGAGCAGGGACCCGTCAACACCAAGGCCGCCCACGAGGCCGTGACCCGGGAGCTGCCGCTGCGATCGCTGTTCGCGGACCGGGAAGGGCTGCACCTGTACGAAATCTACGACGGCACCGGCTGGGAAAGCGGCAAGCGCATCCGCGAGGTCAGCGGCTGGAGCCTAACCAGTGAATGCGTGTCCGTTTCGGGCTTCCCCGACACGCCCTATGTCTTCTCCGCCACCCGTCAACCAAAGGACGGGGAACAGGTCCTGGTTCTGGAAAAGCTGGATCGGGGCGACGATGTGTATCTGGCGCTCTACGAAGGCGGCGTTCCCGAGGAATTGGAGCTTCCCATGGAGGCGGCAGGCAGCACCCAGGGGGGCAGCGCGCTCCTGCTGGAAATGAAGGATTTTACGGTTCCCTTTATGGAGCAGCGGGCCAAAGCCGCCTCTCCGACGCTGGAAAACGCGGACCGGGTCTTCAGCATCGGGGACGTCCGGCAGTTTCTCAGCCAGCTTCCGGCCATAGGCGCCCTGACCGGACTTCTCACAACCGGGTTTGCCCTTCTTCTCTCCGCCCTTGTGCTCTGGGACCGCAGACGCGGCGCGGCCCTGGTGAATCTCTGCCTCGCGGGGTTGTGCCTGTGCCTGACGGCGGTGCTGCTGCAAAAAACCACCCTCCCCGCCTCCCTGCTGCCCAAGGAAAACATTCTGGAGCTTTCCCACTATCGGGAGGAATTCGCCGTCCTGACCTCCGGTCTCTCCGGCTTCCCGGCGCTTCTGGAAGAGCTTTCCGCCGCCGGAGCCGCCGCCCGGACCCGGGGACTGCTCTATTTCGGACTGAGCGTCGGGCTGTTCCCACTGCTCCTTCTCGCGGAAAACCTGCCGGTCCGGCGGAACGCGTAAGCAAAAATACAGCCCCCGCGCGGATTCGGAAAGGATCCGCGCGGGGGCTTCGTATCTGTCGGACTACTTCTGGGAGATCCGTTTTCCGTGGGTGCTGTGGGCCAGGACGGAGGCCGTAATGGAGACGAAATCCCGGACGTATTTTTTGGTGTTCTCGTCGTTGCGGTAGCATGCGTAAAAATGGCGGTGGTTTTCATAGTCCTTCAGCGGATAAAACGCGCCGCCGGTTTTGAACACAAAGTCATCGGCGTACACGTCCGGCAGGACCATGCACGCGCCGCTTTTCAGGGCCACCCGGCGGGCAACCTCCAGAGAGGACGTCTCCAGAAGGATCTTGGGCCGGATATTGTAGCGCCGGAACAGGCGGTCCTGGATAATGCGGGAGGAATGGGAACTGTCCAGAGATACGAACGCCTCCTTTTCCACGATCTCCAGACCGATGGGCGTGCCGGAGGGCACCAGCTGGGCCAGCTGGCTGTCCTTCCCCGCCAGAATGCCGATGGATTCCTTTTCAATAAGTTCATAGGCGATATTGGCCTCGTTGGCTTCCAACGCCGCCAGGGCAAGGTCGATCTGCCCCTTTTGCAGCAGCCCCTCCAGGCTGGCAGAGGCCGCCTCGGTCAGCTCGATGGTAACATTGGGATAGGCTTTTGTAAAAATGGGGATCACGTCCGGCAGCACCTGTATGGCCCGGGTGACGCTGATGCCCAGCCGCAGCCGGCCGCCGTCATCCCGGCGGATGCTCTCGATTTCCTCCTTCAGCCGGGTCTCGATCTCCAGCATGGCCTCTACGGCCTTGAGATACCGCTCTCCGGCATAGGTCAGGTGGAAGGGGGAGGTGCTGCGGTCAAAAAGCGGCGTACCCGCTTCATCCTCGATCTGGCGCAGGGTCTGGCTCAGGGAGGGCTGGCTGATATAGAGCTGCTTTGCGGCTGCCGTAATGGTCCCATACTGGGCAATGGTCTTGAAATACATGGCCTGCTTCATATTCATATAATTTTCACCACTTTTTTACAGCATTTTCACGAAATCTATTGGTCCTTAACAATACCGATTATAAAAGATTTTTTATGGATGTCAAGCATTTTCCCGGGAATATTCGACAGAGATTATACTTGGATAAAGAATTAAGTATTTGAATTTGGGATTTTCCTATGTTATCTTATTGTCACCAAAAAAAGATAAAAAACGTAGGGAGGATCAACATGGAAATTCTGAAATCTGCCGCAGCAGGCACTTTGGAATCCAGCGATGCCATGGTCACCGTCGAACCCGGCGAAGACGGCATTCAGCTGGAGCTTTCCAGCAGCGTTATGAACCAGTATGGCCGTCAGATCAAGGCCACGATCCTGGAGACTCTGGAGCGTCTGGACGTCAAAAACGCCCACGTGACCGTTGTGGACAAAGGCGCTCTGGACTGCACCCTGAAGGCGCGGGTCGAATGCGCCGTGTTCCGCAGCTGTGACGCGTCCAGCGCCAATATTCCCTGGGGAGGTGCCATCAGATGATCAGAAGACCCAAGCCCGAACGGTTCCGCCTGCGCAGAACCATGATGTTCATGAACGCCCAGAAGCCCGGCCTTATCAAGGATGCTTACATCTACGGCTGCGACTCCATCATGCTGGACCTGGAGGACGCCGTGGCGGAGAATCAGAAGGACGCCGCCCGGTTCTCCCTGTACCACGCCCTGACCACCATTGACTATGGCTCCACTGAGGTCATTGTCCGTATCAACGGTCTGGACACCCCCCACTGGCAGGAAGACATCCGTGTCTGCGTAGCCGGCGGCGCCGACGGCATCCGGATCGCCAAGTGCGAGAGCGCCCAGGATGTCCACACCGTTGAGGCCGCCGTGGAGGCTGCCGAGAAGGAATTCGGCATGGAAGTGGGCCGGACCCTGCTGATGGCCGCTCTGGAAAGCCCCAAGGGCATTCTGAACGCCTACGAGATCTGCTCCGCCTCTGACCGGATGTTCGGCGTCGCCATTTCCGGCGGCGACTTCCGCAAGTGCATGCAGACCAAGTTCAGCCCTGACGGCGTGGACATGCTGGCCGCCCGGGGCCAGATGCTGCTGGCCGCCCGTGCCGCCGGTATCCAGTGCTTCGACACCGTGTTCACCGATCTGGACGACAACGAGGGCTTCAAAGCTGAGGTGCTTCAGAACAAGGCCATGGGCTTTGACGGCAAGAGCCTGATCAACCCCAAGCAGATCCGGCTGGTCCACGAGGTCTTCGCGCCCACCGAGAAAGAGGTCAAGCAGGCCGAGGCCATTGTCCGCGCTTATAAGGAGCAGTCCGCTGCCGGTATCGGCGTGTTCACCGTCAACGGCAAGATGATCGATATCGCCTTCATTCCCGGCGCGGAGCGTACGCTGCGTCTGGCGAAGGCCTGCGGTATGTATGAGGGGGATCTGGTATGATTAACGCAGTAGGCAGAGAAATTCCTGATGAACTGCTGGTAAACGGCAAAGAGGTTTACCAGGGTAAGAACTATATGGACGGCAAGTACCTGCATAAGGCTGCCCCTACCACCCGCCGCTACGAGAAGCCCCAAGAGAGCAAAATCGTTGCGTCTCTGGTGGATGCCCTGAAGCAGTGCGGCGCCAAGGACGGCATGACCTTCTCCTTCCATCATCATCTGCGCGACGGCGATTATGTGGTGAACATGGTCATGAAGGCTGCCATCGAAGAGCTGGGATTGAAGGACCTGACCATTGCGGCCACTTCCCTGGGCAGCGCCCATGATCCCATTGCGGATTACATCGAAGAGGGCAAGGTCATCGGCATCCAGACCTCCGGCATCCGCGGCCGGATGGGCGAAGTCGTTTCCGCGGGCAAGCTGAAGACTCCCGCCATCATCCGTTCCCACGGCGGCCGTCCCCGGGCCATTGAGGCCGGTGAGGTCCACATTGATATCGCTTTCGTGGCCGCTCCCACCTCCGACTGCGTGGGCAACTGCCGCGGCATCGGCGGCAAGTCCAACTGCGGTTCCATGGGCTACGCCATGACCGACGCCAAGTATGCCGATCATGTGGTGGTCGTTACCGACTGCCTGGTTGACTTCCCCAATATGCCCGCTTCCGTGGAAGCCATTGACGTGGATGCCGTTGTGGTGGTTGACTCCATCGGCAACCCCAAGAAGATCGCCTCCGCCGCTGCCCGCATCAGCCAGAACCCCCGGGATCTGATGATGGCCGAGAACGTGGCCAAGGTCATCGCCTCCACTCCCTATTTCAAGGACGGCTTCTCCTTCCAGACCGGCGTCGGCGGCCCCTCTCTGGCTGCCAACCTGTTCCTGGAGAAGTACATGGACGAGCGTAACATCAAAATGGGCTGGGCCATCGGCGGCATCTGCGGCCCCATGGTGGAGCTGCTGAAGAAGGGCAAGGTCGGTAAGGTCATCGATGTGCAGGACTTCGACCTGGACGCCGTCAACTCCATCAACCAGACCCCCAACCACTTTGAGATGTCCGCTTCCCAGTACGCCAACCCCGCCAACAAGGGCGCTTTTGTCAACAAGCTGGACTTCGTGGTGCTGGCCGCTCTGGAGATCGACACCGGCTTCAACGTCAATGTGCTGACCGGCTCTGACGGCGTGCTCCGCGGCGCCCCCGGCGGCCATCCCGATACCGCTGCCGGTTCCAAGGTCTGCATCATCGTGACGCCTCTGACCCGCGGCCGTATGGCTACCGTGTGTGAAAAGGTCGTTACCGTCACCACCCCCGGCGACTGCGTGGACGTCCTGGTAACGGATTACGGTATCGCCGTGAACCCCCTGCGTCCCGACCTCATCGAGTGTCTGGACAACGCGGGTATTCCTCATGTCTCCATTGAGAGCCTGAAGGAAAAGGCCTACTCCCTGGTGGGCCGTCCCGACGACCTGGAGTGGGAGGACAAGGTGGTCGCCGTGCTGGAAGCCCGGGACGGAACCATTCTGGACGTAGTCCGCAAGATCAAGCCCCTGTCTCTGTAAGGACATTCAGGGGGGCAAAAGCCCCCCTTTTTGTTACGAATTCCCAGCGCCATTTGTTCATTATCGTTAAATGAGAAAGGAATTTCGAGAATGAGTGATACCATTGTTGGCCTGCTCGGTCTGGTGACGATCGTCGCAATCGTTGTGACCCTGTTCAAGAGCAAGACCCAGCCCGCGATTGCTTTTATTGTCTATCCTGCCATCCTGGGCCTGATCCTGGTCCTGGGCGGCCGGTTTACCTTTGATAACCTGGCGGCTATGATCAAGGCCGGTTTTAACTCCACCGCGCCTACCGCCGCCCTGTTCGTGTTCTCCGTGCTGTACTTCGGCATCATGACTGACGCCGGTATGTTTGACGTCATCATCAGCAGGCTGCTGAAGCTCATCGGCAACAATGTTGTGGGCGTTGCCGTCATGACCTGCGTCATTGCCCTGATCGGCCACCTGGACGGCGGCGGCGCTTCCACCTTCTGCATTGTGGTGCCCGCTATGCTGCCCATCTACAAGAAGATGAACATGCGTCCCACCAGCCTGCTGCGGATCGCCGTGCTGGCCATGGGCGTTCTGAACCTGATGCCCTGGGCCGGTCCCACCATGCGCGCCGCCACCGTTCTGGGCATGGAGGCCGGTGAACTGTGGAACACCATCATTCCCATCCAGATCTTCGGCATCGTCCTGGCCCTGGCCCACGCTGTGCTGACCGGCTTCCAGGAGAAGAAGCGCGGCGCCGGACTGCCTGCCGGCGCTACCCTGGACCTGGCCGAGAGCAAGTCTCAGGAGGAGCAGGAGCTGGCCCGTCCCAAGCTGTTCTGGTTCAACCTGATTCTGACCATTGCGGTCATTGCCATGCTGATCTGGGATGTCTTCCCCTCTTACGTTCCCTTTATGCTGGGCGTTTCCATCGCTCTGTTTGTGAACTACGGCTTCACCGCCAAGATGCACAAGAAGATCATCAACCTGCATGCAGGTCCCGCTCTGATGATGTGCTCCACCCTGATGGGCGCCGCCGTCCTGATGGGCATCCTGACCACCTCCTTCATCATGAAGGACGGCAGCCTGACCGCTGCCGGTGTGAAGGTCATGGAAGTTGACGTGCCCAGCGTTGTCCGCTGCCTGGCCGGTATCATTCAGTCCATCCTGCCCGCCGCCATTGGCCAGCATCTGCCTCTGGTCATCGGCATTCTGTCCGTGCCTCTGGCCCTGGCCTTCGACACCGACTCCTACTTCTTCGGCATGCTGCCCGTCATTATGGCCATCGGCCAGAGCTTCGGCGTAGAGCCTCTGCCCATCGCCGTGGCTATGGTCGTCTGCCGGAACTGCGCTACCTTCATCAGCCCCATGGTCCCCGCTACCCTGCTGGGCACCGGTCTGGCCGATGTGGAGATCGAGGATCACATCAAGGCAAGCTTCCTGTACGTCTGGGGCTTCTCCATCCTGTGCATGCTGTTCGCCATTGTGGTCGGCATTATACCCCTGTAAGCTTCAATATTACGGCTGTCTGACATGGACAGCCCCGCCGGGAGCGGCCGGTTGGTGGATTGGCTGCTCCCGGCAAAAGAACATATCCGGCGTTGGGCTGTGCTGGGAAGGCCCGCAAGACGTCTCAAAAAGCCTTCCGGTTTTCGGAAGGCTTTTTGCTTCCCATATAGCCTGAAATATGCTATACTATCGGCAAAGAAAACCGCAAAGGAAGCGAAGTATGAAGAAAGTTACTCTGAAAAGGATTTGGGAGATGTTTTTTTACTTCTTCCGCATCAGCTGGTTTACCTTCGGCGGGGGCTGGAGCATTGTGGCCCAGATGCAGAAGGATTTTGTGGACGGAAAGCATGAGCTGACCGCCGAAGAGCTGCTGGACATCGTCAGTGTGGGCCGCAGCCTGCCGGGCACCATGATCGGCAACGTGGCCTATCTGTTTGGCCACCGTCAGGCCGGAGTGCTCGGCGGCATTGCGGCAACCGTTGGCATGGTCACGCCTCCTATGATTATCCTCTCTGTACTGACCTACTGCTATACCATGTTTAAGGATAACGTCTGGATCGCCAAAATGCTCCAGGGTGTCCGTGCCGCCGTGGTGCCCATTATTCTGGTTGCCGCTCTGAAGCTCAGAGAGGGGGCCTTTCCCACAAAAATTTGCTACGTCATTGCGATCGTCGCCTGCATTCTGAACGCCTTTCTGGGCGTCAACTGCGTTCTGGTGATCGTTCTGGCAATTGCGGCCGGGCTTATCATGGGCAAATGGAAGGAGGCGGAAGCATGACGGTTCTTTTCCAGCTCTTCTGGAGCTTCTGTCAGATCGGCTTTACAAGCTTCGGCGGCATGTCCATGGTGCCGCTCATCAATGAGGAAATGGTCAGCCACGGGTGGATGAACGTTTCGGAGGTCTCCGATATCATCGCCATTGCGGAAATGACCCCCGGTCCTCTGGGGCTGAACTGCGCCACCTTTGCCGGAATGCGAGTGGCCGGTATTCTGGGCGCCATCATCTCTGTTCTGGGCGTTCTGGCCCCCACATTTACACTGTGCGCTCTGGCGGCTGTGTTTTTTGAGAAGTTTAAGAACAGCCGCGCGCTGAAAAATATTATGACGGGCGTCCGTCCCGCGGCACTGGGTATCATTGCGGCCGTCATGATCGACCTGAGCCGCACCAATTATCTGGTAAACGGCGTCTTCTCCTGGCGGACCGCCGCCGTGGCCCTGATCGCCTTTTATCTGCTGGCAAGGCGGAAATGGAGCGTTCCGAAGGTTATTGTCCTCTCTGCCCTGCTGGGGCTGCTGACATGAAAATACGGGGCTGCCCCAGGCAGCCCCGAACCCCTCAGCGGTCGCTGGGACCGCCGTCGGAGTCTTCAAAAATCAGATCATCCAGATCCTCCAATACAGTACGCGCGCGTTCCACGGCATGTTCTCCTTTCTGCAAAAACTATTGGACAGTATATGCCATGGGCCGCGAAAAATGTGCCGATTCTTGCTTGACAATTTGAATTTTCTCAAGTAAAATAGCTTGGTTATAAGTCTCCGTAGCTCAGCAGGATAGAGCATCCGCCTCCTAAGCGGAAGGTCGTGCGTTCGAATCGCACCGGGGATGCCAGACACCTGCAAGGCCCTGTATGTTTGGGCCTGCAGGTGTCTTTCTTAGATAATACCCAGGAGGGAACCAATGCCCATTCAAATACCCAATGATCTGCCCGCCGCCGGTGTTTTGCAGCAGGAGAATATCTTCGTGATGCCCCAGACGAGAGCCGTCACACAGGATATCCGGCCTCTGGAAATTCTGCTGCTGAACCTGATGCCCACAAAGATCGTCACGGAAACCCAGCTCAGCCGCCTTTTGGGCAATACGCCCCTGCAGGTGCATCTGGAGCTGATGCACACCACCTCCCACACGGCGAAAAACACTTCCGCCGACCATCTGCTGTCCTTTTACAAAACCTTTGACGAAATCAAAGAACGAAAATTTGACGGAATGGTCATTACCGGAGCCCCGGTAGAGCAGCTGCCCTTTGAAGAAGTGGACTACTGGCCGGAGCTGTGCCGGATCATGGAATGGAGCAAAACCCACGTCCACTCCACCTTTCATATCTGCTGGGCCGCCCAGGCGGGGCTTTACTACCACTATGGTATTCCAAAACACGAGCTGCCCCGGAAGCTCTTCGGCGTCTTTCCCCACACGGCGGACTACAAGCGCGCCATCTTGCTGCGGGGCTTTGACGACATTTTCTACGCCCCCCATTCCCGGCACACAACGGTTTTCCGGGAGGACATTGAAGCGCATCCGGAGCTGCGCGTTCTGGCCTCCTCTGAAGAAGCAGGGGTCTATGCCGTCATGACCAAGCATGGGCGTCAGATTTTTGTAACCGGTCACGCGGAATACGACCCGGATACCCTGGAAAAGGAATACCTGCGGGACAAGAACCAGGGACTGCCCATCCAGGTACCCGTCCACTACTATCCGAACGATGACGACACCCAGCCTCCTATGGTCCGCTGGCGTGGCCACGCGAACCTGCTCTTTTCCAATTGGCTGAACTACTTCGTCTACCAGACCACGCCCTATGATATCATGACCATCGGTAAAGCAGGAGGAAATGAAGATGCGTGAAATTCTTGTCACCATTCCAACCCAGCCCCGTCATCGGGAAATGCTGGAAAAAATCGCAGCCGAGGCGCATTTCACCTATGAAATGAATCCAACGGAAGCAGCTGTTGAGAACGCGGATATCATTCTTGGAAATGTGCCCCCTGTCATGCTGAAACGTGCCCGGAAGCTGCGATGGATCCAGCTGAACACCGCCGGAACAGACGGTTATCCGGAGGTCTTGCCAAAAGACTGTCTTCTGACCAACGCTACCGGTGCCTACGGGCTTGCCGTCTCAGAACACATGCTGGCTATGCTGCTGGAACTGATGAAGAAACTGCACCTTTACGGAGCCAACCAGCAGCAACACCTGTGGAAGGATGAGGGCACCGTTACCTCCATCTGCGGCTCCAAAACGCTGGTTGTAGGCCTGGGGGATCTGGGCGGGGAATTTGCCAAGCGGATGCACCTACTGGGGAGCACCGTCACCGGCATTCGCCGCGGAAAAGGGCAAAAGCCGGAATACCTGGATGCCCTCTATCAGATGGACAGTCTGGACAACTGCCTGAAGGATGCGGACATCGTGGCCTCCTGCCTGCCCGGCGGGGCAGACACCACCCATATTTTCAACGCCGAAACTTTTGCCAAAATGAAACCCGGCGCCTACTTTCTGAACGTAGGCCGGGGCTCCGCTGTGGATTCCCGCGCACTGGCCAATGCCCTGAACAGCGGCCATCTGGCAGGGGCCGGACTGGATGTGACGGAGCCGGAGCCCCTGCCAAAGGATCATCCCCTGTGGGATGCAAAAAACCTGGTACTGACCCCTCACATTTCCGGCTGGTACCATCTGCCGGAGACGCACGAACGGATTCTGGGCATTGCCGCGGAAAATCTGAAGGCTTTCCTGGCCGGAACGCCTCTGCGGAATCAAATTGACCTGAATACGGGAAGAAAGATCTAAAAAATGCCCCTTGCCGGAACCGGCAAGGGGCAAAGCGCATATTTATGGGGAGATTACAGCAGATCCTTCACCAGGGACAGGGCCGCCTCATCGGCAACCAGCGTAAAGTCGGGGTGCAGCTGCAGGATAGAGCCGGGCGCCTGGGGCCTGATGGGGCCAAAGAAGCAATCCTTTACGGCCTGGGCCTTATTGACACCGTTGACCACCAGCAGGACCCGCTTTGCTTTCATAATGCCGCCGATGCCCATGGTGTAGGCATGGGTGGGAACATCCTCACGCTTCTCGAAGAAGCGCTGGTTGGCGTTGATGGTAGAATCGGTAAGCTTGACCTTGTTGGTGTTCTTAACGAATGCGTCGGACGGCTCGTTGAAGCCGATGTGTCCGTTGGGTCCCAGACCCAACAGCTGCAGATCCGCGCCGCCGAAGCTGTCAATGACGGCATCATACCTGGCGCACTCCGCCTCGGCATCGGGATTCATGCCGTTGGGGATGTTGCAGTTGGCCTGGTCGATGTTCACATGGTCAAAGAGATTGGTACGCATAAAGTAGGCGTAGCTCTGGTCGTGGTCCTTGGTCAGGCCCACATATTCATCCAGATTGACGGTATGGACCTGAGAGAAGTCCAGATCGCCGGACGCATATTTCTCAATCAGCTGTTTGTAAGTACCCACGGGGCTGCTGCCGGTAGCCAGCCCCAGCACACAGTCGGGCTTCAGCTGGATCTGCGCGGCAATAATATTGGCAGCCTTACGGCTGACGTCCTCATAATCCTTGGCGCGAATCAGTCTCATAATATATTCCCTTTCTTCTTTGAAATTTGAGAATGGAATCAGGGCTTACCCTATAAGGTCATTATAACACCTTTTCAGAAATCTGTATATCCCATTCCCTTCTTTATCTTTACCAATTTCGATTTATCTGGCCCCATTTTTCAATACTATTCTGGTGCTTTTTTTGCGGCCAGATATTGCTATAATAGCACCATTCAATTCCGGGAGGAAAACACAATGGAAAAGAAATCTGCATTATCCACCAGAAAAATCGTTTTTACCGCACTGATGGCCGCTTTGGTCGTAGCCGGTTCGGCACTTCGGGTCCGGCTTCCCCTTGCCATCGGCAGTACCACTTCGTTCCATCTGGGCAATATCTTCTGCGCCCTGTCCGGCCTGCTGCTGGGCCCCTGGCTGGGCGGCCTGGCTGCCGGTCTTGGCTCTGCCATCTTCGACATGTTTGACCCCATCTATATTTCCGAGGCATGGCTGACCTTCCTGATGAAGGGTATTTACGGTCTGCTCCCCGGCCTCATTGTCCGCTTCGGCAAGAAGGACGCGGGCTATGTGAAAGCGCTGCTGGGTTCCGCTGCCGGCGCCGTTGCCTATGCCCTGCTGTACCTGCTGAAAAGCTACATCAAGGGCACCTACGTCAAGGGCTGGGAACCCTCCGCCGCTGCGCTGGATGTAGTCGGCAAGCTTCCCGCGACAGTATTTAACGCCGTTGTCGCCATCATCTTCGCCCCCATCCTGTTCCTGGCCATCCGCAAGGCTCTGGCGAAGAATCACCTGCGGATCGACGACGGAAAGTAACCACCTCAAGCCATTGCGAGGGACGGCAAAAACGCCGTCCCTCCTGTTCGCCCTATCCGGCCGAAACAAAAAGAGACCTGCTTTCGCAGATCTCTTTTCATTCTGGAGCGGGTGACGAGGCTCGAACTCGCTACCTCCACCTTGGCAAGGTGGCGCTCTACCGGATGAGCTACACCCGCATCTATTGTCCAGCCTTACGGACTGGACAACTGGTGCCTCCGGTCGGAATCGAACCAACGACACGCGGATTTTCAGTCCGCTGCTCTACCTACTGAGCTACAGAGGCGCATACCAAGCGCTGTCTTCCGACAGCTCTGGTATTATACAACAGCGGATCCCATTTGTCAACAGTTTTTTAACGTTTCCTTCAAATATCCTGTAATTCTCCCAGGACCTTGCCCAGGCTCTCGTGGAAGACCAGGTCCGCCCTGTCATCATAGGGCGTGGGATCCCGGTTGATGAGCACCAGGCGGTTTCCCCGGTAATAGCGCAGGAAGCCCGCCGCGGGGTACACGGTCAGGCTGGTGCCCGCCACCAGCAGCAGGTCTGCCCGGGCAATGGCATTGACGGCTCCTTCCACGGTTTTCTCATCCAGCCCTTCCTCATAGAGCACCACATCCGGCTTCACAATGCCGCCGCAATCACAGCGGGGAATGCCGTCACAGTCCTTTACAAAGGACGCGGGAAAAAACTTGCCGCAGTGGGTGCAGTAATTGCGCAGAATGGAGCCGTGGAGCTCATAAACCCGCTTGGAGCCGGCCTTCTGGTGCAGCCCGTCAATATTCTGCGTCACCACCGCCAGGAGCCTCCCTTCCCGCTCCCACCGGGCCAGGGTAACATGGGTAATATTGGGTTCCACGTCCATAGGCATCATCTTCTCCCGGTAAAAACGGAAGAAATACTCCGGGTTCCGGAGATAAAAGCTGTGGCTGATGATGGTCTCCGGGGGATATTCAAACTTCTGGCTGTAAAGCCCGTCCACACTCCGGAAATCCGGAACGCCGGATTCTGTGCTTACGCCCGCCCCCGTAAAGGCAACGATGTTCTTGCTCTCCTTGACCCATTGGCGCAGGGTTTCGATCTTGTCCATAGGAACACCTCCTGTAGAAATAGTAGCGCCGGTTTGTGGCTGTGTCAACAGTTTCTTCTACAGTTCATTCGTGAGAAACCGGTGATATAAGCGGTTCCGAAAAATTTACAAACAGGCGGAGAATTTTTTTACGCAACGCCTTGAGGAAAGGAGCGTTATATGCTATAATTTTCATAATATCCGCTTATATAAGCTCTGCGACGAAGCAGGGATCAAGCACTTTTGTATGCACGCACTGCGCCTACTTCACACCGGAATGGTATAAAAACGGTGTATGGAGAATCGGATTGCAGGTGCGAAAGTGACGCACTGCTACTGGCCCAAAAATTGAGTGAAAATTCTGATGAAGTACACAACCATCGGCATGACCGCCCAACGGATATGCCGATGGTTGTTTCATTTCTTTGCTGCATTTCAGGGCAAATATTGAGAAAATATCGTCAGTACGCCGCTTGCTTTTCCATCCCAATATAAGTTACTCCACGCCTTTATAACGTCATTGGGCATCAGTTTAAGGACGTAATCGACATTTACGAGAGCCGTGCTCATTCTGCTAAAGCTTATCTGAATTTTTTGTCGAATTTTGTATTTTATCAGTTATAACTTATGAATTCACAATTTCGCCATTGAAATTCACCTGTAAGTGCGCTATACTATAGTCACCCACGGAAAGGGAGGCTTAGAGCTATGATCAAACGCGAACTGTATATGAGCCGTATCCGTCCGTTTATCGGAACAGAGCTGATCAAGGTCATGACCGGTATCCGCCGCTGCGGGAAGTCGGTCATGTTGGAGCTGATCAAGCAGGAACTCACGGAGTCCGGCGTCAGCCCGACGCAGTTTATCTCCATCAATTTTGAAGATATGAGCTATTCCCACCTGCAAACCGCGCAGGCGCTGCACGACGAGATCACCAAACGCGCCAAGGAGATTGGCGGCAAGGTCTACCTCTTTTTCGATGAGATTCAGGAGGTCAAGGACTGGGAAAAGTGCATCAACTCTCTCCGCGTCTCGCTGGATTGTGACATCTACATTACAGGCTCTAATGCAAAGCTGCTGTCCGGTGAGCTTGCGACCTATTTGGGCGGTCGGTATGTGGAGTTTGTAATTTATCCGTTCTCATTCGGGGAGT
>CAVLCF010000071.1:0-3751 GCA_963661735.1 bacterium | reverse complement strand
GCTCTATTATACCATATCCGGCAGCGGGATGGTAGCTTTGATTAAATCAGAGGTTCCCTTATTTGCCGACTTCTGTCGGCAAACTCTGCGAGGCTTCTTTGACACACTGAGCACCCACCAAACCGGTGGGCGCTGTATTTCGCTTATTGTATCGGAATCACGCCATGTACTGCTCGAGCATGGCGGCGTAGTTTTCGGAATCTCCCGTCATCCGCCCACAGTGGGCATAGCCCGGCCAGACTTCCAGCTTTGCATCAGGATACTTGGCGGGAAGCAGTTTTCTGCACTGCTTCAAGTCCGCGTCCTTTTCTCCATAGGCAAATACGCAGATCTTCTGCATCTCCGGGGACAGCTCCGGCAGGCGCACATAGGCGCAGTCCCGGATCATGCCGCGGATGCTGGGTTCGTTCATGGCGATAAACCGCTGGGCCATAGCCGGACCGGCAATCTCACCATAGATTTCGCTCATCTTCCGTCTGGAAAGCTCCGGATCCCTGACGGCCTTCCGGTGCTTGCCCAGGAACACCCGGGACAGGATAAAATTCAGCACCGGCGCCCGCTCATAGAAGCTGACGCCCTCGAAAAAGACATGGTCAAAGGTCAGATCGGTAAACTTCAACAGTTCAAACAGCACCACACCGCCCAGGGAAGCCCCAAAGCCCAGGTTCAGATGGGTACAACCGTGCTCCGCCAGGTAATCATGAATGGCTTTCGCCTCCTCCGCGGCGCTGACGTAGGTCTGGGCTGCCACTTCACCATGGGCAGACAAGTCCGGGAGAAAGCAATGCACATCCTCCCCCCAATAAGAGGTCACACACTGCTCGACGCCCTCCGCTGAGGACAGCATAGGGTGGATCAGCAATGCCGTTTTGGCGGCGTTTTCATTCCGTTCGTGCATTTTCATAGCTCATTTCTCCTTTCGGCGGTTACGCACAGCCCTGCCACACCTCGCAGCGTCCTTCCCAGATCGTGGCAGCGTTGTGCTTCCGCGCTTTCTCCACACTGACTGTAGAATAATCAATTTCTCTGACTGCACCCTGAGGGCACTTTTTCAACAGCTCCTGGATATTCGCCCCGCCGCCTCCTTAGACTTTTATTTTGTATGGCCAGAAGTTAGCTCTTGCTAACTTGCAATCCTTGAGAATGCCGCACTTCTGCGGCACCCTCTGTTCTTATCATAGCGGCATCCATAGGAAATGTCAAGCGGTCATATGCATACAGGCCCGGCAAGCGCAAATACCTGCCGGGCCTGTATGCATTCTGCCAGAAATATTCGCCGCTTTTTTCCAACAGCCCTCGAAAAAGCTTACTCAATAATCATGTTTTCCTCGTATTCAGTAGGTTTATAGTGCGGATTACTGAGCATTGTATTCTGCAAGGATGCTTTTAACTTATCGCAGCACGGTTTGAATGACAGGAATGTAATTCCGCCTCCAACAATCCCGCCCACAACAGGAATTGCCTTTTTGAAGAATCCGGCAAATACTTCTTTCGTCATCTTCACACTGAACCACTTTGCAACGCTCTTCACAATCGGGTAGATCGTTCCCTTTGTAAGAGCCTTGCGTAGGAGTTGCTTTTCAACCCCAGCAGCAAGCGCTTTGGCCATTACCTTCAACGCATTGCCTGCTCCGGCGGCACCATACATAACCCCCAAACAGATAATCAGAATATTCATTGTTCCGGAGTCAAACGCCTGCCCCTTCTCTTCCAAATCAATTTCAGGAAACCCATACAAATACATGAGCTTCTGCGTAGCACGAAGCATATACCCATAGTATTGTGCAATATCAGCAGGAATTGTAGCTGCCATAGCAACACCGCCGGGCATACCCAACGCCACAGAAATACCGGAAACACAATTTCTCTCGTATTTAATCACTTCATCCGCAATTTCATCGATTGCTTTTGTCGGAATGTTTGCGTGGAGTGGATTAAATGCAATTGCATCGTCGATTGTGTCCTGTGGAAATTTCGACTGAAACTCTTTTCTCAGAAAAGCTTCACGGTTGATGCGGATTCCAGGGACTTTTAGCCCCATAATAATGACATCTTCGATATCAATTTCGCCGTTGCCGTTCTGGTCAATTGCGTTAAAAACGGCCTGCTGTGATTTCGTCGCGACCTCCTTGGTTTTCTCCACCACTGCAACGGCAGAATTTCCTACCGTATCCGCGGCGGAAGATACCGCTTTTCCAATTCCATCCGTTATATGCTGAACGTCAATTTTCCCAAGTCCGTTTCTATTCTTTTTCTTCTCCTCTGCCATTTGATTTCCTCCAATCTGCAAATGAAGAACGAATTGTAGATACAATATAAATTATAAAGCAAAATAAATGCTATGTCAATTCACTTTCCACTCTATTTATAAGGAAAGAAGCCATCCATTTGGAAAAGTGGACAGCTCCATATTACTCCCTCCGAAGAATAACGATTTTATTCTTCGGACTGTTGGATCCCCGCCAGTTCCTTTTGAATCCGCAGCATCACCTCCATATAATACAGCATATCGGCGTCCGAAAGATCGTCTGTGTCGATCTCGTCCAATGCCTCCATCGTTTCCGTATACCGGGACATGATGGAGACATACTCTGTCATCATACTGGAAGGATCGTCACTGTTCTGATACTTTTTCATGAACTCTGCATACGCATTGAAGAAAGCTTCGCAGCTGTCCATGGTTGCCTTGAATTCCGGGTCCACAGTTTCTTCCGCCTCCTCTGTCAGGTCCTCGGATGTCTCAGTTCCTTGTCCTGCCAGCCCCTCACCGTTGTCTGCAAATTCGTCCGTTTCCGCAAAATCCGCTGCTTCCTCCGTGATTCTGGCGGCATAGAGTTCAATTTCCTCAATGCTTTGTGTCTGAATGTAGTACTGAGATTCCGTCCCATCATCATCCATTCGATACGTAAGCTTTATTTCTGTGTTTGGCGCAATGCTCTGCCTCGTAACAACATAATTCTTCATATCATCCCAGTCCGAATCATCTACATAGTACCCATTCTCTCCGTTAACGATCAAGTGGATTTCTGCTCGTCCCTGCTGTTGATATAACCCTCCATATCCGGGCTTAATTCCGCATTGCGTCAGATTCCTTCCCACATAGTCATAGACATATTTCGTGTACTGATCGGGAGACGATTTAATCTGCGTAAAAGCAGGCGTCTCCGCCTGCTCGCCGACCGGGGCCAACGCTAAAATCACTTCCTCAATATTCTGGGACAAGACGTAGTAATCAGACTCCATTCCATCATCATCGGTATGGAATATATATTTGATTTGGGTGTTCGGTGCAATACTCTGGCCAATAACCCACCATTTTTTCAGACTGTCTTTATTCTTGACATCCACATATTCTCCGTTCGGCGTATATAGAACAAAACGTATTTCACCCGCGCCATAGTCTTCCGTAATGCTTCTGTCATGGTGGACATCTCCAATGCTTGCCAGATTCTTTCCATAGTAGTCCTTCAGATACCAGGTGTATTTATCGGGGGATGGCATTATTTCCACATAGCTATGGGCGGTCTCCTGCACCGTCTCCTGTTCCGTGGTGCTTGCCTCCGTGCTCTCCGGAGGCTTCTGACCACACGCCGTCATAGACAGCAGCATCAGAAACGCAAGGATCATAAACAATCTTTTTTTCATAATATTTCCTCCTGTTACAATATATTTGCCTCGGAAAAGTGGCAGCCAGCAACGAGCCGAGACATCTCGTTGCCTAAGCTGTTAGAATAGGAAGGTAATGGTCTGA
>CAVLCF010000070.1:0-43349 GCA_963661735.1 bacterium | reverse complement strand
CTGCACCTTGAAAAGTGAATACACGGGGATACCCGGTAAATGGGTATCCTGTGACGAACGCAAACAAAGGGCTTGGAAAACAGCGAAAATGTTTTCTCTTTCCTGTGAGAAATGCACCAACAAGCGATGAAGCAAAGAGTGAATCCAATTCGCAGTACGGGAAAGGACTGCACCGGCTGACGAATTGGTTCGTAAATCGCTGCATTCGCCGGGTCAACCTGTGACCCGGATATGGCGAATAAGAAAATGGAGGGATTTTCAGAATCAAAGGAAATTCACCGGACAGCAAAGTCACCGCATAGAAAACAGAATTTGATTCAGGAGGAAACGAACGTGAAAAAGGAAAGAAAAATCAACAGAGTCCGCTGCGATATTCAATCTCACATCATTGCTGCGGGTTACACCCAGAAGGAAGCGGTAGAAGCCTGTTCCGCCGAGTATGGATGGAGTGACAGCGATTCCAATTTTTCTGTCAAGCTGAGCGACCAAACCCTGCGCTGCCGGGAAGCACTGGAGCTTGCCGATGTGCTGGGCTATGAGATTGTCTGGCAGAAGCGGCGGGAGGATTGACAGGAAACAGGATTCACAAACCAGTGTGCGCAGGATTCCCTGCTGTAGAAAGGAGCACGCCTATTCGTATTAAAAAAGAAAATTCTGGAAATCATTCGGAGAAAAGGGGGCAGTAACATGGAAATTATTCAGGATGATGCAAAAAAGCTGGTGCAGGTGTGGCTGAGTCAAAAGGAGAGCAGGGACGAGGCGCTGCAAAATCGCCTGAAGCCCATGTACACCCAATGGAAGCAGCAGAAATATACGGTGGCTGTGTTCCGCTCCGGGAAAGAGGACTTGAAGGAAAGCACCCTGGCCCTGCTGGCGTATAACAAAAAGCGCTGTGCGGAACTGGCTGTGCAGCGGGAGAAGAAGCAGCGCGCGGCAGGCATGGAGCGCTGAGAACCTGGCGGGAAGGAGAAATCTTTCCCGCTTTTTCTCTTTTTGCCTTGCAATATGCAAAGCACTATGTTACAATATTATCTGTAATATGAATAGAAAGAAATAATGATATGGAGATGTAACGATATGAGCGAGGAAATGGTGAAAGGCGGCGAAATTCTGCTGTACCAGAACGGCGCGGAAAAGGAAGTTGTGAATGTGGTATTTCACGATGAAAACTTCTGGCTGACGCAAAAGGGTATGGCAGAGTTATTCGGCGTCAAAGTGCCTGCCATCAGCAAGCATTTGAAGAACATCTTCTTAGATGAAGAATTGGACGAAACCATGGTTGTTTCCAAAATGGAAATAACCACTCCCCACGGGGCAATCGAAGGAAAGACCCAGACGAATGAGGCAAACTTCTACAACCTCGATGCTATTATCGCCGTAGGCTACCGCGTCAACTCCAAAAAGGCCACCCGGTTCCGCCAGTGGGCGACGAAAACGCTGAAAGAGTACATCCAGAAGGGCTTTGTTCTCAACGATGAAATGATGAAGAACGGCCGCCCCTTTGGCAAGGATTACTTTGATGAGCTGCTGGAACGCATCCGGGAAATTCGCGCCAGCGAGCGGCGGGCCTATCAGAAAATTGCGGATGTCTTTGAGCAGTGCAGCTATGACTATGACAAAAACAGCGAGACGACGAAAGCCTTCTATGCCTTTGTCCAGAACAAGCTGCACTATGCCGTCACCGGAAAGACAGCGGCAGAGCTGATTTCCCAGCGGGCCACCCTGGACAGCCACACCATGGGCCTGACCACCTGGAAGGGGGCACCGGACGGGAAAATTCTGAAAAGTGATACGCTGGTGGCTAAGAACTACCTGAATCAGAAGGAGCTTTCCCGGCTGAACCGGCTGGTGACTATGTTCATCGACTATGCCGAGCTGATGGCCGAGGACGAGCAGCTCATGTCCATGCAGGACTGGCTGAAAGAGACGGACCGGTTTCTGACCAACAACCGCCGCCAGGTGTTGGACGGCAAGGGCCATATTTCACGGGAGGCGGCGGTGAAAAAGGTCAGCGAGATTTATGAGGAATTCCGCAAGAAGCAGGATGCCGCGTACATCTCCGAGTTTGACCGCCAGACCGAAAAATACCTCAAGGGAGAATAACCATGACTGAAACCTTTGACATTGCGGGCTACTGCCGTATCTCCGTGGATGAGGAGCTGGACCGGGACAACGTGTCCATTGAGAACCAGAAAGCCATCATCCAGGACTTTGTGAGCCGCCGTTTTCCGGGCAGTTCTCTGACCTTTTACGAGGACCGGGACCGTTCCGGCTATACCTTTGAGCAGCGGGAGGGCTACCAGGCCATGCGCAAGGGCCTGATCCGTCACCAGTATGACATTCTGGTGGTGAAGGACTTCTCCAGGTTTTCTCGCCGGAATTCCAGGGGCCTTGTGGAATTGGAGGACCTGCGGGATGCGGGGGTGCGGATCATTTCCATTGGGGACAACATCGACTTTCCCAATGACGACGACTGGCTGAAAATCCAGTTTCAGTTTTTAATCAACGAGATGCCTGTCACTGACACCAGCAAGAAGGTGAAGAACGTCATCCGGCGGCGGCAGGCAGACGGGAAATGGCTGTGCGCAGCCCCCTATGGCTACATCATCAACAAGCAAAAGGAATTTGAAGTCGTCCCCACGGAAGCGGAAATTGTGCGGAAGATTTTTGATCTGTACAACAACCAGGGCTGGGGCTACAAAAAAATCGCCAACTACCTGACAGAGCAGGGCATTCCCACCCCGCGGCTTTCGGAGCAGATGCGCAAGGAGGCGGCAGGCGAACCCACCACCCGGAAAACGAAAGCGGCCTGGGCTATTGTTACCGTCCAAGGGATTTTGGACAATGATTTCTATATCGGCACCTTTCGGCAGGCGAAATACACCCGTGCCAAGATCAATGGCAAGGATGTGAAGCGGGACGAGGAGGAGCATATTGTCATTGAGAACCACCACCAGCCCATCATCGACTATCGCACTTTTGCCACCACGCGGGCCCTCCGGGAGAAGCGCACCACCGCCAATTACCGGGGCGTGAAGAAATACGACAATGTGTATTCCGGTTTCCTGTTCTGCGGCGACTGCGGCAGCCCCATGTTTGCCATGAGCCGCAAGGACTTGAGCGCTGCCTACACCTGCGGCACTTACCATCGCCGGGGGCGTTCCGGGTGCAGCTCCCACCATATCCGGGTGGACAAGCTGGACGAACTGCTGAAAATCTATGTGCGGCGCATCCGGGAGAATTCCGGCTCCATGCTGGCGGAATTGAACGCCGAACTGGCACGACAGGATTCCGATGTGGTGGAAACAGAGCAGTCCGCCGACCATCTGGCCCAGGTCATGGAGGAGCTGCGGGAGGAGCTGAAGGCCACCAAGCGGCAGCGCATCCGGGACATTCTGAAGCACCCGGACCAGGAGGAGCTTTTGGCAGAGACCTACGATGAGCTGGAAGCGGACCTGCAAAAGAAAATCGAAGGACTGGATCACCAGATCGAAATGCTCTCCGACAAGCGCAACACCATCATTCAGGCGAACCGAACGGCTAAGACGGCTATGGAGGTGTTCCAGGACATCCTCTCCAAGGAGAAGCTGGAACGCAACGACCTGGAACTGCTGATCGAGCGCATCAACGTCTTTGAGGACCGGCTGGAAATTCAGCTCCACAGCGACATTGACGCGCTGCTCCACGTCAGTGAAGCGGAGGCAGCCGTAAATTTTAAGTCAGGCACGGAAAATAGCGAAAATATGCTGATTCAGTCCTCTAAAAACCACGAGGACAAGGTTTTCCGTGTCAATGTTATCAGCAACGGCGACCCTCTGGAGATCTACACGGAGAAGGACGGCGGGGTGATTTTCCGCAAGTACTCCCCCATGGGGGACTTGCAGGAGTTTGCCTCCCAGATGTGCGAGTCCATTTCCTCGGCCACGGGGCATATTGCGGCCATTGCGGACCGGGATGGGATCATCGCGCTGCACGGCGCGCCCCGGAAGGAGCTGCTGGACAAGCCCAATTCGCCGGAGCTGGAAAAGCTCATGGAGCAGCGGAAGAACTATCTCTACAAAAGCGGGGACAGTCCCATCCAGGCCGCCCAGGGGGAGGAAAAATACCACTTAGGGGCGGCGGCCCCCATTCTGTCCCAGGGGGACCTGATGGGCAGCGTGCTGCTCCTGCTGGGGGAGAACGACCAGCCCCTGCTGCCCAGCGACCAGAACCTGACCCGGGCCGTGGCCGGCTTTCTGGGAAAGCAGATGGAAAGCTGAATTTCAGGCATTGCGTTTTTGCGCAATGCCTCATTTTCTTGCAAACTTTACATTTTGCCTGTTTTCCTTTCCGCGAAAGTGTGGTAAACTATGGGAAAGGAAGGAGTGGCCTTTGTGAAGGAGTGCGTGATCTTCTGCGCGGCGGGGTTTGACGGCCTGGCGGCGCCCCTGACGGATAACGACTATATCATTGCCGCCGACGGCGGCCTGAAGCATACGGAAGGGCTGGGCATCCGGCCCAGCGCCATCATCGGGGATTTTGATTCCCTGCATTACATCCCCACAGGGGCAGAGGTGTTCCCCGTGGAAAAGGACGACACGGATTCCATGCTGGCCATCAAGCTGGGGCTATCCAAGGGCTATGACCGGTTTTTGATCTACGGCGGTCTGGACGGCGCGCGGCTGGACCATACGGTGGCAAACTATCAGGCTCTGCAATATCTGGCGGACCGGAGCGCCCGGGGAATCCTGATTGGAAAGGACTTCTGCGCCGCGGTAATCAAGGATGGAAGCGTCTCTTTTCCGGCCGGAAAACAGGGAGATATCTCCGTGTTCTGCATGGGACCCGACGCCCGGGGCGTGGATATCGAAGGTCTGTATTACACATTGGAGCACGGTACGCTGACCAGCGGCTTTCCCCTGGGGGTCAGCAACCATTTCACGGAAAAGAAAGCCCGGATCGCCGTGGAGCAAGGCAGCCTGCTGATCCTCTGGCGGCGCGGCGCGGGCCTGCCGGAATTTGGGGAGTAAGGAGATCATATGGACGAAGAAACAGAATTGCTGCATCCGGACCCCATGCAGGGTCTGACCACGGCCCAGGCGGAGCAGCGCGTTGCGGATGGCCTGGGTGCGGGCCAGACCGGGGACACGGGCAAAAGCGAAAAGGAGATCATCCTGCGCCACACCCTGACCTTTTTCAACCTGGTGTTTATCGTGCTGGCGGTGCTGCTGATCGTGGGCAAGTCCACGGTCATGAACATGGGCTTCCTGGGCGTGGTGGTCGTCAATACGGTCATTGGGATCTTTCAGGAGATCCGGGCCAAACGGGCGGTGGACAAACTGTCGCTGGTGGCCCGGCGTCCCGTGAAGGTGGTGCGGGACGGATCCCTGCGGGATATCGCTCCGGAGGACATCGTACGGGACGACATCGCGGAATTCGGTCAGGGGGACCAGATCTGCGCCGACGGCATTCTGCGGACAGGGTCCCTCTATGTGGATGAATCCCTGCTCACCGGCGAAGAGGACAGCGTGGAAAAGCAGCCCGGCGACCGGATCCATTCCGGCAGCGTCGTGCTGGCCGGCCGGGGCCGGGTGGAGCTGACGGCGGTAGGCGAAAACTGCGGCGCGGCGGCTCTGGCCCGGGAGGCCAAGCACAATCCCCAGGCCAAGAAATCCGAAATGACCCGGTCCCTGGACCGGCTGATCCTGTTTCTGGGACTGGCCCTGGTGCCGGTAGGCATCATCCTGTTCCGGCAGGAATACATGGTCCTGAAGCTGCCCCTGCGGGAGAGCACCGAGGGCACCGTGGCGGCGTTGGTCGGCATGATCCCCGAGGGGCTGTACCTGCTGACCAGCGTGGCCCTGGCGGTATCCGCCCAGAAGCTCAGCAAAAGCCGGGTGCTGGTGCAGGATATGAACAGCATCGAGGCTCTGGCCCGGGTGGATGTGCTCTGCGTGGACAAAACCGGCACCATTACGGAGCCGGACATGGAGGTGGAAAATGTTCTGCCTCTTGGAGACGAGCTGCTGCCCGAGCAGCTGGAGGACATTCTGACGGCCATGTACGGTTCCGGCGCGCCGGACAACGCCACCGCCAAGGCCATGCAGGAGCTGTTTGCCGGGGAAAGCGACCTGAAATGTACCAATCGGGTGCCCTTCTCCTCGGAATACAAGTGGAGCGGCTGCGAATTTGAGGAAAGCGGCAGCTATGTGGTAGGTGCCCCGGAGTTCCTGCTGGGCGACCGGGAGGATATCTGGAATATTGGCGACTGGGCGGAAAAGGGCTACCGGGTCCTGCTGGTTGCCCGGTATGACGGCCCCCTGGCCCCAGGGAAGCTGGACCCGGAAAAGGTGGAACCCCTGGCGCTGGTACTGCTTACCGGCAAGCTGCGGCCCAACGCCAAGGAGACCTTCGCCTACTTTACCCAACAGGGCGTCACCGTGAAGGTAATCTCCGGCGATAACCCCGCCACAGTCAGCATGATCGCCCAGCAGGCCGGGATCCCGGACAGCGACCGGTACGTAGACGCCGCCACCCTGGAGACCCCGGAACAGCTGCGGGAGGCCGCGCTGAAATACACGGTTTTCGGCCGGGTAACGCCCCAGCAGAAAAAGAGCCTGATTGAGGCCCTACAAAAGAAAAAGCACACCGTAGCCATGACCGGCGACGGCGTGAACGATCTGCTGGCTATGAAGCAGGCGGACTGCGCCGTGGCCATGGCCAGCGGCGCGGAAGCGGCCAGCCAGCTGGCCAGCCTGGTGCTGCTGGATTCCGATTTTTCCGCCATGCCCGGCGTTGTGAACGAAGGGCGGCGGGTCATCAACAACATTCAGCGGGCGGCCTCGCTGTTCCTGGTCAAGAACATTTTCTCCCTGTTTCTGTCCGTCATCAGCCTGTTTACGGTCATGCCCTACCCTCTGGAGCCGATCCATCTGTCCGTGATCTCCGCCATGACCATCGG
Source organism: bacterium (assembly GCA_963661735.1). Lineage (GTDB taxonomy): Bacteria > Bacillota > Clostridia > Oscillospirales > Oscillospiraceae > Faecousia. The sequence goes on along the minus strand of CAVLCF010000070.1, from coordinate 36,409 downwards.
CATTCCTTCCTTCATTCTGACCTTCGAGCCGAAGTACGACCGGGTCAGGGGAAGGTTCCTGCCTGGCGTTCTGCGCAGGGCATTCCCGGGCGGCCTGACCAACGTCTTTGTGGTGCTGCTGTGCCAGCTGTTCTCGCTGGTGTTCAGCCTGCCCCAGGACGAGGTTTCCACCATCTGCGCTGCCATTCTGTCCTTTGTGGGCCTGCTGGTGCTTTACCAGATCTGCAAGCCCTTTAACTGGTTCCGGCGGCTGCTGTGGTGTCTTATGGCGGCGGGCATCGTGCTGTGCTTCACCCTGCTGGGGGATATCCTGGACCTGCGGGCCTGGACGGACGAGGTACGGCTGGTCATGTTCACCCTGCTTGTCATGACCCCAACGGTGTTCTTCGCCATCCAGCGTGTCTTCGACTGGTGCGAGCAGACCCGGCTGCGGTTTGGGGCCTGGTGCAGAAGTCTCTGGGCGAAGCGGCCCTTCCGGAGAAAGAAAGCGTAATAAGGCCGGCGGAAACGCGGCTTCTGCCCGTTTTTTATCCGAAAACCGGGCGCGTGATATTTTCGGAATTCACAAAATGTTCGTTTCCTTTTCAGCTTCCTTTCAGAATATGGTGGTAGAGTATGGACATACAAGAAAAGAAACCAGCGAAAAGGAGCTGCAAAGATCATGTCTGAATATTATGATGACTCCATTTATGAACAGCAACAGCCCGAGGCCCCCCGTCAGGAGCCGGAACAGCAAATGCCTCCCATGCCCCATACCCCCAAGAAGGAGAAGAAGAGCCATAAGGGCGCTGTGGCCCTGGTTCTGTGCTGCGCCCTTGTGGGCGGCGGCTGCGGCGTAGGCGGCGCGTTCCTGGGCAGTTCCCTTGCCACCCGGAACCAGCCTACCACGGTTTATTCCGACGGCGTATCCACCATTATGAAGGGCGTCCGGGAAACCTCCACATTGCAGGTGCAGCAGATCGATTCCTCCAAGGAGCTTACCGGCGCGGAGGTCTACGCCGCCAACGTCAACTCCACCGTGGGCATCGTCACCAGCCTTGTTACCACCAACTTCTGGGGCCAGACCACCACCGGCGCGGCGGCAGGCTCCGGCTTCATCTTCTCCGATGACGGCTATATCCTGACCAACTACCACGTGATAGAGGGCGCTACCTCCATCACCGTCTCCACCTATGACGGCACCAAGTATGACGCCAAGCTCATCGGCTACGATGAGAGCAACGATGTGGCCGTGCTGAAGATCGAAGCCACCGGCCTGACCCCCGTGGTCATCGGCGACTCCGACAAGCTGAACGTGGGCGACAATGTGGTGGCCATCGGCAATCCTCTGGGCGAGCTGACCTTCTCCGAAACCTCCGGCATCGTCAGTGCCCTGAACCGGGAAGTCACCATGTCCAACAACACCACCATGGACCTGATCCAGACGGACTGCGCCATCAACTCCGGCAACTCCGGCGGCGCGCTGTTCAACATGTACGGTGAGGTTGTGGGCATTACCAACGCCAAGTATTCCAGCTCTTCCTCCTCTTCCAGCGCCTCCATTGATAACATCGGCTTTGCCATCCCCATCAATCAGGTCTACGGCATCGTGACAAGCATCATTGAGAACGGCTACATTGAGAAGCCCTATATCGGCGTTTCCGTGCTGACCGTCAGCGACGAGACTCAGAAGTACGGCCTGCCCGGCGGCGCGTCCGTCCAGTCTGTCACCAAGGACAGCCCCGCGGAAGAGGCGGGCCTCCAGGTCAACGACATCATCACCAAGGTGGGCGACACAGAGATTACCTCCAGCAATGATGTGGTGAAGCTGGTCCGGGCCGCCAACCCCGGCGACGAGCTGAAGCTGACGGTTTACCGTCAGGGCGAAACTCTGGAGCTGACCGTCACCGTAGGCCGTCAGATCCAGTCCGCCAATGCATCCACCGTCACCGAGAGCAGCAGCCAGAGCAGCCAGAATTCCCAGGGCTACAACGGCTTCGGCCGGTTCCCGGGCTGGGGCTACTAAACAGGCATTCCGCAGGGCCTCCGCTTCCCGAAACAGGGAGCGGAGGCCCTTTTCCTGTGCGTGTCAGCGTTTTGACCCTTGCAATTTCCGGGGCCAGCCGATATAATAAACATAATTACGGAAGGAGGCGCGGGCATGGCAGATAAGAAGGGTCAATTTCGCGGAATGCTGCTGGGTCTGGCGGTGGGCGACGCCATGGGCTACACCATCGACGGCAGCACCTGGCCGGAGATCCAGCGTAGCTACGGTCCCAACGGGCTTTTGGGCTACGACCTGGTCAACGGCTATGCCGATGTGACCTCCTATACCCAGCTGGCGGCCTTTACCTGCAACGGCCTGCTGCTGGGCCTTACCCGGGGACAGATGACGGGGAAAATGCTGCCCCTGTTCCGGTATGTGGGATTGTCCAGCCGGGAGTGGGCCGCTTCCCAGAAGCCCTGGGGCCGTCCCAGCACCACCTTCTGCTGGCTGCTGCAAGTGCCGGAAATGTGCCGCCGCCATTGCATGGATACCCGGATGCTGGACGCCCTGAGCCGGGATACCCTGGGGGCCATGGAAGCCCGCTTCAACAGCTCCTCTACCCCCGGCAGCCTGACCTCCGCCGCGGCGGTGGGCCTGTTCAGCCACCTCTACAAGGTAGAGCAGAGCGAGCTGGATCTGCTGGGCGCGGAGGTCGTGGCCCTGTCCCACGGCAGCCCCCTGGCCTTTCTCTCCGGCGCGGCCCTGGCCCATATCATCAGCCGGAGCCTTTCCGCCCCGGAGCTTCCGCTGAAAAACCTGGCCCTGGAAACGGCCCAATCCGTCAAGGCCCAGTTCGGCCATCAGTACAGCCAGAGCTTTGAGATCAGCAACCTGATAAATCTGGCCGTGTCTCTGGCGGAGGACAGTCGATTAAGTCCCGTAACGGCCATGGAGCAGCTGCGCTGCGGCAATGCCGCCCAGGTGCTTGCCGGGGCCATTTACGCCTGCCTGCGCTGCGGCAGGAGCTTCGATACGGCCATGATCGCCGCCGTGAACCACTCCGGCCTGTCCGCCGCCGTAGGGGCCGTGGCCGGGGCCATTCTGGGGCTGCGGCTGGGAGAGCAGGCCCTGCCCGCTTTCTACATCGAGTGCCTGGAGCCTGCGGAGGTCCTGGGCGAGTTGGCCGAGGACATGCTGGGCGGCTGCACCATGGAGCGGGGCAGCAAGCTCTTCGACCTGGACTGGGACCGGAAGTATATCCACGGCGGAAAATAAAGGAACCTCTATATACATATCCCCCCTTGTCAGGGCATAGGCTCTCGGCAAGGGGGGATCTTTTATGGGCAAACGGGATTGGGCAATTCTTCTGCTGGCCATCGCCCTGACGGTGCTGGGGGTGGTGCGGGTATTCGTGGACAGCACCGTGCAGACCGGGGCCTGGGGCCTGAGCTTCCGGCAGGAGGGCACGGCCCCCATCGGCAACGCGGGGGCGGACCAGTTGCGGCAATTTGACGCGGTCTACCTGGGGGACACCCGGGAGAAGCGGCTGTACCTGACCTTTGACGCGGGCTACGAAAACGGGTCCACGGAAAAAATTCTGGATACGCTGAAGGCCCACGGCGTGAAAGCTGCCTTTTTCCTGGTGGGCAATTACATCGACCGGAACCGGGACCTGGTCCGGCGAATGGTGGAAGACGGGCACATTGTGGGCAACCACACCATGCACCACTACGATATGTCCAAGCTCTCGGACAAGGCCGCCTTTTCCAAGGAGCTGACGGACCTGGAGGACCTTTTCCGGGAGGTCACGGGCAAGGAGCTGCCCAAATACTACCGCCCGCCCCAGGGCGTCTACAGCCAGGAAAATCTGACCATGGCCAAGGAGCTGGGCTATAAGACCGTATTCTGGAGCCTTGCCTATGTGGACTGGATGAACGACAAGCAGCCCACCAGGGAGCAGGCCTTTTCCAAGCTCCTGCCCCGGACCCACCCGGGGGCCGTGATCCTGCTGCACTCCACTTCTCAGACCAACGCGGAAATTCTGGACGAGCTGCTGACCCGCTGGGAGCAGGACGGCTACAGCTTCGGGACCCTTGATGAGCTGTTTCCGCAGGGGTAGAACAGCGGCAGTCCATATACGGCACAGACGCGTCCCCTGTCTGCCGGGCGTAGTCCCGCGGGGACAAAAAATTTTATGAACTTTCCCTTGACTTTTCCGGATCCTGTGGTAGTATATAGATAAATATTTATCAGTAGATTTTTATTGATAAATATTTATCAATATTAACCTATAACGTTGCGAAAGGATCCTTGCTATGGAGAAGAACAATTTCTGTATCGCCGCCCCAGCCGACCTTACCGCCGCTTTGGAGCGCTGCCGTCAGGCCCAGAAGATTTTCGCGGAATACTCTCAGGAACAGGTAGACCATATTTTCAAGGCGGCCGCGGTTGCCGCCAACAAAATGCGTATTCCCCTGGCAAAAATGGCCGTGGAGGAAACCGGCATGGGAATCGTAGAGGACAAGGTCATCAAGAACCACTATGCCGCCGAGTACATCTATAACGCCTACAAGGACACCAAGACCTGCGGCGTGATTGAAACGGACGAAGCCTTTGGCATCCAGCGGATCGCTGAACCCATCGGCGTCATTGCCGCCGTTATCCCCACCACAAACCCCACCTCTACCGCGATTTTCAAAACGCTGCTCTGTCTGAAAACCCGGAACGCCATTGTAATCAGCCCCCATCCCCGGGCCAAAAACTGCACCATTGCCGCCGCCAGAGTCGTTCTGGAGGCCGCCGTGGAGGCCGGCGCGCCGGATGGCCTGATTGCCTGGATCGACCAGCCCTCTCTGGAGCTGACCAATCAGCTGATGCGGGAGGCGGACCTGATCCTGGCCACCGGCGGCCCCGGCATGGTAAAGGCGGCCTATTCCTCCGGAAAGCCCGCTCTGGGCGTCGGCCCCGGCAACACCCCCGCCATCATTGACGATTCCGCGGACATTCTGCTGGCCGTTTCCTCCGTGATCCATTCCAAGACCTTTGACAACGGCATGATCTGCGCCTCTGAGCAGAGCGTCGTGGTCCTGGACGGCGTATACGACGCCGTAAAGGCGGAGTTCGCCGCCAGAGGCTGCCATATGCTCACCGCCGAGGAGACCGACAAGCTCCGGGGCACCATTCTGGTTGGCGGCGCGCTGAACGCGAAGATCGTAGGCCAGTCCGCCCACACCATTGCCGCTCTGGCCAGGGTGGACGTACCGGAAAACACAAAGATCCTCATTGGCGAGGTAACGTCTACAGACCTGGACGAGGCTTTTGCCCACGAAAAGCTGTCCCCCGTGCTGGCCATGTATCGGGCCAAAGACTTTGCGGAAGCTCTGACCATTGCGGACCGCCTGGTGCGGGACGGCGGCTTCGGCCACACCACCTCCGTATACCTGGATCCCGTAGGCGCGAAGCAGAAGCTGGACGCCTTTGCCCACGCCATGAAGACCTGCCGAATTTTGGTGAACACCCCCTCCTCTCAGGGCGGCATCGGCGACCTGTACAACTTCCGGCTTGCCCCTTCCCTGACCCTGGGCTGCGGAAGCTGGGGCGGCAATTCCGTCTCGGAGAACGTAGGCGTCAAGCATCTGCTGAACATCAAAACCGTTGCCATCCGGAGGGAGAATATGCTGTGGTTCCGCGCGCCTGAAAAGGTTTATTTCAAGAAGGGCTGCCTGCCCGTGGCTCTGGCCGAGCTGAAAGGCCGCAAAAAGGCGTTTATCGTCACCGACTCCTTCCTGTATAACAACGGCTACACCAAGCCCGTGGAAGAGAAGCTGGACGAAATGGGCATCGCCCACACCACCTTCTACAATGTGGCCCCCGACCCCAGCCTGGCCTGTGCCCGGGAGGGCGCTGCCCAGATGGCGGCTTTCCAGCCGGATCTGATTCTGGCCATCGGCGGCGGTTCCGCCATGGACGCCGGCAAGATCATGTGGGTCCTCTACGAGCATCCCGAGGCAGACTTCCTGGATATGGCCATGCGGTTCATGGATATCCGCAAGCGCGTCTATACCTTCCCGAAGATGGGCGAAAAGGCCTATTTCGTGGCCATCCCCACCTCCGCCGGTACCGGCTCTGAGGTAACGCCCTTCGCGGTCATTACGGACGAATCCACAGGCGTCAAGTATCCCCTGGCCGACTACGAGCTGCTGCCCAAAATGGCCATTGTGGACGCGGACATGATGATGAACGCCCCCCGGGGCCTCACCGCCGCCTCCGGCATCGACGCCGTTACCCACGCGCTGGAAGCCTATGCCTCCATCATGGCCACGGACTACACGGACGGTCTGGCTCTGCGCAGCCTGAAACTGATTTTCGAGAATCTGCCCGCGGCCTACGAGCAGGGCGCCAAGGCCCCCAGAGCCAGAGAGAATATGGCCAACGCGGCCACCATGGCCGGAATGGCCTTTGCCAACGCGTTCCTGGGCGTATGCCACTCCATGGCCCACAAGCTTGGCGCTTTCCACCACCTGCCCCACGGCATTGCCAACGCCCTGCTGATCCGTCAGGTCCTCCGTTTCAACGCCGCCGAGGTCCCCGCGAAAATGGGCACCTTCTCTCAGTACGACCATCCCCACACCCTGGCCAGATATGCCGAAGTCGCCGATTATCTGAAGCTGGGCGGCAATACGGATGAAGAGAAGCTGGAAAAGCTCATCGATGCCATTACGGAGCTTATGCATAGAATCGGCATCCATGACACCATCCGGGAATACGGCATTTCGGAAGAGGCTTTCCTGAGCCGCCTGGACGAAATGGTGGAGCAGGCCTTTGACGATCAATGCACCGGCGCTAATCCCCGGTACCCGCTGATGAAGGAAATCAGGCAGATGTACCTGAACGCCTATTACGGGGAATAATTCCAAAAAGTCGCGGTTACACTCACCAAAAAGTCAGCTCCAAAAACTCCCCTCAAAAAATTCCAAAAAACATAGGAAAAGCCCCGGAATCCTGAGATTCCGGGGCAAATTTGGTGACCCGCCGGGGATTCGAACCCCGGACCCACTGCTTAAAAGGCAGTTGCTCTGCCAACTGAGCTAGCGGATCAGATTGGCTGGGATGGCCGGATTTGAACCGACGAATGCCAGAGTCAAAGTCTGGTGCCTTACCGCTTGGCGACATCCCAATATTTTGACCGGGCACACTGGGTATTATAGCATAGCTCTGTCGGAAATGCAATCCTTTTTTTTGCGCCCGCGCCTTTTCCCGTCAGAGACTTGACGCCTGCATTGTCTTCAGCCGATTATGGTTTTCCGTGCGCTTTGGATGCATGTATCCCCCCACGGGCGCTCCCCTTGCCTTCTCCTGCTGGAGAAGGTGGCCCTCAGGCCGGATGTGGAGGGGACACCTTCCGGTTTCCCGCATGCTTCGGACGCATGTATCCCCCCACGGGCGCTCCCCTTGTCTTCTCCAGCAGGAGAAGGCTTTTTTGGCTTCCCTCCTGGGGTTACTTCCGGGCTTCGTCCGGCGTTTGCGTGATGTGGTTATAAATATCCTGACATACGCCCTCAAAGCGCGTATTGACATCCGAATTGGCGTATCTCAGAACGGTCAGTCCTTTTACGGCAAGAAAAGCATCCCTTTCAGCGTCGTAATTTTTTCCTGCCTCCGAATAATGCTGAGAACCGTCAAGCTCAATCACAAGCTTCTTTTCCGCGATATAAAAATCCACAATAAAATTTCCGATTATCTTTTGCCTGTGGACCATTATCGGAAGATCTTTGAGAAAATCGTACCAAAGGTGTCTCTCTTCCTTCGTCATATTCTTTCTGAGCGAACGCGAAAACCCCAAAAGCTTTTTATCTGCCATTCTGACCTCCCCCGGGCACTGTTCCGGGCATGTTTTATTCCGCCGTCTCCACCCGGTCGCAGAAGACGGTAACGCGGGTCCTGCCGCCTTTGGTGCAGGTGTAGAGGACCAGGTCGTGGCCGCTGTGCAGGACGGCGTCTACGGATTCCGGGGACACGGTGTCGATCTCGGTGACGGAATAGGTGTTCACCACGCCGTCCATGTCCGTGAAGGTGACGAGATCGCCGGGGTTCAGGTTTTTCAGGCGGCCGAAGTGGCTGTCGTAGTTGTGGGCGGCAATGACCAGGTCGTCCCCATAGGTAGTCCCGCATTGGCGGCAGGGGGAGAGCCGGAGCCGGTTGTAGTCCCACTCCGACATGACCGCAAGCTTCAGCCACTGGGCAGGAATCTCCAGATAGCCGATGTAGCCATATCCATTGAGGACGGTGACGGGCATCTCCGGGGGTTCGGTTTCTATAACCTCTTCTTCCGGCTGGGTCTCGCCGGTGGTCTCCGCCGGGGGGACGGTCTGAGCCTTTTCCCGGATCTCGGCCTCCATGCGCTGGACCAGGCTCTCGGCTTCCTGTCCGGCGCGGATATCCTCCTGACGGTTGTGCAGGAAAAGGAGCAGTGCTGACAGAATCAGCACTGCTCCCAAAGCTGCGATGGCAATGCCCTTTTTAGGCATTCTCTTTCTTCTTTCTCAGCGTCATCGTCCCGCCGAGAATTACCAGGACGATGCCCAGGCCGCTGAGCAGCCAGACGGGCCAATTCAGCTGACCGGTCTGGATCAGCTTGCCGGGGGTCACCGTGGGGGGCTTGGTGCTGCCGGTGTACTCCTCGGCGATGAACTTCCAGTCCACTTCCCCCTCGCCGTTGGCGACGGTGTTGTCCGCCTGGATGTCCAGGGACAATGTGACGGTCAGGGTGGTGCTTTCACCCTTGCGGAAGGTGCCCAGCAGGCAGCCCGTGCCGCCGAAGGAGCCAACCGCGTTGGGCTTGCCGCTGAAAATCTGCTTTGTGCCCTGGGCCACGGTCATGGTGAAGTTGGACAGGAAGGCGTTCATGGCGTCCGTATCGGTGATGTGGGTATCCACGGGGGCATTGGCCTGACCGTGGGGGACAGCCACGATGTAGAGCTTTACATAATCCGTATTGGCTGTGGTGCTCTCATTGCGGATGGTGACGGTCTCAGTCAGCGTGTCGCCGGGCATAACGCCCTTGAAGCTGCCGAACAGGTCCGTGCCGGTGTGACCTCCCGCCTTGGGGGTAATGAGCAGCTTATCCTTGCCCCGGTAAACAATATCCGCGGCGGCGGTGGACTGGGCGAAAGCGGTAACGGTCAGGCTCATGACCAGCACCAGCGCCAGGGCCAGAGAGAATATGGCTTTGCAGGTTTTTTTCATATTCCCACCCCCTTAAGTTCCGGAATAGGCAGCGACGTTGCCCGGGGTAATGCTTACGCCCCAAGCCTCGCCAACCGCCTGGGCGGGCTGGCTCTGGATGGCCTCGGCCATAACGTCTATGGACTGATGGCCGCCGTCCGCGTCGGTATAACCACTCTCCAACTGAATGCTCTTAATCAGGGCATTTTCGGGGGTTTCATCCGGCGCGACGGGCTTCGTATAGTAGTAATAGTCACCATATTTTACCCATCCATCGCCAGGAGCGAACGTTGGAACTGTTGCAGTACCGCCGATGTGCTTCCCGTCGGCATTGGTCCGGTAAGTCACCAGCTTGACCCGGATATAGGCGGAAATATCGCTGGTGTTTTTTACCGTAACATTGGTCTTGACCGTTCCGTTAAAGTTCTCCTGAACTTCACAGGTGACATGGGAGGGCGTGAATGTATTGGTAATATCGTTTGTTTTGCTGGTCAGCCAGGCGACGGTGCCGCCGATGGTCAGGGCCAACAGAAGAACGGTGGCCACAGTCATGGCAGCCAGACGGCTGCCGGACCGCTTGGAGGTCCGTTTTCTGGCATGCTTGGCGGGCGTTTTACGCTCGCTTTCAAATCTGCCTGTATACATTTGCGTTCCCTCCTTTCTCAGTGCTTCTGACCGAAGATGTTCCGGACAACGGCGCTGAAGCCGTTCAGCCAGGTATCTGTTGTCTTCGTGTTGGTGCAGGTAATGCTGCCGGTGGGATTCTGCGCCGTCAGCTCAGCGCTGCTGCCGTTGTTGGCAGTATAGCGCCAACTCCAGCCGGTGTCTTCCGCGATGGTATAGGTGCCGACAGGCAGCTCATAGAGCGTTTGGGTGCTGTTGCCCTCGACGGTCACTTTGGAATACTTCTCACCGTCCTTGAAAATATCGAACACATAGGACTCGTTATCTGCGCCGCCCTGCTTGGTAATATTCAGCGTGCAGGTCTTGATGTGGATCAGGAACGCGGGGGCGCCGTCTCCATCAGTATGATTCCAGCTACATTCTGGATCGCAATCCTGATGCACGAAGGTGGTGTAAGACATAACATCCGTGCCATTGATCTGGACGGTCGCCTCTACGGGGACATCCTGCTTGCCGTACTTGCTGCCATCAAGCTTGGTGCTGTCCGGTGTATAGGTGATATCCAGCGTGGGCTTTGCGCTGTCCATAGTAACGCTGGTATCCACAGCAGTGCCATGCTTCCAGACTTCGGAAACCTCGTTGCCGCTGAAATCAGCAACCACACGCTCACCGTAGTAAGCGGTGCTGTCCCTGTAGGTCAGCTCGGGCTTGAAGACGTTGATATTGCCTGTGCCGCTGCCGGTTTTTTCGGTCGTCTTTTCACCCTCATTGCTTTTCGGATTCGTATTCTTGGGCGTAACCTTAACGGTAACGGTATACTCGTTATCGTCGGTCAAGCCGCTCAGGCCACTGGTGGAAACATCATTTCCGTCCTTATCCTTGATCTCGACTGTGATATCGACGTATTCCGTCTGCCACGGCTCGAGGCCATAGGGCTTATCCGTATCGGCCGCCTTGCTGAGGTCAAGGTCGATCGTATCAACCTTGACGGTTGCACCGTTCTTGAGATCATCGGCGGTGACTTCGCCCTTGAGGTAGACGTTCTTGTCCGGGGCCTCGGCCTTTACATCCTTGATGGGAACATTGACGGTGGGTCTATCAAAGGTCAGAAGCGGATTCTCAGCAGAATCGTTCTCATAGATGCCGGCACTGGTGTTGGTATACACATCGTTGCCGCCCAGGAAGCCAGCCTTCGGCTGAACCGTGAAGCTGATAACCAGCTTATTGCCGCGATAGGAGGTGTTGCCGTTCTCGGTGACTGTACCGACGTAGTTCTCGGAGAAATTGAAGCCGGTGACGCTTACCTGATCGCCGCTGATGGTCGCTGCTGCACCAATCGCATCGGTATTTTTACTCCAAGTGTAGTCGGAGCCGTTCTTGCCGGTGCAGGCATACGTTTCCAGCGTGATATCAGACGCGGTTGTGCCGGTCGGGAGCGTGAACTGCGGGGAGATGATGTCCTTCACAACTGCTTTGCTTGTCAGCGTAGAGGAAGAACCACCGGTTTCGATGTTACTGCTGATCTGCTGGAAAATGCTGTTCAGAGAACCAGCGTCCGCAGCGGAGAGGTAGTAGCTGGGAGACTGCGGATACTGGGTGTTGGAAGACACGCGCTGCAAGAAATAGTTACCCTTATCAGCATCGGTGCTGCCATGTGCTGTACTGCCTGCACTGGTGGCATCTGCGCCAGAAAAGATACCAATGGTATAGACTGTTGCGCCATAAGTGCTTTTCGCCGTGCTCGCCTCTGTAATTGCGCTGCTGGCAACACCAGTATCGTAGCCACTTTGCCCGGGGATTCCGTCGGTAAAAACAATTACGACACGATTACGCTTTTCTCCATTCGTGATTGGGTTCTGCGCAAAGATTTTGTTAGCCATTGCGAGACCGTCATCAGTGCGTGTACCACCCCAAGCTGTAAGTGCATTAACACCGGAAGTTACACCACTCAAGCCAGCATCTGTGTTCATCGGCAAAAGTGCAGCCTTATACTGCGCATTGCTAATATTTCCATATTGTGGACCATTCATTTCATAGCCCGTAGGGAAGTAGTAGTAGCCAGTATAATTATTATTGCCGATGTTTATTCCCTTCCAGTCTCCTTGGCTAATAGTGCTACCGGTGAGTAACTCCGTATTGTTGTAGCCAGATGAGGAAAAACCAACCAATGCAATACGATGGTCGATGTCATCGCCGCCACCGACCTGCCCATCTTTACCAAGCGATTTTGTATGAACCGAATTTGCAAAGTTGTTTACAGCATTTTTCAGAGCGTCCAATCTCGTGCCGCCGCCGGTGGTTCTGGTGGTACGACTATAAAGCGTAGTCGTAAATGTGGTGTTCTGCCCTGTAGAGGTACCAATGGTCTGCTCGGCACCGTTGCTATCCGTGTAAGTATAGGTATAAACGGTCTGCGTATTATCAACAGCCGCAAGATAGAGTTTTCCATCATCCGTGCCACTGATACTAGGCGTAGCCGTTGCACCTTGGCTTGATGCAATCTGTGTTCCGTCAGGCAGACTATAAGTATAAGTATAAGTAAGATGACCTGTCCGCACCTTAGTAACAGAAACTTTGACATACTCTCCGCTTACCTTGGCATAAAGATTGCTTTGGTTTTTGTAGAGATTGGTGTAAGAACCATCATATACGCTACTATCATTTCGGCCGTTAGTAACTTCTGTATATCCAATCCGCTCCTGCATTGTTACAGAAACCGAAACATAACTGCCATCCTCCAGCTTGTGCCAGAGATTGCTATTGCCTCCATTGTGACGATTGTCATACAGTTTTCCATTTCGTGCATTGTTGCCTGTATATTCACTAAAGGAAACTGTACCAATGTCCTCTGCCATAGAACCGGACTGGTCGAGGACGAGGATGATATCCGTCGGCACATCCTTAGTGATCTCGGAAATGACCTTGGAGCCGGTGGCGTAGGCTTCCAGGGTAATGGTATAGCTTCCATCTCCATTGGCCGTGGCAGTCTTGCTGATCTCCATGCCGGACTTGTTCCCGGAGTCGCCGGTGTTATCGTCCGCGTAGGCCACTGTGCCGGGGACGGCCAGGGCCAGCAAGAGGGCAAGGGTCAGGAGCAGGGATAAAGCTCTTCTTCTCATACTTTATCTCCTCCTTCTTACTTGTGGGCGCCCTCGACGGGGGCGAGGAAGGGCGCGACGTTGGTCACGTTTCTGGACGGCGTGACGATCTCACTCTGGACCGTCGCTTCCACCGTGTTGTCAATAACAACAGCGGGAAGGGGTTCCGGCTCCAGCGCTTCGATCTTAGCTTCAATCGCTTTCCGCTGTTCCTCGGTCAGAGCGTTCAACTCTTCTTCGGAAGCCGCGTCGACGATTTCCCAGATCTCATCCAGGGTCGCGCAGGCCATGATCTTCTTGTAGAGATGGCAGGGGCACTTGCAGGTCTCGTCCTCGCAGGTGTCGGAGCAGGTTTCGATGTGCTGGCACGCGGGTCCAACGGGGTCCGCGGGGGTTTCGGGGTCGGCAGGCTTATCGCCGTCCTGGGTCTTTGTCTCAGCGTCGGGATCGGCAGGGGCCGCGGGAGCCTGGTAGAGGGGGCAGCCCTCGGCGTGGGCCTGGCCCTCAGCGGGAGCGGGGTCACAGGTGCATACCTTTTCGGCCTCGGCCACAGGGGCCGTGGTCTCCACGGGCGTGTCGCTGGAATCCTGACCGTTGGAGACGGCCAGCGTACCAGGGAGCACCATGGATATGACCAGTGCGAGGCTGATGACGGCTGTCAATAGCTTCTTCTTACGCATTTCACTGCCTCCTTAGGGATTTGCGGGCCAGCCCTGGGCGTCCATGACGGTGGTGCCGTTGTGGGCGGTCTGGACGGCCTGGGCCAGAACGTCTACAGTCGCGGTCGCGCCCTGGTACTCGTTGCCCATGGCCACGTCGAAGGTGACGGTGGTGAAGATGGGCTCGGTGGTCTCGCCGGGCTTCAGGGGATCCTTATAGTAGAGATAGCCGTCATTGCCCAGGGTCCAGAACGCGTCGTTCAGGTCCAGGGCCACCATATCGGGGTCCACCTCGCCGTCACCGGCCAGGGTGATATTCTTGGTGACAAGGACGCGGATCCAGGCTTCGGCAGCGCCGGTATTGGTCACTTCCGCGATCTTCGTGACCTCCATGCCGGGCATCAGGTCCTCCAGGTCCTTAAAGGGCTCCGTTTTGTCACTGTTGCCCCACTCGTTCAGCTTGATCTCCACGCCGCCGGTGGTGATGACGTTGTGGGCGGTGTCCTCGGAGGTGAAGAAAGCCAAAGACCCGGCCGCCAGGATGGCGACACAGATGGCCACAGCCGAGAGCATCAGAAGTTTCTTTTTCATGGTTCGCGCTCCTCTCGAATTTTGTTTTTCCCGTTCGACTAACGGACAATCAGGGATTCCATTCCATTTATGATCGTCTCAGACCATATGGCAGCATCCGAGGAATCGGGTGCTCCCATGTGGCTTGAGGCATTTCCCTTTTCCGCTAGAACTTATTCCAACGGTAAGCAGACGCCCCCGGCGGCCTGTGGCCGCCGGACAGGCAAATCCCCCTCAAGCTCACGCCCCGGAGGGCGTGAGCCGGAAGAGATGAATCAGAGATTACTGCCAGTTGGAAGCAGTGGTGCCCCAGGGATTGTAGTTCGCGCCAAAAGCGGCAGTCATAGCGTCAGCGGCATTGTCAAAGCCCTCAGCCTGGCAAGCAATAGCAAACACCGGGCAGGAAACCTTGCTCCAATCCCAGCCTGCGTCGAGAGTGACTTCCTTGCCAAAGGCGTAGCACTTGCCGTCCTTGATGTCGAAGGTCTTATCAAGGTAAACGCCCTGCACGAACTGCTCGGTGGTAGCACCGGCATCAACAGCCTGATAGTAATCAGCGTAGTAGACGTTGTACTTGATGCCATCCAGAGTAGTCTCGAAGTAGTTCCACTTGCCGTCGTGCTGCCAAATCCACTCAACGCCGTAAGTAGAGGTAACAGCGCCGTCAGCAACCTTGTTGCCGAAGTTGAAATGCAGGACGTTCATGCCAGCATTGAAGGTCTCATAGCCATCGTCCAGAGCGGAGGGAATGGCAAAATAAGCGCGGATGTAAGCCTTTTCGGAACCGGTGTTCTTGATGGTGACCATCTTGTCAACATAGTTCTTCGCGGTGGGCATACCCAGAGCATCCTTCTCGCCCTGCGCGGAGTCGACGATGGGGTACAGCTTCTTACCCTGCTCGAAATCCTCAAGCGTAGTAGTCTTCTCGCCAGTCTCCTTGTCAACCTTGCGCTGCTGCTCGATCAGGTCGATCTTGACATTACCAACAGCAAAGGTATTAGTAGCCTTATCCGTGTCAGTAAAGTAGGCCAGAGATGCGCCTACTACGGCGATCGCGACCAGCGCTACGCACAGGAAAATCGCAGTGATCTTCTTTTTCATGTACTTGCTCTCCTTAAATAAGTATTGATTATTGTTTCCGCGCCCCGCGCGGTGGGGTTACGGGGTTGTGCTCGTGGGGTTAGCGTTCGCCCAAGCCTCCGCAGGGGCGAAGTTCTCAGTGTTGTTCTTCATGTACTGGGCAGCGTAAACCGTAAAAGTCAAGGTAGGCTTATTTGTCTCAGCCGTCGTCATCATATCCTTTGTAACTTCGCCCTTAACAGAAACTTTGTCGTCCTTCAGAACGGAGAAACTCTGATCTGCGTCACTGGCATCAACAATGCGATAGTACACGCCGCTTCCTTCCGTTAACTCCGTCCAGCCATCAGCCATTTCATAGCTGATGTAGGAATCAAGGTTATTAGACTTCTCCAGCTTAACAAACAGATAGCACTTTTCGCTGTTCGCCTCAACGGTAGCAATAGGGTCCTTGTCAATGGTATAGCCAGGGACCATCTTGAAATCTGTTTTGGTCTCTACCAGCTTTACCTTGATGTCACTGGTAGTAAAGGTGTTAACAACCGAATCCGTCTTTGCGGTCAGCCACGCCAGAGTGCCGGAGACAATACCGACGACAACCAGCGTCAGCGCCAGCACCAGTGCCAAACCTTTCTTCTTCATGTCGTCTTCCTCCTTTCCTCTGGTATTTGCGTGGGATGTATTTCAACAGGCGGAATTGGCCCGTCGGAATTAAGTCTATGCGTTCCCCGCAGTAGCGGTCCGCCGCCCTTATGGGGATGGGTTATGTTCTAGTTAAGGTAGGCGCAGGGATTAGGCATCAAAGCCAGTGGCACCCCAAATTTGAGCAGCAGTCTTTCCAGTAAAGCCGTCCTCCTGGATAGCGTAGGCATTGACCGTGATGGTCTTGCCCTCGTAAAGCTTCATAGTGTCGTTATTAGCAGTGCCAGCAATAACAATCTTCTCGAAGACGGTGATGTTGGAATTTGCACTGACTGCATGAGGAGCGGATGCACCTTCGGCTGTACCAATGTACACGTAAACATCAGCGTATCCTTCAACTGCTTTCCAGCCCTTTGCCTCCATCTGCTTTGCAACAGTGGTGTCGCCAGTCGCTTCAATATTGGCAATTTCATTCTTGACCTTGACAAACAGGTAGCAGTCTTCGCTGGTGGAAGCTACATGAATGATGGGGTCTTTCGTGTACTCATGACCCGGCAGCAACTTATAGCTGTTGGCCTTGTCTCGATCAGAACCCGGTGTGCTGTTATCTGTGTCTGTTTCATCCAAGGTGATTGCGACATTACCAACAGTAAAGGTATTCTCCACGCTATCAGTAGAGGTCAGGTAGGCCATGGTGCCCATGACAGAGGCGGCGACGAGCAATACCGCACAGAGAGCCAGGAGCAGCGCTTTGCTTGTTTTCTTCATTGAGAAAACCTCCTTAAAAAAGTAATATATAGGGAGCCTTGCGGCATTGCCCTTTGGTTCATTTACCGCCCCTGCTGTTCCGCCTGACGCTGGCGGAGGAACTCCCGGAGGGAGTCGGCGGCGGCTTTGTCGAAGCGGCCTTCCCGGATCTGCTTCTTCACATAGGCCATTTCCCGGTCCGTCAGCAGGCCGCCGGTCATGCGGCGGAGCTTTTCGTCCAGGAGATCGTCCTGACCGGCGGGGGCCTCCACCGGGGCCATCGGTTCCGGCCGGGGGTCCGGCAGGTCCGCGCGGGGATGCTGCCGGGGGGCAGAGAACGCGCCGCCGGAGGCATGGGACCCATGGCCGGGGGCGGCAGGGCGGTTGGCTTTCTTCCGCTTCGGTTCCTTTTCCTTCTCTTTGGAGCTGTCGTCCGCGAAGATATCCGGCAGGAACACCAGCAGGAGCAGAACCGCTCCGGCGGAGATGGCCACATACATCCCGGGGGGATGCTGTATGTAATTGGCTACATAGCCAAGGTAAGGAATCGAGAAAATGGGGGTTCCAATGACGTTCTTATAATGGACCAGGGAGCCGTCCTCTGCCTCGTTGGCATCGCCCTTGGTGCGGAAGCGGATCACGGCAGGGTCCTCCTCGTCCCGGACGATACCCACGACCCGGTGGGTAGCGACGGTATTTTCGTCCAGCATAAAGGTAATGGGCTGGCCCTCTTCTATGGTATAGGGGTCCACCTTCCTGACGTAGATCAGAGAACCGGTATGGTAAGTCGGCTCCATGGAGCCGGAGAGGACGGTATAAACCCGCAGGCCGAAGAGCCGCGCGCCCACCAGCAGCAAGGCCAGCAGCACCACCAGGGCGACCAGAACCGTACTGACGATGTTCCAGATTTTCTTGAATGCGTTCATAACTTTCTGGCGGTCCCCTCCTTCGGGTCAGGCAAGCACTGCCACTCGAACCCGTTCTGATGCTATCATATCACGAACCGCGTCTAAAATCAATAGGATATCACGCGCTCTCTGAAATTTTTATGTATGCGGTATATCTATTTTGTTGTTTTATTATAACACGGGCCAGAAAAATGTAAAGTAGAAAAAGCACCAAATTTTCGACAATCGTTTTATAGGAATTGCTGTATTCCTCCATCCCCCGCCCCTTGACATTTCCGGCTGGTAGGGCTATAATAAAAACACAAGGAGATGCCCGCTGGTAACAGGCACCTCCCCATGGCGGAAACCCGACGGTTGCCGCTACATACAGTTCAAAGAGTTTGAGAGTTTCCTCTCAATCACCTGTGATCCGTCTGTTGCAGCAGACGGATCACTTCTTTCTATCGTGCGTATCGCGCAGATACAGCACGAGAGACACAATGCTGGCCTTGACATTTCCGGCGGGCCGGGCTATAATAAAGACACAAGGAGATGCCCGCTGTAACAGGCACCTCCCCGTGGTGGAAACCCGACGGTCGCCACATACATATGAGCTGTCTGGCTGAGGGCCTAACCCTCAAACCGTAAGCCGTCTGGTTGTGACAGACGGCTTACTTCTTTTTGTCGTGCGTATCGCGCAGATACAGCACGAGAGACACAATGCTGGCGATGGAGCCTAAGGCTCCAAGGACAGTCAACAATGTCGAAGTTATATGTATCGCCTCCCCCGAGATGAATTTCCCGTGAGGGCTAATACACGCCTCCATTCCGCTCTCACGGGATGGCAGGCAACCGTCTTTTACCGCGCACCGTCTACAAAGGAGGAAAAAACTCGACTCGGACGGTGGGCTTCCACGACTTTTATTATACAAGTAAACGGACAAATGTCAAATAAATTCGCGTTTTGCCGAAACATGTACGCCCGTCTCCAAAGTACGGAGACGGGCGATTCTTACATATTGCTCTTGATGGTGGAGATCAGGATGTCTCCCGCTACCACCCGGTCCTCGGGGGCGAAGCCCCCGGCAAAATTGTCGGAGTAGAGCACCTGGGCGTTGGGCGGAAATTCATCGTCCCCCTCCCAGACCAGGATCTGCATCCGGTAGGGGCCGATGAGGTCGAACTGGAAGCCCGCGTCCCCGTGGTTCAGGGGCATTGCCCCCATTTTCTCGGCAGCGGCCCTGAAGGCGGCCACCCGGGTCCCGAAGGAGTAGGCGGCCCGGGTCAGGACCCGGCCTGTATAAGGCTTGATGTACATCTCCCCCCAGGGCATCTCCCGGAAGGTCTTCCAGCTGCCCTCGAATCGAACAGCTCTGCTTTCCAGCAGATAGCGCAGCAGGAAGGTCCTGGTGGGCAGGGGCGGCAGCGCGCCGCCGTCCTTGGCGATAAATTCGCAGCCGGGGTGGGTGATCTGAAAGGCTCTGCCCAGCAGCGTCACCTGGAACGCCCGACCGTCAAAGCTGACGTCCGGCAGCCGCTCCGTGACCTCCTGAGGGTCCAGTTTTTTGAAAAGAGCCTCGTAGTGGGCGAAGGGCACTTCTTCTTTATGGTTCTCAATTTCCAATGGTTTATGCCTCCTGTACGCTGTGGGGGAACAGCCGGGAATCGGTATGGGGGATGAAGCAAGCGGCCACAAAGGCATCCATATAGCCCGGGTGGGTGCTCAGCTCCAGATAGGTCATATTGGAGGCCACCTCGGCGGTCTTGGCGTTGGCCTCGTCGCTCATGACCATGGCGTAAGCGCCGGTCAGGGAAGAGTTGCCGATGTAGTGGAACTTTTCCAGAGGCACATCCGGGAACATACCGATGTTCACGGCGTTGCCCATGTTGATGCCGGAGCCGATGCCGCCGGCGACGTACACGTCGTCAATGCCGTCCACGGTCATATCCACGCTCGTGAGCAGGGTATCGATGGCGGAGAAAATAGCGCCTTTGGCACGGATGAAGTTGTCGATATCCACCTCGTTGATGGAGATCTCCCGTTCGGTCTCGCTTTCGCCGGCCTCTGCCAGCACATAACGGCCCATACCATGGTGATCCCGGCGGACGCGGGGCCCTTCCTTGACAAACAGGCCCTTGGCGTTGATAATGCCGCAGCGGAACAGCTCGGAAATGATATCGATGATGCCGGAGCCGCAGATACCGACCGGCTTCTGGCCGGGGTCGCCTACGATGGTCAATGTGGGATCCATGGTGTTCTTGTCAATGGTACAGGCCTCAATGGCGCCGTCCGTGGCGCGCATACCGCAGGAAATGTCGCCGCCCTCAAAGGCAGGCCCGGCGGAACAGGCGCAGCTCATGAGGAAATCCCGGTTGCCGAAGACGATCTCGCCGTTGGTGCCCAGGTCGATAAACAGGCTCATTTCGTCCCGGTCCCAGATGCCGGAGGCCAGCGTACCGGCGGTGATATCGCCGCCCACATAGGAGCCGATGTTGGGGGCAATGCGCACCTCCGCCAAGGGGTTGGCGGGGAGCTTCACGTCCCCGGCCAGCAGACCGTCCCAGTGGAAGAAGCTGGGGATATAGGGTTCCATCCGGACGGATTGGGCGTCCACGCCTACAAACAGATGGTTCATGGTGGTGTTCGCGCCCACGCACAGGCTCAGGATGCTTCTGGGATCCAGATTGGAGGATTTGCACAGACCTGCCATGATGGGGGTCAGGGTTTCCTTGATGATAGCGTCCTGAAGCTTTTTCTTGCCGCCGGGCTTGCCCTGCTCGATGATCCGGTTGATAACGTCCGCGCCGTAGCGGATCTGGCCGTTGCCGGAGGAGCCCTTGGCGAGAATTTTGCCGGTTTCCAAATCGGTCATGACCATGGTGACGGTGGTGGTGCCGATGTCGATGGCACAGCCATAGATAGCCGTATTCTCCGGACCGGTGATCTCCATACAGGTAAAGGCGTTCTCTTCCAGGCGGCCCTTGACGCAGACATGGAAATTGTTCTCCCGCAGGACCGCTGCCATGCGGACCATGACCGTATGGGGGATCTTCACCGTCTCTACGCTCAAAGCCTCTTCAAGCGCCCAGGTCAGGCGCTCGTTGTCCGGCATGGTGTCGTCCAGGGTTGGCTCCGCCATGGTCAGGACAATGCTGCGGTAGGAATTGGTAAAGTGAATGCCGCTCTTTTTCAGGTCCTCCTGGGCCTTGGTGAAGATGGCGACCTCCTTGGGAGAGGACAGGTCCGCGGTTTTCATCCGGGACTGGTAAGCGGAAGCGATGTCCGGCACGAAAATCGTGCAGTCCTCGATAACCTTGGAGGAACAGCTCAGCCGCCAGCCCTCAGCGAACTCCTCGTCAGAGATATGCCGGGTCTGGATGCTGTCCAGCTTACCCTCCGTCAGCTTCACCCGGCACTTGCCGCAGGAGCCGTTGCCGGAGCAGGGCGCGTCAATGGCCACGTTGGAGCGGCGGGCCAGCTCAAGAAGATTATCGCCCACATTGCAGGAGACAGTAACGGGCTTGCCGCCTTCAATCTGAAAAACAACTTTTGGCATACAAGGGACCCTCTTTCTTCCGTTTTTTATTTTTAGTATAGCATATGTTCCGGCCGTTGTCCAGTGAAATCAGTATTCTTTTATCGGAACGCGGCAAAGCGCCCGGGAAAAAGTTTCCCGGGCGCAATGGATAATATGGATTACATCAGAGGCTCCAGACCCAGAACGGGGTGGCCCTTCTCGGTCAGCCAGTTCAGCAGCTCCTCGCAGTCGGTGGTGACGGTCTCGTCGGCAACCATATCGGTAAAGTTGTCGATGCCGTAGAGCTCCTTGGCGGTCTTGTTCAAGCGCTCCGCCACATCGTCCTTCAGCTCCTTGGGCATCCAGACGATCCGCTCAATGCCGCCCTCGGCATAGCAGAACTTCTTGGAGGCAATGAAGTGACGGCCATGGCCCATATAGCCGGGGGTCTGAACGCCGCCGCCGGTGCAGGAGGCCAGCTCGCCGAAGGTCATACCGGCGGGAGTCATGCCGCTGTATTCCCGGTTGACGATGATCACGCCGTTGGACAGAGGCTCGATGCCGCAGATGCACTCGAAGCAGCCGCAGGAGGTCATGGGATCCTCCAGCAGGGAGTACAGGGTCACGTTCTCCACAGCGCCGTGGGTGGCGTTGGCAATGGCCGCGTTGACGGACTCATACCGGCCGGTACGCTCGTCCAGGCAGCCCTCCTTCAGGATGGGCTGGCAGGGGCCGTTGGGGTTCAGCTCGTTGGTAGCCTTGGCGTCCAGCCAGGACACGGCGCCGCACAGGCCCAGACGCTCAGGCGTAACCACGCAGCAGTGGGCGGGGGCAAAGGACTGGCACAGGATGCAGGTATAGTAGCGGTCCACAGACTCGTCGGTCATGGAAGCCAGACGGTCGTCACGGGCATCATACCGGGGGATCGCGATCTCGTCACGGAACTTCGCGGCCTCGGCAGGATCGGTGATCAGGGTGATCTGGCACTTGTCCACAACGGCGTCAAACTCGTCCATAATCATGACGTACAGCACTTCGGCGAAGTCCTTCAGCCGCAGGCCCACCTCAAAGGCGGCGTTGCTCACGCGGACGCGGACCTGATTCCGCTGGCCGGTATGCATGACGCCCTCCATATAGTTGTACCAGGCATGGAACTTCCGCTCGATAACGGACTCGAAGTCCGGCTGCATCTTCTTACCGGCGACCTCCACGAAGGTGACCAGAGCCAGGTCCTTCTCCTCGTCCAGATCCTTGCCGATGATATTGATCTTGTGATCCTCTACCTCGGAAGCGTCCTTCATAAGGACCAGCTCGGCGGTGGGGTTCTTGTTGGACCACATCTCGTTGTGCATATCGGCCCGGCGGATGATCTCGCCTTCAAAGGCGGCGGCAAAGGCTACGGGAATGGGCAGCTCCTTCACCTTGATCTTGATGTTCCGCAGCTCCAGGGACTTCTTGACAGTCTCATTGTGATCGGTAACGGATTCCAGCGCACCGGGCACCTGATTCTCACCCAGGTCAACGTCCACTACCACGGGGAAGCCCAGGGCGATGGCGCCGGCGCCGGCGGAGACGACCACGGAGTCAATGGCGCCGAAGGTATTGACAAAGGCGGGGACACGCTCCTTGGTGTACTTCAGCAGCTCCGCCAGATTGCCGGGCTGCACGTTGCCGAAGATCAGCGCGGCACGGATGGCGACGGTAACAACATGGATGACGGCGGTAACGTCATGGCCCAGAGGAATGACGCGCAGCTCCAGGCCCATCTTCACGCCGCCCTCGGCACACTGCTCAATGCAGTCACCCACCATAAAGGTCATAATACCCTTGGACTGGTAGTCCTTCACGACCTTGACCACATCGGCGGGATCCTCGGCCTTGCCCAGGACAACGGCCACGCCGGGGATATCGCCGGTAACCAGAGGCACGCCCAGGGACCGGATAACGGGATCGGGCACAAAGCCGATACCGGATTCATTTTCGTAGGGGTTGCCGCCCTCCACATACTTCAGGCCCTCGATGATCTCCGCGCCCACGGCGGTAGCGAGGCCCGCGTTCAGCGCCTGGCCCAGGTCCTCCTGGTTTGTGATCAGGCTCTTCAGCACACCCACGCAGGCAGGCAGGTCGCCCAGAGTCTTGACCTTGACGCCGGTAGCGGCATAGATGGTGGGGAAGAAATAGGCAGTATCCGGGAATGCGATTTCCTTGTCCGCACCGTACTTGGCGATGGCTTCGTTGACGGCGTTTTCAGTCAGCCCGGCAACGGCATTGGAGCCACCGTAGATCAGATCGGTTAATACACTCATAGAAATTCCCTCCTAAATCATCTGTGATCTTTCCAAAATCACAGTGCGCACGGCAGAAACGCTTCTACCGTCCGCACCGGGGTTTTGTGCGGCAAATCGAAACTTTCCGCGGGACTGAATTGACAATTGACAATTGACAGTTGACAATGAAGGAGTTTCCTGCGGAAACAATTCAAAATATATATGGATTCAAATTCGTCCCGCATGGGACACCATAATTGTCAATTGTTCATTGTGAATTGTCAATTTGGCAAACCGAAGTTTGCAGAAAAAACGCAAACGGCGGAGGAGGGAGAATCCCTCCCCCGCCGGGAAAGTTACATGCGAATCACGCGGCGCTTACAGCTCCAGGTAGGAGTCGGAGTACAGGACGTGGTTCTTGAAGATATCGCAGGACTTGATGGTTTCCATCAGGCGCAGGTCGCAGGGGTTGACGATGGCGGAGGTCAGGCCCTGCATCATAGCCATGGCGACCAGAGCGGAGTCCATGATGGGCCGCAGAGTCTTGGGCGCGCCGTTGGAGTTGTTGGACAGACCGCCGGTGGACTTCAGGCCCTCGTCGGCGAACAGCTTGATGGCGTTCAGAACGTCCATCTGCTTGTCCTGCATGCCCTTGACGACCAGGAACAGGGGGTCAAACCACAGGTCGGTGGCGTCCATGCCCAGGCTCATGCCGCGCTCCAGCATGTTGTGGCAGTGCTTCATGCGCTCTTCGTTGTCCTTGGCGATGCCGTCGGCAGAGCACAGGGCGATACAAATGGCGTCGTTGGCAGCGGCCAGGTCGATGTAGGAGATACGGGAGCCTGCGTCAGCGGAGTTGACGATGGGCTTGCCGTTGGTCCGGTTGTAGACCTTGATACCGGCCTCGATGGCCTTCTTGTTGGCGGTATCCAGAGCCAGAGGCACGTTGTCGAAGTTCTCCTGCAGCAGCTTGACGGCCCACATCATACGCTCGGGACCGTCCTTCTCAGCAGGTCCGATGTTGACGTCCAGGTAGGTAGCGCCGGCGGCGATCTGCTCGGCGGCACGCTTCAGGATAGGCGCGGGATCCCGCTCGTCCATAGCCTTGCGGATAACGGGAGAGATGCAGTGGATCCGCTCGCCGATGGTGACGAAGGTCTTGGACTCGGGGTTGTAGCCCTTGTAGTGAACGCCCATATCCACCTTCTCGATGGCGGGCACCTTGGTAGCCAGCAGCTCCTCGAAGGACAGCTCCTTGACCTCTTCCTTGGGCGCGGCAGCGGCCTTGGCGGCAGCCTCGGCGGCGGCAGCGGCAGCGGCGGCCTCGTACTCCTTATCCTTCATGTACTTGGGCAGCTGAACGGCCTCGGTAGGACCGACGACTACATTCCAGCCGGGCAGCTTCTCGGCGATCTCGCCCTTCATAACGGCGACCTTGCCGGGGATGATCAGGGTACGGTTCTTGATCTTGTTCTCGATATCCAGATCGCCGAAGGTCTTCTTCACGGAGGTGGAGGAGAACTTACCGGCAGCCCAGGCAGTCAGAACGGACATGCCGGAAGCATCGGTGATGATCAGGTTCACAGGCTGGTTGGAACGCTCCAGCTCACCGGAAACCAGGAAGTAGGTCAGCGCGAAGTCCACGGTCAGGGCGCAGGGGCTGTTCTCGTCGGCGCCGTTCAGCGGATAGATCTTGGACTCCACCTTCATGGGCTTCTGGGGATCGGTGAAGATGTTCTGACGCAGACCGTACAGAGGCAGAGCCTGGGCATAGGTCATGTTGTCCAGAACGATGATGGAAGCGTACTTCTCGGTGAACATGGCGGCGTAAGCGGTCTCCAGGTGCATGTCACCGCCGCAAATCTTGCTCAGGTTCACAATGGAGGGATAGCCGAAGCTGCGGTCGCCGTCCTTGATGGCGGTACGGCGGACCAGAACGGCGTTGGCCAGAGTCTCCTTGCCGGTCTTGCCGGTGACATCCAGAACCAGGTTCTTGTTGCCGGCGGCTTCCAGCTTCTTCACGGTGTCGTACAGGTCGGAGAGGTTCTCGGCCCAAACGCCCAGAACAACGCCGTTCTCCTTGGCGACCTCGTTCATAGCCTCCCAGTTAGCGGGGGTAGCGCCGTCCAGGATGGGCTTGGAGTCCTTCACGGCAGCCAGAGCGGCCTTGGCGCACTCCACATCCCAGCACTCCAGGATCAGGTCCCGGCCGGTAGCCAGAGCCTTCTGGGCCAGAGCGGCGTAAGCAGCGGCGTCGGTGCCCTCGTTGCGGACGAAAATGGTCTCTACGTACATCCGCTCGCCGATACGCTCGTAGTCGACCTTGGCCATGTCGGCCAGCTTCTTGTCGACCTCCGCCTCGGTCATAGCGGTGGAAACGGGCACGGAGTACAGGTTCTTGTTGACCAGGGTCTTCTCGTGACGGAACATGACGGTCTCGCCGCCCAGCTTGTGATCCTTACCGAAGGTAATGGTCTTCATAGCGGGGGCAGTGGCCTCGTTCAGCATTGCCTTTGCGTCTTCAGAGAAGTAGGGGCACTTGTCGATAGAAACAGCGCCCTGGGCCACCTTCATGCAGAATGCCATACAGGTGGGGCTGCCGCACTCCTTACAGTTCTTCTTAGGAGACAGCTTAAAAATGTCCAGACCTTTCAAAGCCATAGTATGTATCCTCCTTCCGCTTAAACAAGCTCGCTGATGAACTTCTTGATGGTCGCGACAGCGGCGGGATGACGCATGATAACAGCGTCGGCGCCGCCGGTCAGGTCAGCAGCGGCGGTGGCAACTTCCATGCCGATCGCGCGCTCTTCCTGATCGCCCCAAGCGGGTTCATCCTCAACGGAAGCGGTGGATTCCTTCACGCCCCAGCTGTCGGGAGACACGGGAGCTATGATGGGCATCTGCAGGTCGGCGTCGGACTGGTCCAGAGCGGCCAGGCGGACGCGGTCCAGGGTGGAGGCAACGTACTCGTAGCCGTAGCCCACGGCGGCGGTACCGACGTTCATCACGATGGACTCAGGGGAAACGGTCAGGCCCTTCAGCATGATGTTCAGCTGCTTGGCCAGGTTAATGTCGTCAGCGGTCTCAGCGCCCACCTTCTGGCCGTAAGCCAGAGCGACGGAAGCGCCGACGGTCTTGTAGTCCTCGCTGCGGGCGGACAGGACCAGAATGTTCTTGCCCTGGAGGGCCTCGGCGATCTTGCTGAACAGCTCGCCGTCCTTCTCGATGTTCTTGCAGCCCATGATGACGATGGGCATGGACACGGCCTCGGCAACGGCCTTGGCGTCGGCAACGCAGTCGGCGACGGAGCGGTTGACGCCGTTGGGATCGGCAGACTCAAAGTGCAGGCACAGGAAATCGGCACCTTCCATGGTCTCCGCCTTCTTGGCGTAGTCCGCCATGGTGGTGCAGCCGGCATAGAACTCGCTCAGGCCCGCGGACTTCCATTCGCCGGCCAGGTCGGAGATTTCGATGCCGATCTTCGGCGCATGCTCAATGGGCGCGTCGAAGGTGTAGAAGGGCAGCACATTCTGGCCGCCGATGACAACTGCCTTATCACCGGTGCCCAGAGTCACGGCATTGATCTTGCCGCGGTAGGGCTGCTTCTTAGGTTCGAAAGACATTACAATATCCCCCTTAATAATTTATGAGTGATAAAAGAAGCGTTCGCTTCGAATATCTATAAAATGGTTTACAGTCCCAGCTCCCGCATCAGGCGGCCGACGGCGGCCTTCATGGGAGAATCGTCGGGAAGCTTGGCGGAAGGTTCGCCGTTGCAGTCGCAGCGGTAAACGCCGTCGTCCTGGGGCAGAACGCCGAAGAGCTTCAGCCCATGACGGTCGATCTCCTCCTGAACGCCGGGCTCCAGCACGCCGCCGGGCGCGCGGTTGACGATCAGGCCCATCTGCTTGGGATTCAGTTCCATTTCCTCGATCATTTCCGCGATCCGGGCCACGGCCTGGATGCCTCTGCGGGAACAGTCGGAGACCAGCAGCATGGTGTCCACCTTGGGAAGGGTCCCCCGGGCTACATGCTCCAGGCCCGCCTCGTTGTCCATAACAACGTAAGCGTAATTCTTCGCGTACTTGTCCACCTGGGTTTTCAGAACGCCGTTGACATAGCAGTAGCAGCCCTTGCCCTGGGTACGGCCCATGACCAGCATATCAAAGTCGTCCTCTTCGATAAGGGCGTTGTTGAACTGCATCTCGGCATAATCCGCCTTGGTCATACCGGAGGGAATGGAGCCGGTCTGTTCGGCGTGGGCCATTTCTTCCCGGATCTGCCCCAGGGTCACGTCCGCTTCTACGCCCAGGACCTCATTGAGGTTGGAATTGGCATCGGCGTCCACCACCAGGATGGGGCCCTTCTTCTGACGGCACAGGTAGTCGATAATCATGCCGCAGGTCGTGGTCTTGCCGACACCGCCTTTGCCGGCAACGGCAATGGTACGGGGTGTTGCCATAATTCTTGCTCCTTTTTGGGGAATGCCTCCCCGAATCTGCCTCTGAAAATAGCCTCAGAGAAGCGCCCTTCGCACATTTTGCGGAGGGGTATCGGCAAAGCATAATACGCCCATATCGATACAAAGATATCATAACACGCCTTTGCTCAGAATTCAACCATATTTTTCGGGAAAGTGTAAATTTCTTGAGAAATATTTCTGCGTGCCCCTGGCCGACGCGCTCCCGCTTCTGTGCAATTCACAGAAAATTTCCCTTTTCCGCGTTGCGTCCTTGGGAATTTCTGCTATAATAGAAGAAACGGAACGCCGCAAAGGAGGACTCTGTATGGAAAATCAGCTTTTGGACTATGAACGGCAGCACCTGGAGCAGCTGCGCACTCTGGCGCCGGAATGCACCCTGTTTTTGAAGCGCAGCGGGAAGCTGCCCCTTCCCGGGCCCTGCGATATCGCGCTTTACGGCAGCGGCGCAAGGCATACGGTCAAGGGCGGCACCGGTTCGGGGGAGGTTAATTCCCGCTCTTTCCTCAATATTGAGGAAAGCCTTGCCCAGGTAGGCTTTCAGGTTCTGACCAAGGACTGGCTGGACCGCTACGACGCCGTCCGGAAGGACGCTTACGCCGCTTTTATCAAAAAGGTCAAGGCGGACGCCCGGAAGCACCATACCTCCGCGCTGATCGAGGGTATGGGCGCAGTCATGCCGGAGCCGGAATATGAGATCCCCCTGGAACGGAGATGCAATACGGCGGTTTACGTACTCTCCCGGATCTCCGGCGAGGGCAGCGACCGGAAGGTCGTCCCCGGGGACGTACTGCTCAGCGAAAGCGAAAAGCGGGATATTCTGGCCCTGCAGGAAATGTATCCGGTGTTCGTGCTGGTGCTGAACGTGGGCGGTCCCGTGGATCTTTCTCCCGTCGCCCGGGATGTGGACGACATTCTGCTGCTGTCCCAGCTGGGCGTACAGACCAGCACGGTCCTGTCGGACATTCTGCTGGGAACCTCCTATCCCAGCGGCAAGCTGACCACCTCCTGGGCCGGCAGCGCCGATTTCTGTCCCCAGGCCGAATTCGGCGAAAAAGAGGAGACACACTATAAAGAGGGGATCTATGTGGGCTACCGCTACTATGACACGGCCCATGTAAAGCCCTTGTTCCCCTTCGGCTTCGGCCTGGGCTATACGGATTTCCGGCTGGAGCCGGAGAGCGTGACCCTGGCAGGAGAGCAGGTCACCGTCAGCGCCCAGGTGCGCAATACGGGCGCTTTCTCCGGCAAGGAAGTGGTGCAGCTGTACCTTTCCAGCCCCTGGGGCGCTCTGGACCAGCCCGCGCAGGCTCTGGCCGCCTACGGCAAGACCCGGGAGCTGGCCCCCGGCGAGAGCTGCCGCATGGAGCTGCGCTTCAAAATGTCGGATCTGGCTTCCTTCGATGAATCGCGCAGTGCTTACGTCCTGGAAAAGGGCGACTATGTGCTGCGCTGCGGCAATTCCTCCCGGAAGAGCAAGCCTATGGCCCTGCTGCGGCTGACCCGGGAGGTAGTCACTTCCCAGGCCAGGGACCTGCTGGGCAAGCCGGACTTCTCCGACTGGAAGCCGGAGGGACCCGAGCCGATCCCCGAGGGGCTGCCCGTCTATGTGCTGGACGCCGGGTCCATCCCCACGAGGACCGTCTCCAATGCCCAGCCCCTGCGGCCGGATCCCATGGCCCAGGCCCTGACGGACGAAGAACTGGTATTTCTGAACATCGGCGGCTTTAACAAAGACCGTTCCGGCGTGGTGGGCGACTCCGGCTCCGCCATCCCCGGTACCGCCGGAGAGACCACCTCCCGGCTGAAAGCCAAGGGCTTCCCCGCCATCATCATGGCCGACGGCCCTGCCGGTATCCGTCTGGCCCGGGACTACTACGAGGATAAAAAAGGAGCCCACAGCCTGAGCAGCGCCATGCTGCCCACCATGATCGACCTGCTGCCCGCCCCGGTGCGGTCGGCCATGCGCAAGCAGAAGAAGCTGCCCAAGGGCGCTCAGGTCAAGCACCGCTACGCCACCGCCATCCCCATCGGCACGGCCATTGCCCAGAGCTTCAGCCTGTCCCTGGCCGAAAGCTGCGGCGACATCGTGGGAGACGAAATGGAGCGCTTCGGCATCCATCTGTGGCTGGCCCCGGCCCTGAATATCCACAGAAGCATTCTCTGCGGCCGGAATTTTGAATATTTCTCCGAGGACCCCTTGGTCAGCGGCCTGACAGCGGCGGCCATTACCCGGGGCGTGCAGAAGCACCCGGGCCGCGGCGTCACCATCAAGCACTTCGCCGCCAACAACCAGGAGACCAACCGCTACAACAATAACAGCAATGTATCCCAGCGTGCCCTGCGGGAGATCTACTTGAAAGGCTTCGGCCTGTGCATCCGGGAGAGCCAGCCCTGCGCCCTTATGACCTCCTACAATCTTATCAACGGCGTCCATACCTCCGAAAGCCGGGAGCTGACGGAGGACATCCTGCGTAGGGAATTCGGCTTCCGGGGTATCGTTATGACGGACTGGGTGGTGGGCGGCAGCCTGATGTACAACAGCAAGCGCTATCCCATGCCCAACGCCGGAAAGGTGGCTCTGGCCGGAGGCGACCTGTTCATGCCGGGCAGCAAGGCGGATTACGACCGCTGCATGGCCATGCTCCGCTCCGGCGAGCTGCCCCGCTACCAGCTGGAGCTGAACGCCACAAGAGTGCTGCATCTGGCCCAAAGGCTCACCGGGGCGCGAAAGTAAGGTTTTTGGAATCGTCCCATACGCCCGCCGCGGAAAACTGCGGCGGGCGTGCTCTGTTTTGGCAGAAAAAACCGGGAATGGCGATTTTTTCGTCGGGCAAACTGAGAGAGCGAGGGGAGGAAAAGGGGGAAAAACGTAAATTTTTCTTAATACGCCAGGAAACCACTTTGCAAACCTCTTCGGATATGCTATAATACCGTGAGATTATTATATCCCTATGGAGAAGAAGAGGCGAAATCATGCAAATATCTGACGTTTCCGTAGTCCTGCCCTCTCTGGACCCGGACGAAAAGCTGGACGCCGTGATCGACGGGCTGCTGGAATACGGCTTTACCGACATTATCCTGGTCAACGACGGCTCCAAGCCGGAGAATCTGCCCCGCTTTCAGCGGGCGGCGGACACCCACCCGGAGGTCCATCTGCTGCACCATGAGATCAACCGGGGTAAGGGCGCTGCCCTGAAAACCGCTTTTGCTTATTTCCTGGAGGCCCGGCCCAATGGCAAGGGCGTCGTCACCGTGGACGGCGACAACCAGCACCACCCGGAGGACACCCTGCGGTGCGCCCAGCGGATGCTGGAAACCGGCAAGGTGATCCTGGGCTGCCGGGACTTCAACCAGCCGGACGTGCCGCCGCGCAGCCGCTTCGGCAACCACACCACCTCGGCGGTTATGAAGCTCTTCTGCGGCATGACCATTTCCGACACCCAGACGGGCCTGCGGGCCATTCCCCGCTCCGCCGTGGAACGGTTCCTGACCGTCTCCGGCGACCGGTTTGAATACGAGACCAACATGCTGCTGGCCATGAAAACCATGGGCATTCCCTTTGAGGAGGTCAAGATCCGCACGGTCTATATTGAGGAGAACAAAAGCTCCCACTTCCACGTTATCAAGGACTCCTGGCGGATCTACAAGCTGATCCTCAAGCACTTCTTCCGCTACACCGTCTCATCCCTGGTCAGCGCCTGCGTGGATACGGGCATGTTTGCCCTGCTGGACAAGGCCCTGCGGTTCACCGCTGTCGCCGTCCACGACACGGTGCCCTATGTGGGGGCCAGAGTGGTGTCCTCCCTGCTGAACTTCTTCCTGAACAAGAAGGTTGTTTTCCAGTCCGAGGAAAAGACCGGCAAGGCCATGCTGAAATACTACCTGCTGGCCGTGCCCCAGATGGCCGCTCAGATGCTGCTGACCAACGGCGTGTACCGGGTGTTTCATGTCAGCGAGACGGCGGGCGGCCTTCGTACATTGTGGTACGTCATTGTCATGGTGTGCCTGTATTTCATCAGCTATACGATCCAGCAGCGCTGGGTCTTTGTAAAGCAATCTCCCCAAGACAAACAGTGAGGTAACGATTATGCAAGACAATACGCCGCGCCGCCCGGCCAACCGGCAAAACGGTTATCCGGCCCAGGCCAATGTATCCGTGCAGCCGCCGAAAAAGAAGAAAAAGGGCGGCGTTTTCGGAAGGATCGTCCGCCGGTTCTTCCTGCTGCTGTTCACCCTCGTGATCCTGCTGGTGGGCGCTGTGTCCCTGGCCGCCTATACCATCTTCAACGGTCCCTCTCCCGAGGCCAGGAAGGTGCTGACCATGACCCTGCTGGAGCCAAGCGCCACCAAGTGGATTCCGGGTGTGTTCATGGACCAGAGCGAGGTGGACGCCATTCAGAACGCCGGTAAGGACCAGCTCATGGACGAGTCCACGGACCTGAGCCAGATCGTCATCAACCGGGGCGACTCCATTTCCAGCGAGAACAGCCACGAATGGGACAACTACCCCGACGGCATCCGCATCGACGAGTATAAGGGCAACACCTTTACCGCCCACATCATGGTCATCAAAGACCCTGCCCGGGTATCCCTGGCGGCCTCCTACAACTATAACGGCTCCAATGCCTCCGGCTTCTCCGAATCCAACCCCGGCATCCGGGTCAACCAGGTCATGGACAGCTACCCGGAAGTCACCGCCGCCATCAACGCCGGCGCTTTTAACGACGACGGCACCGCCAACTCCTACGTCGGCTCCATCCCCGCGGGTCTGACCATCTGCGGCGGCAAGGTGGTCTCCGACATGTACAAGGACAGAGTCCCTGAGAAGGGCTTCGCGGGCTTCAATACCAGCGACGTTCTGGTAGTGGCCCAATCCATGACCGCCAGCCAGGCCACGGAGCAGAACATCCGGGACGGCTGCGAATTCGGCCCCGTGCTGATTATCAACGGCGAGGTAAACCAGGGCGTCTACTCCGGCAACTCCGGCTACAACCCCCGGACCGCCATCGGCCAGCGGGCCGACGGCGCGGTGATCTTCGTCTGCGCGGACGGCCGTCAGGCCGGCTCCATCGGCGCGACCTATAAGGACATCATCGACATCATGCAGGAATACGGCGCGGTCAACGCCTGCAACATGGACGGCGGCTCTTCCACCATCATGTACTACCGGGACACCACCGGCACCGTCAACCGGATCAACAGCTATTCTGTGCTGCAGTCTGAGCCCAGAAGAATGCCGGATTTCTGGATGGTCAAGTAAGGAGGGGCGAAGATGTACCAAGGAAAATTTGAAGCAAAGAATCGTCCCGCCGCCCAGCCCGGCTATGTGCCCGAGCAATCCAGAGAAGAGGTCCGGCAGGCTTATAAGCCTCACCAGAGCGCGGCCAACGCCGCCCGGCAGCAGATCCCCCAGGCCCGGCCCCAGCAGCCGAGGCCCCAGGGCGCGCAGTCCAGACCCCAGGGAAGTCAGCAGCCCCGGCCCCAGGCCCGGCCTGTTCCCGCCCCCGTGCCCCAGAAGAAGGGGCCTCACCTGGACACCGTTATTTTCTACACACTGTACTTTCTGCTGATCGCCGTGTTCTGCCTGGGCTGCGTCGTCGGCGTGAACTGGCTGAACAACTGGCTGGTGGATTACGAGGCCGCTCAGCCCACCGCCAAGAGCCAAGAGGTCTTCAACCAGCTCTTCGCCAATCCAGACTGGGCCAGCCTGTATGTGCAGGCGGGCTGCCAGGATACCGCCTACGAGGGCAAGGACGCCTTTGCCGCCTACATGACCCAGAAGGTAAGCGGCCAACAGCTGACCTATGTGGAAACCTCCGCCGGTCTGTCCCAGGGCAAGAAGTATTATGTAAAGCTTGGCGATGAACGTATCGGCGCGTTCTACCTGACGAACCAGGCCACCAAGAAAACCGACATTCCCGACTGGCAGCTGGGCAAGGTGGAGCTGATCTTCGACCGGGCCGACGGCTACCTGATCCAGAAGGTGGACGGCCACAGGGCCTATGTCAACGGCGTGGAGCTGGACGACAGCTTCACCATCCAGACCACCTCTACCTCCGCCGAGGACTTCCTGCCCATCGGCACCGTAGGCGCTAAGATCGACATCCAGAGCATTACCGGCCTGATGATGCGGCCTACCGTGACCGTTCTGGACCAGTCCGGCAACAATATGGAAGTCGTCTATGACGAAGAGAAGGGCATGTTCATCGAACAGACCGAGGACACCGCCATTTCCGAGGAGGAAAAGGCCGCGGTTCTGGGCGCTCTGGAAGCCTACTCCGAATTTATGATCAACGCCAGCGGTTCCCGTACTGCCGTGGCCAAGTACTTTGACACCAACGGCGACGCCTACAAGGAGATCACCCAGGCCGTCACCAGCTGGAACACGGACCGGGGGCACAAGTTCCTGGAAGAGACCATCACCGACTACGTCAAGTACACGGACGAGCTGTTCTCCGCCAAGGGCAGCCTGAGCATGCAGGTAACGCTGAAGGACGGCAGCCTCACCAATTACGACGTGGTTGAGTCCATGTTCTTCCGGAAGAAGAACGGCAGCTGGGTCTGCTACGGCATGACCAATAAGGACGTGACCAAGCCCGTGGGCAAGGTCCGCATCACCTTCGTCAGCGACCTGAACGACGGCATCACCCTTTCCAGCGAGTTCTACCAGACCGATGCCGCCAGCCTGATGGCCCCCGTGATTACCGCTCCTGAGGGCAAGATCTTCTCCGGCTGGGTCCGGGTGGATACCGTCAACAACCAGAAGCAGCTGACCGTGGTCTTTACCCCGGACGAGACCGGCCTGGTCCAGATCCCCGCCGGCACCACCCTGGAGCCTATGACCCTGTACGCCCTGTACGAGGACGCGCAATGACAAAAAGGAGCTTCCCCCGCGAGGGGGGGAGCTCCGGTATGTAAAAAGC
Source organism: bacterium (assembly GCA_963661735.1). Lineage (GTDB taxonomy): Bacteria > Bacillota > Clostridia > Oscillospirales > Oscillospiraceae > Faecousia. The sequence goes on along the minus strand of CAVLCF010000070.1, from coordinate 1,724 downwards.
CTCACTGCAAAAATTTGTCGGAAGCGCCCGCAAGGAATCTTCCGACAGACTAAAAAGGAGAATGCCCATGTTCACAGCACTGCAAGCGCTTCTCAACTCCCTGGCAGTGTCCTTTGACCTGCCCATCCTGGACTGGATCCAGGCACATCTGCAATGTACATTCCTGGACAAGGCCATGCCCATTGTCACGCTGTTCGGCGACGGCGGCGTGTTCTGGATCCTGGTGGCCGTTTCCCTGCTGTTCTTCGCGAAATACCGGAAAACCGGCTTTTCCATGGGCATGGCCCTGATTCTGGGACTTCTGGTGTGCAACATCATCCTGAAGCCCCAGGTAGCCCGCATCCGGCCCTACAATTTCCAGGCACAGGAATACGGAAGGGAGATAGTCCTTCTGGTCAAGGGACTGAACGACTTCTCCTTCCCCTCCGGCCACACCATCGCTTCCTTTGAGGCCTGCACGGTGCTGATGCTCCACGACAAGCGCCTGGGCATCCCGGCCACGATCCTGGCCATCCTGATCGCCTTCTCCCGGCTGTACCTGTACGTCCACTACCCGACCGATGTTCTGGTCTCCGTAGTCCTCGGCATCCTCTTCGGCATCCTGGGCAACCTGATCGTAAACGCAATCTACAAAAAGTTCGTGTACAAGGGAAAGTATATCGAAGAGTAAACGGATCCCCTGCCGGAAGCAAACCGGCAGGGGAATTCTCGCTGTAATCTCAGGTCAGCTCGGCGCTGATGCGGGCGCAGTACTGGTTCAGATAATCCGCGCAGCGCTTGATCTTCTCCTCGGACATCCGGGAAGAGGGGCCGGAGATGCTGACCGCGCCGATGGGGTTGCCGTCGCAGTCTACAATGGCCTTTCCCACGCAGATAAGCCCATATTCCAGCTCTTCGTTGTCCACGGCATAGCCCTTCCGCCGGACCTCCGCCAATCTGGCGTGGACCTCCTCGGCATTGGCCGCGGTGTTGTCCGTCTGCTTTTCAAAAACGGTATTGGCGAGGATCAGCTCCAGCTGTTCGCTGCCATAACAGGCCAGCATGGCCTTGCCTCCGGCAGTATTGTAAAAGGGCTGATGCTGCCCCAATCTCGTGGAAATGCGCATGGAATAGGGGCTTTCCTTTTTCTCGATATAGACCACGTCCGTGCCGCAGGGGACCATGAAGTTCACGGTCTCGGAGGACAGGGACACCAGCTCGTCCATATACGGGGCAATCAGCCGCCGCAGATCCCGGTTCACCCAGCTGCCCAGCTGAAAAAGCTCCATGCCCAGCCGGTACCGCCCGGTAACAGGGTCCTGTTCCACCAGGTCAAAGGCCTCCAAGGAGGCGACCAGTCCGAAAACCGTGCTTTTATGCAGGTCCACAATGCGGCTGATCTCCGTCAGAGACAGGTCCCGTCTGCCCTTGAAGCATTGCAGAATACGAATCGCCCGTTCAACCGACTGAATGGGTGCTTTTTTTTCGGTTTTCTTCCCTTTTTCTTCCATGGATACGCCTCCAATCCTTTTGTACGTTTGATTATACAATACCCCGTTTCTTATTGCAAGAGAGATTGTCCATTTTGCGGATTTTCCACATTTTCTCGGAAAGCAGTTTTCCAGCCAGGCGCGGCAATTCACCTGGTCAGGAAATGCATTTCCTGTGATGCGGCTTACAGAGACTGTAATTGAACGTATACCATGAAAGCGGAAACCCCAAGCCTTCCCCTGGGAGGGGAAGGT
>CAVLCF010000069.1:0-29550 GCA_963661735.1 bacterium | reverse complement strand
GCGGCGGCCTTTTTGTGCTGCACTTTTTTCTACCTACTGCTTGCAAATTTTTCTTCCTGTCAAGTCCGCTTTGGGGCTTGACTTTTTATTTGCAGGCTTTTTTTTGTTAATCGTATTTAATAGCTTATATATTGACAATTGCCCGTAAGTGGGCTATACTGAAAATGCGAAAACGGAGCACAGTGAAGGGAGAAAAATAAAGATGAAAGTATGTAAGTGCCCGCAGTGTGGCGCAAATCTTGCGTTTACAGATGACAGGGATGTTGGCTACTGTGAATTTTGCGGAACGAAGATTTCATTTGAAGATATGAGAGTTACGCAAAGAATAATTGATGAAGCAGAAATGAAGAGAGCTGAAACAGAACAACTGCGTGAGAAACATCGAATTGAAGTCGAGCAAAAGAAGATGGAAGAGGAGGAGAGGCAAAAGCTAGAAGCGAAAAATTTTAGAGAGAAAAGAATGAGAGAGCACGGGATATTGAAGAAAGTATACTTTATTGTGAGTGCAGTTCTTCTCTTGGCTTCCATCATAAGCTTTCTTAGAGATGCATATCTAGTGGGGACGCTTATGGTGCTTTTGCTGCTTATTTTCATGTTGCTGGATGGCATTTATATTTTTTCTGACTTCCCGAAAAAAACGGAAGAAAAGTTACAATTTCTTAATGGAGCTATCCGTTTTCCACGTAATCTGGAGCCATTTCAGGGGAAAAACTACGATGAAATTAGTGAAGCACTGGCTCGAGCTGGATTTAGGAATATTCAATGCGTTAATCTAAGAGATTTGACATTTGGAATACTGAAAAAGCCGAATACTGTTGAAGAAGTATGTATAAATGGGGCACCAATTTTAAGTGGCGGACAAATTTATATGCCCGATACACCGATTAAGATAAAATACCACGGGTTTGACCGGTAGACATGCGGGAAATGAATAATTATAAATGTCTTTTTGCGAAGCGGACTGCTAAATAGTGAAGGCAGTAGTAAACAAGATAGGGAATCGTTTCCTTGTATTGCTTACACAGTGGAGGGATAGAAAAAATATTTGCGTATTTGCATAGAACGCGAGGCGGCAATTTTGCCGCCTCGTTTGCTGTTATCGGTTTGAATCTTTTTCCGTCGGGACCATGGTGGTTCCGTTGGTCTGCCGGGTGCTTTCCTGGGTTTCCTCCGTCATCATGGGTCCGTTGCCGTTGTCCGTAGTCGGCGTGGTGTCCTGCGTGGAGGGTTCTGTAGCCGCAGTCGTTGTCGGTATAGTTGTGGCCTGGGTGGTGGGCACGGTGGTCATAGGCGTTGTCGCCTGGTTTCCGCCCCGGCAGCCTGTGAGCATGCAGAGCACAAGAGCCGTCAATAAAAATAACAGGGAATACTTTTTCATACTTTTCTCCTCCGAATCAATTGGATTCAGGGGTATTATTCCCACAAACACCGGATTTAAGCAGGGAAAAACCGCCATAAAAAAGTTTTAAGGATTTTTTTGTTGCTATTTCCGAAAGTTGATTGTATAATAACAATGCGTAACAAAAAATAAAAAAGGGGAGTTTGCTTTGAAAAAATTAACCGTAAAGAAAGACGCGCCCTGTATGGCGTGTCTCGCCTGCGTGAGCGCCTGCTCGACCGCGTTCTACAAGGAGTTCAACGAGGACTACAGCTGCATCCGCATTGTTGCCGGGAAGGACGGCGGCGCCAAACCCAATGTCTGCATCCAGTGCGGCAAGTGCATGAAAGCCTGTGAGCACGACGCCATTACCCAGAATCCCAAGACCGGCGTGTACATGATCAATAAGAAGAATTGTGTCGGCTGCGGCAAGTGCGTGGAAATCTGCCCCATGAAGGTCATGGTGCTGAAGCCTGAGAACCCCGCTTCCAAGTGCATCGCCTGCGGCATCTGCGTCAAGGCCTGCCCCATGGGTATCCTGGAGGTCGTCGAAAAGTAATCCCCGCGCGATTGGGCGGCCTCTTCCGGCGGCCCAATTGTTTTTTCAAAGCATCCCAAGAATATACGCAAAATGGATATCGGAGGATAACAATGAGCAAAGGTGGACGTTATTTGACCCCAAAGCCCCAGAAAAAGACCAGAACCTGGGTCGTTGTGGTTGCAGTGATCCTGGCAGTGGTCCTGCTCCTGGGCGCGCTGGGCGTTTGGTTTGTGGTTTCAAAAATGAATAAGGTCAACCGGGCGGAGCGGTCGGATAACCAGCTCTCCGCGGACGACATCGGCAAATATCTGGTAGAGGACGAAACCACGTCGGCAACAGAGGAGACGACCGTTCCTACAACCGAGGCGACGACCGCTCCTACGGAGGAGACCGGTCCGAAGTATGGCAAGCTGGGTAAGATCGTGAACTTCCTGCTGATCGGCCAGGATGCCCGGGCCGGAGAGGAAAGCAAAAATTCCGATACGGTTCTTCTGGTTTCCGTCAACAAAGAAACCAAAAAGATTACCATGATCTCCTTCCTGCGGGACAGCTATGTGGTGATCCCCAAGGTCTATGATACCTATGGAAACGAGCATTCCGGCCATACCAAGCTGACACTGGCCTATGCCATGGGCTATAAGTGGGGCGGCGACCTGGGCGCCATGGAGATCATGGACAAGGTTATCGAGCGGAACTTCGGCGCCGTGGTGGACTACAATGTGGAGATCGACCTGGAGGCCTTTGACGCCATTATCAATGCCGTGGGCTATATCACCGCCGACCTGGACGCGGATGAGGCGGCCTATATGAATGAGAAATTCAAGGACTACCCGGACCGGAATTTCAAGGTTGGCGAGAACCGTCTGGATGGCTGGGCCGCCGAGGAATACGCCCGTATGCGCCATTCCAGCGCCGCGGACAATGACTATAAGCGCACCGCCCGCCAGCGGACTGTGGTGTCCCAGGTGCTGGAACGGGTCAAGGGCATGAACGTTATGCAGATCAACGCATTGGTGGACGAACTGCTGGACAAAGTGCTGACGGATATGACCAACACGGACATCACCACCTGCATCACGGAGCTGCTGCCCCTGCTGCCGGAGATGACCATGGATTCCCTCCAGTGCCCCAACGCCGACATGGATCTGTACGGTGAGCTTATCGACCTCTTTAAGGACGGCAGTCCCGAGCAGAGCATCCAGAGATTCACCGAGTCCAAGGCCAAGGCCATCATCACCGCCATCACTGAGGACGATTAAAAGCTTTGTGCCGCCCGGCGCCGGGCGGCACATTCCGCAACAGGAGGAAAATATGTACAATCTTCTGATGTATCGGATCCCATCGGAAAAATCCAGGATCATCAAGGCCATCGCCCTGCGGCATGGATTCCGCATCCGGGTGGTGAAGCCGGAGGAAACAGGGATTTCTGTGGGCGCGCTGGCGGATCTTCCCGGAGTAGCCCAGGCAGGGAAGGGCAGCATCGAACCCTTTGAGGACGAAATGCTGGTGCTGTGTAATGTGCCCCAGGATGCTTTTCACAGCTTTCTCGCTCAGCTGCGGGCAAAAGAGGTCCCCGCAACCCTGAAAGCCGTGGTCACAGAACACAATACGGGCTGGACCTTTGCAAAGCTTTACGAAAACCTGGCCGAAGAGCATCGGGCTGTGCTGGAAGCGAAAAAGGGTGTCCATGCGGACAACGAAATATAGGGAAACTCTGAAAAAATCGACTGTGGCTGAGACGTGGATTTTTAGTTCTTGCCGATGAAATCAGAGGTTCCCCAGGATTTGGGCACGCCGCGGTATTTCGTGGCGTACCCATCTTTTAGAGAAGCGTTTCCAGCAGTTTTGAGGTCTGCTGGCTGACCCGGCCCACCGGCAGGCGGCAGTCGCCGCAGTCATAGCCGATCAGCTGCATGGCCGCCTTGACAGGGGCGGGATTGACCTCCCGGAACAGGGCCTCAATCAGGGGGTACAGCCGCAGCTGCAAATCGGCGGCGGTATCAAAATCCCCGTCCAGAGCGGCCCAGACCATGGCGTGGGTCAGCTCCGGCTCCACGTTGGAAACAACGGAGATAATGCCCAATGCTCCCAGGGCCATGGCGGGAACGGCCAGGTCGTCATTGCCGCACCAGACGAAGAAATCCGGGGGACATGTCTGCCGTATTTTGGCAATTTTGCGGATATCGGTGTCGGCCTCTTTTACGCCCAGAATATTGGGCAATTCCGAAAGCTGTCGGTAGAGAGAAACGGGCATATCCAGTCCCGTACGGCCTGGAACGTTGTAGAGAATCAGCGGAATATGTACGCTGTCCGCAATGGCGGCGTAATGTCTGTAAAGGCCATCCTCTGTGCCCTTGTTGTAGTACGGACTGACAAGGAGCAATGCGTCCGCCCCGCAGTCCTCCGCCGCCTGGCTCAGGGCGATGGCATGGGCCGTGTCGTTGGAGCCGGTCCCGGCGATAAAGGCCACGTTTTCCGGGATTGCCTCCCGGGAGACGCGGAACAGCTCCAGCTTTTCCGCGTCAGAAAGCCCGGCGGACTCTCCCGTGGTGCCGCAGATTACCAGGGCGTCCATTCCGGCGTTGAGCTGCCGCCGGATCAGCTGCCGCAGCATGGGGGTATTGAGTTTCTCCTCCAGAAACGGTGTGACTAGAGCCGTACAGGCCCCTGTAAAAATCGGTTTTTTCATAAAATCCCTCCCGTGCAGTCTATGCCCGGGAGCTTCCTTTTGCCTGTTGCAAAATGGGTGAAAATGGGCTATACTATGAAAAACAATTAACCACTGCTTTTCGGAGGAAATACCATTGAAAACCCATGATTTTTACTATGATCTGCCGGAGGAGCTGATCGCCCAGACCCCGTTGGAAAGGCGGGACGCTTCCCGGCTCATGACTCTGGACCGAGTGACCGGGGAAGTGGAGCATAGGCATTTTTATGATATCATCGACTACCTGGATCCCGGCGACTGCCTGGTCATGAACGATTCCCGGGTGCTGCCCGCCCGGCTCCTGGGGCACCGTCCCACCGGCGGCGCGGTGGAGGTCCTGCTGCTGCGGAATCTGGGGAACAAATGCTGGGAGTGCCTGTGTAAGCCCGGCAAGAAGATGCAGCCCGGCAGCGAGGTAAGCTTCGGCGACGGCGAGCTGACCGCCACGGTAAAAGAGGTCCGGGAGGACGGCAACCGGGTGGTGGAGTTTCACTATGAGGGTATTTTCCTGGAGGTATTGGAGCGCCTGGGCAAAATGCCTCTGCCGCCCTATATCAAAGAGGAGCTTCAGGACCAGGAGCGCTACCAGACCGTCTATTCCCGGGAGCTTGGTTCCGCCGCCGCCCCTACCGCCGGTCTGCATATGACCCAGGAGCTTCTGGAGAAGATCCGGGCCAAGGGCGTAAAGACGGCCTTTGTCACCCTGCATGTTGGCCTGGGAACCTTCCGCCCCGTAAAGGCCGAGGATGTCCTGGAGCACCATATGCACAGCGAGCTTTGCATGATGAACGAGGAAACCGCAAAGCTGCTCAACGAGACAAGGGCCCGCGGCGGCCGAATCGTCTGCGTGGGGACCACCTCCTGCCGGACGCTGGAATCTTTGGTAAACGAGGACGGCAGCTTTGAAGCCAAGTCCCGGTGGACGGATATTTTTATTTATCCCGGTTACCAGTTCAAGGCCATGGACGCGCTGATCACCAATTTTCATCTGCCGGAAAGCACATTGGTCATGCTGGTTTCCGCCTTTGCCGGAAGAGAGCACGTGCTGAATGCCTACAAAATCGCCGTGGAGAACCGCTATCGGTTCTTTAGCTTCGGGGATGCCATGTATATCGGGGATACAAAGGAAAAGGGGTAATCTATGTTTGAACTGCTGAAAACCGAGGGGAAGGCCCGGCGGGGCGTGTTTACCTGCGCCCATGGTACGGTGCAGACCCCGGTGTTTATGAATGTGGGCACCCAGGGGGCCATTAAGGGTGCCCTCAGTGCCGAGGACCTGAAAAATATCGGCTGCCAGGTGGAACTGAGCAATACCTACCACCTGCATCTGCGGCCTACGGATATGGTGGTCCGCCAGATGGGGGGCCTGCATAAGTTTATGACCTGGGAAGGTCCTATCCTGACGGACTCCGGCGGATTCCAGGTGTTCAGCCTGGCATCTCTGCGGAAGATCAAGGAGGAGGGCGTTTACTTCGCCTCCCATATTGACGGCCATAGGATCTTTATGGGGCCGGAGGAGAGTATGCAGATCCAGTCCAATCTGGGCAGCGATATCTGCATGGCCTTTGATGAATGCATCGAAAACCCTTCCCCCCGGGAGTATGTCCAGAAGAGCGTGGACAGGACCTATCGCTGGCTGGTTCGATGCAAGGCGGAGAATGCCCGCCTGAACAGCCTGCCCGATACGGTAAACCCCCAGCAGATGCTCTGGGGCATCAACCAGGGCGGCACCTACGCCGATATCCGTATTGACCATATGAAGCGCATTGCGGACCTGGACCTGCCGGGCTACGCCATCGGCGGCCTGGCCGTGGGCGAGAGCACCCAGGAGATGTACGACATCATTGAGGCGGTAGAGCCATTCATGCCGAAGGACAAGACCCGATACCTCATGGGAGTGGGGACCCCCAGCAATATCATTGAGAGCGTTGCCCGGGGTGTGGACTTTTTTGACTGCGTTATGCCTGCCCGGAATGCCCGGCACGCCCGGCTCTTTACCTGGGAGGGGGCTATCAACCTGAAAAACGCCAAGTACCAGCTGGATGACACCCCCATCGACCCGCAGTGCGACTGCCCGGTGTGTCGGCGCTACTCCAGGGCCTATATCCGCCATCTGTTCGTGGCGGAGGAAATGCTGGCCATGCGCCTGTGCGTTATGCATAATCTGTATTTTTATAACAAGCTTATGCAGCGCATCCGGGACGCCCTGGATGCGGGCGCTTTCGGCGATTTCCGGGCGGAGTATTCCGAAAAGCTGGGCAGAAGGATTTAATTTGAGATTTCTGTTTCTTAAGTTTTTGTTATACCTGTTGAAAAGGATGGAATTCTGTGGTATAATCCTGCCATTAGACGCAGAGGATTCCTGTACCCGTTTTCGGGCACAGATTGGACAAAGGAGGCATTATGGGCATCTTTTCCCGTGATTCTGTTAGACCGTGGATGCTGAGGCTCCTTTCGGCCCTGTTGGTTGTATTTTTGCTGGCGCAGATGATCCCGTTTTTCGCTGTCGCGGACGGTGATACGCAGGATTCCGAGACAAAGTCCGCGGCGGAGGAGACGGTTTCAGAGGAGACAGTTTCGGAAGAAACCGTGCCGGATGAAACAATTCCGGAAGAAACCGTTCCGGATGAGCGTGTTTCCGAGGAAATTGATTCAGAGGAAACCGTTTCGGATGAGATTGTTTCGGAGGAAGAAAACGAGCATTTCTTCCCGGACTATACGCTGGATGAATATGCCGATGTCATGTATGGGACTGGGACCATCAAGGACAACGGATGCAGCGTCTGCTGCATGGCAGTGGTGGCTACTTACCTGACCGGACATCAGTACTATCCGGACGAACTGGCCCGCTGGTTTGGCGGCAAAGCGGAGAACAATGTGGATCGTATTCGTCTTATGGCGGAGGAGCTTCAGCTCCCAATGACGGAGGCGGAGAATTACGATTATGTCAAGGAGGCCTTGCGGGAGGGGAAGATCGTCATTCAGCTGATGAATGGCCGGTCGCTGTTCACCAAGGGCCAGCACTTTATTCTATTGAAGGGCTTTACAGAGGATGGCAAGATCGAGGTATATGACCCCTCCACATCCAACCGCAGCAGTTGGCGGCTGAAGGACCGTTTTGAGAATGGTTTTGGTACGGATGAAATCTGCTGGGGCTATGACGGCGCATTCATCTTCGACCCCAGCCAGATGCCCGAGGATCCCTTCATCTATGAGGAACCCGTTCGGGAATATGTTGAGCCCCGTTATGGCTCTTTGAAGCTGACCGATGACGAGACCAAGCTTCTGGCGAAGCTTATCTATGTGGAAGCCAGAGGCGAGAGCGAGGATGGCCAGCAGGCCATTGCGGAGGTCGTACTGAACCGGCTGGTTTCCGGCGACTTTGGCAGCTCCATTACGAACATGATTAATGACGAAAGCCAGTTTGTTCCCCACCGCCTGATTCTGACGGCCAAGCCCAGCCAGGCCCAGTATGAGGCCATTGACCGGGCGCTGTACGGTCCCTATGTTTTGCCGATAGAGGTGACCTTCTATGGAACGGTGCGGACCACGGACAGTAAATGGGGTACCATTGGCAGACATATTTTCTGCTACCCCTGGCATTACAAGGATACCCATCCGGAAGCTGTTACCCAATAAGTCCTGTGAGCGCCGTATTTGCGGCGCTCATTTTCTGTCTTGCAATCGCGGCAGGAAGTGTGTAGAATAAAAGAAAAACGAATGGAGCGGTATCATGGAAACCTGGCTTGAAAGCGTCTATTCCGATGGTTCATCGGATTTCGTATCAAACCCAAGCCCCAAAATCGGGGATACGGTCACGGTGCGGCTGCGGATGTATGCGGATGCCCCGGTGAAATATGTTTATCTGCGTTCTACCCCCAACGGCGGGGAACTGAAGGTGCCTATGCGTCGGGAAAGGGAAGAGCATGGTCTGGTCTATTGGGCCTGCGAGCTGCCTATCATCGAGCGCCGGACGCAATACCATTTTTACATTGTCTGTGAAGACCGTATCTATTTTTATACCCAGAAGGAGATCACCACCTACCTGCCGGAGCATACCTATGACTTTGTGCTGCTGACGGACTATGTGCAGCCTGCCTGGGTCAAGGACGCCATATTCTATCAGATTTTCCCGGAACGGTTCTGCAACGGGGACCCGGGCAATGACGTAAAGACAGGGGAATATACCCAGGATGGGTACCCTTCTATCCATATGGACCACTGGGACGACACGCCGCTGACTTATGCCCAGGGGCACTGCATGGATTTCTATGGCGGCGACCTCCAGGGTATCCGGCAGAAGATACCTTATCTGAAGGAACTGGGGGTTACGGCAGTATATCTGAATCCTATTTTCTACGCCCCTTCCTGCCACAAGTACGACTGCCTGGACTATTTCCATGTAGATCCCCATTTCGGCGGGGACGAGGCTTTGGCGGAACTGAGCAAAGCGCTCCACGAAAACGGTATGAAGCTGATCCTGGATATTTCCATCAACCATACAGGTACGGCCCACCGGTGGTTCAATAAGGACGGAGCCTATTTCCCAAAGACGGAAGGTGCCTATAATAACCCCAATTCCGTGGAGCGGGGCTATTATTTCTTTGATAAGGGCAACCATTACCACGGTTGGTGGGATCTGCCCTCTATGCCGACGCTGAACTATACCTCCGATTCTCTCCGGGAGATCGTCTATCGGGGACCGGACAGCGTTTTGAAGAAATGGCTGAAGCCGCCTTACAGCATTGACGGCTGGCGCTTCGATGTGGCGGATGTTTTCGCCCGGAACGGGGAAGTACAGCTCTCTCACGAGCTGTGGCCGGAGATCCGGAAGAGCATCCGGCAGGAGAATCCCCAGGCGTATATCCTGGCGGAAGATTGGGGAGACTGCGCTCAGTATTTGCAGGGCACGGAGTGGGACTCTCCCATGAATTACTACGGCTGCGGCCGGGTGATCCGCTCCTTCTACGGAGAGCCGGACCTGTTCATGTCCAGGATCCCCGAATTGAAGGCTGTACACTGCCATATGACTGCTCAGGATCTCCGGGCTAGGGTCATGCAGCATCTGGCCAAGCTGCCCTTTGCTCTGTGGGAGACCCAGTTCAATCTGTTTGACAGCCACGACACGCCGCGGTTTCACAATAACCCAGCCATCACCCAGGCGGATTTCAAAGGCGCGGCCTGCTTCCAGTTCCTGCTGACCGGCGCGGCTTCCATTTACTATGGCGATGAAGCGGAGATCGATGGCACCATCGATGCCAACGAGGGCTGCCGCTATCCCATGCCCTGGGGCAGGGATTTCCGGGAATGCGGGCACTATAAGCTGTACCACAGGCTGTGCGGACTGAAAAAGGAGCATCCGGCCCTGCGCCATGGCGGTATGAAGTTCCTGTACGCCCAGGGAGATACCTTCGCCATTGCCCGCTTTGCGGGAGAGGACGTGATCGTCGGCGTGATCTCCAAGTCCGATGCGCCCGAGAGCATCTGCCTGCCCTTGGGTGCCCTGGGGGCGTTGGAACCGGCGGGGGAGAAGGATCTGCTGGGAAGCGCGCTAAGTTGGCGGAAAACGGAGGAAAGCGCGGTATCTTTTCTGGTGGGGCCCCATGGCACGTATCTCTTCGACTGTAAGATGAAATAAAAAACCGGACCTTTCGGCATTTTGCTGGAAGGCCCGGTTCTATTTTTGGCTAGATTTGCTAATTGTGATTCGTTCTAGTTAGCGTGTGATAATTTTTTGAGAGGAATTTTGGGACTGAAAAGTAACAGTTTGCACAAAATTTTGCATTCAAGATATTGATATAACATGTACGATTTGATATAATTTAAATGCCTACATCAAAGGAGGAATAAACTATGCTGGATGAATCCTACTACCGGAAGACAGACGAGATCATCGCTCGCTACGGCAAAGAGCCAAAGGTGCTGATCCCCGTCATGCAGGACGTTCAGGCGGAATACCGCTACCTGCCCGGTGAGCTCCTTTCCTACATTGCGAAACAGATTGGCATCACGGAAACCAAGGCTTACAGCGTTGCTACCTTCTATGAAAACTTTTCCTTCGAGGCAAAGGGAAAGTACGTCATCAAGGTCTGCGACGGTACGGCATGCCACGTGCGCCACTCTACCCCTGTGCTGGAGGCCCTCTGGAAAGAGCTCGGCCTGAGTAAGAAAAAGCACACTACTGACGACATGCTGTTTACTGTGGAAACCGTTTCCTGCCTGGGTGCCTGCGGTCTGGCGCCCACTATGATGGTCAATGAGCAGGTCCATCCCGCCATGACCCCTGAAAAGGCATTGGCACTGATCGCGGAATTGAGAGGTAAAGGCTGATGATCCAGAATATTGAAGATCTGTCCAGGGCACGGGAAGCCGCCGCTGCGGAAATGAAGAGCTTCACCTGCCGGGTGCTGGTATGCTCCGGCACCGGCTGTATCGCCACCGGCTCGAATAAGATCCACCAGCTGTTCAAGGAGTTGGTATCGGACGATCCGTCCATTGATTTGCAGTTTGCCCCCCATGACGAAGCGGAGCACGGCCACAACAACGTGGGTGTTGTGAAGACCGGCTGCCAGGGCTTCTGCGAGCTGGGACCGTTGGTCCGTATTCAGAAGGGCGATAAAGTCGTCCAGTATGTCAAGGTCCAGCCGGACGACGTGAAGGAAATCTATGAGCACACCATTCTGGAAAACGATGTGATCGAGCGCCTGCTTTATCATAAGGACGAGAAGAAGTATGTCCAGCCTGACGACATCCCCTTTATTGCAAAGCAGACCCGGATCGTCCTGGAAAACTGCGGCAAGCTGGACGCGGAGTCCCTGGATGAGTATCTGGCTGCTGGCGGCTTCAAGGCCCTGGAAAAGGCCATGTTCCAGATGGACCGTGACCAGGTCATTGAGGAGATCGACAAATCCGGCCTTCGGGGCCGCGGCGGCGGCGGATTCCCGGCGGGCAGAAAGTGGAAGCAGGTTGCCCGGCAGAAGAATCCCATCCGCTATGTGGTCTGCAACGGCGACGAGGGAGACCCCGGCGCGTTTATGGACGGCTCTGTTATGGAAGGCGATCCCTTTAAGCTCATTGAGGGCATGATGATCGCTGCCTATGCCGTCCGGTCCTCCGATGGCTACATCTACGTTCGTGCGGAATATCCCATGTCCGTGGCCCGTCTGCGCCATGCCATTGCGCTGCTGGAAGAGCGGGGGCTGCTGGGCGACAATATCCTGGGCTCTGATTTCTCCTTCCATATGCACATAAACCGGGGTGCCGGCGCGTTCGTCTGCGGCGAAGGTTCCGCTCTGACCGCCTCTATCGAGGGCAACCGGGGTATGCCTCGCGTCAAGCCCCCCAGAACCGTGGAAAAGGGCCTGTGGGAGCGGCCTACGGTGCTGAACAACGTAGAAACCTACGCCAACGTGCCCAAGATCATTTTGCAGGGTGCGGATTGGTATCGCTCCATTGGCACAGCCGGAAGCCCCGGCACCAAGACCTTCTCTCTGACCGGTGCCATTGAGAATACGGGCCTGATCGAAGTGCCCATGGGATCGACTCTGCGGGAGATTATTTTCGACATCGGCGGCGGCCTGAAAAACGGCTCCACCTTCAAGGCTGTCCAGATCGGCGGCCCCTCCGGCGGCTGTCTGACGGAAAAGCATCTGGATGAACCCCTGGATTTTGACTCAGTGAAGAAGTTCAACGCCATCGTCGGCTCCGGCGGCATGGTTGTTATGGATGAGCACACCTGCATGGTGGAGGTCGCCCGGTTCTTCATGTCCTTCACCCAGCGGGAGTCCTGCGGCAAGTGCGTTCCCTGCCGGGAGGGCACCAAGCGGATGCTGGAAATTCTGGAGAAGATCGTCAACGGCAAGGGCGAAATGGAGGACCTGGATAAGCTGGAGGAGCTGGCGACTATGGTCAAGACCATGGCGCTGTGCGGCCTGGGCAAGTCCGCTCCGCTGCCCGTTATCTCTACTCTGAATACCTTCCGGGACGAGTACATCGAGCATATCGTGGACAAGAAGTGCCGGGCCAAGGTCTGTACCGCTCTGCGGAAATTCGTTATCAACCCGGACTTCTGCAAGGGCTGCGGCAAGTGCGCCCGGAACTGCCCTGTGAACGCCATCTCCGGCAAGGTCAAGAACCCCTATCATATCGATCCCACCATCTGCATCAAGTGCGGCGCCTGTAAGGAGAACTGCGCCTTTGATGCCATCTATGTTGAAGCGTAAGGAGGGGCAGCCATGGGAACCATTACCATTAACGGAAAAAAAGTCGAGTTTACCGATGAGAAGAATGTCCTGACCATTATCCGCAAGGCCGGCATTGATATGCCTACGCTTTGCTACCATTCTGAGCTTTCCACCTTCGGCGCGTGCCGCCTGTGTACCGTGGAAAACGACCGGGGCCAGTGCTTCGCCTCCTGCTCTGAGGAGCCTCGGGACGGCATGGTCATCTATACCCATACCGAGCGTCTGCGCCGTCACCGCAAGCTTATCATCGAGCTGCTGCTGGCCGCCCACTGCCGGGACTGCACTACCTGCGTGAAATCCGGCGAGTGCGTTCTGCAGGACCTGGCCCATAAGATGGGCGTTCGGGAGGTCCGCTTCCAGGACTATAAGGAAGTCAAGCCCGTGGACTACAGCTCTCCCTCCATTGTCCGGGATCCCAATAAGTGCATTCTCTGCGGCAACTGCGTGCGGGTGTGCTCGGAGATCCAGGGCGTTGGCGTTCTGGGCTTTGCCCACCGGGGCACGGAAGCCGAGGTAACACCTGCCTTTAACAAAAAGCTTTCCCAGACGAGCTGCGTCAGCTGCGGACAGTGCCGGGTGTATTGTCCCACCGGTGCACTGACCATCCGGACCCATCTGGACGAGGTTTATGCGGCTCTGGGCGACCCCAATACCCGGGTCATTGCGCAGATCGCCCCGGCCGTCCGGGTGGCGGTTGGCGACGCCTTCGGCCTGCCCAACGGCGAAAACGCCATGGGCAAGGTTGTGGCCGCCCTGCATGCCATGGGCTTTGACGAGGTCTTTGACACCAGCTATACCGCCGACCTGACGGTCATGGAGGAATCCGCCGAGTTCCTGGACCGGGTCCAGAACGGCGGCAAGCTGCCGCTGCTGACCTCCTGCTGCCCCGCCTGGGTAAAGTTCGTGGACAACGAATTCCCGGAGATGAAGGGCAATGTCTCCACCTGTCGCTCCCCCCAGGGCATGTTCTCCGCCGTTATCAAGGAGTATTACCGGGATCCCGCCCGGGCGGACGGAAAGAAGACCTTTGTTGTGTCCATTATGCCCTGCACCGCCAAGAAGATGGAGGCCGTCCGGCCCAACTCCTTTACCCACGGCGAGCAGGATACGGACATTGTGCTGACCACTACAGAGTTGACCCGGATGATTAAAAACTTCGGAATCGCCTTTGATAAGATCGAACCGGAAGCCTGCGATATGCCCTTTGGACTGAGTTCCGGCGGCGGCGTCATCTTTGGTGTTACGGGCGGTGTTACCGAAGCAGTTCTGCGCCGCCTGGCCGCCGATCATAACCCCGCGACCCTCAGCGCCATTGCCGCCAGCGGCGTCCGGGGCGACGAGGGCATCAAGGAAGCGACCATTCCCTACAACGGTATGGACGTAAAGATCTGTGTAGTCTCCGGCTTGGCCAACGCCAGAAAGGTCATGGAGCAGGTGAAGTCCGGCGAGAAGGAATATCACCTGATCGAGGTCATGGCCTGCCGCAGAGGTTGCATTATGGGCGGAGGACAGCCTATCCCCGCCGGCCCCAGACATAAGGCCGCCCGGGCAGCGGGCCTGTACAAGGCAGACAAGGACCGCATTATCCGCAAGTCCGATGAGAATCCTCTGATGGACGTTTTCTACAACGGCTATTTCAAGGGCAAAGCCCACGAGCTGCTGCACAATCACGAATAAACCCAAAAGGGGCGTGGCTTTCGCGGCCACGCCCTGTTGCTGTTTTATATGGAGGAAAACTACCAGTCCGGTTCGAGCCGTTTTCGCATGGGACAGTTCCGGATGATCTCATGGGTAATAGCCCGGTATTCGTTCACGTCAGTGGTTTTCTTCAGACGCTTGCCCAGCTTTTCAGCGTTTTCAAAGCGGCAGAGAAAATAGCGCCAGTTTTCCTTCAGGCGGAACATGGCGTTTCTTGGGCCGCCGAAGAAGCGGGTATATTGCTCCAGCAGCTCGTCATAAAAAGCAAGCAGCGTTTTGATGTCTGTGCCCTTTGGCGACAGCATACCGGGGTCGCCGATCAGGCCGCGGCCCAGCATCACGCTGCCGACAGCCGGATGGGAAGCCGAGAAGGAATGAATATCGTCCAAACTACAGAGATTCCCATTGTAACAGACGGAATTTTCGCTCTCTGCCAGAGCCTTTTCAAACTGTGCCATATCCACGGGGCCGTTGTAAAAGGCTCTTCTCACCCGAGGATGAATAATCAAAAGGGAAACGGGGTAACGATTGTAAATTTCCAGCAGCGCTTCAAATTCCTTGGGATCTTCTACGCCAAGCCGGGTTTTCAGAGAAATGGGCAGGGGAGCGGAGGCATAGATCGCATCCAGAAACCTAGCAAGACTGTCCGGGTCCCGCAGCATCCCGGAGCCCTTCCCCTTGGAGAATACCGTTCCCGAAGGGCAGCCCAGATTCAGGTTGACTTCCTGATAGCCCCGGTCCGCGCACTGTTGCGCGGCCCAGAGAAAATCCTCCGCGTTCCTGGTCAGCAGCTGTGGTACGGCGGAAAAGTCCTCGCTGTCCGCATAGGGCAGCTCCCGGGCTTCCCGTTCCGTCAGACTGCGGTGGATGGTAGGGGAGAAGAAGGGCATGTAGTACTTGTCCACGCCCGGAAAATACCTGTGGTGTAGTTTTCGGTAGACGCTGTCCGTCAGGCCCTCCATAGGGGCAAAGTAGATTTTCATAAAAAACCTCACGAAAAACGGGAGCAGCTGAATTGGCCGCTCCCGTTAAATCAGATTTCCATGATAACAGGCAGGATCATGGGGTTGCGCTTGGTGGTCTTGAAGAGGTAGCCGCTGATGTCGTTCTTAATGGCGGACTTGATGGCGGACCAATCCCGTACCCGCTTGCGCTGGCAGCGGTCAATGGCCTCCATGGCTACGGTTTTCAGCTCCTCCATCAGGTCCTCAGACTCCTTCACATAGATAAAGCCACGGGTGATGATGTCCGGCCCGGAGACTACGCTGCCGTCCTGGCTGCTCAGATTGACGCAGACCACGATCATGCCGTCCTGTGCCAAGTGCTTCCGGTCCCGCAGGACCACGCTGCCTACATCGCCCACGCCGGTGCCGTCCACGAAGACCTTACCGGCAGGAACGGAGCCATTGACCTTGCAGGACTTCCCGGTGAACTCGAACACGGTGCCGATCTCGCCGATGTGGATATTCCGGGGATTCATACCCATGGACTGGGCCAGCTTGGCATGGATCTGTAGATGCCGCTGCTCGCCGTGGAGGGGGATAAAGAACCGGGGCTTTACCAGCGCGTGGACGATTTTCAGCTCCTCCTGGCAGGCGTGGCCGGAGACGTGAAGACCTTCGCTCTTTTCATAGACCACGTCGGCGCCCTTGCGGTACAGCTCATTGATGATCCGGGAAATGGCCTTTTCGTTTCCTGGGATGGCAGAGGCGGAGATGATGATCCGGTCCCCGGAGGTAATGTCCACCTGCTTGTGGGTGGAGAAGGCCATGCGGTACAGAGCGGACATATTCTCACCCTGGGAGCCGGTGGAGACAATGACCAGCTTGTTCTTGGGAATGCTCTTGATGGTGTTCAGGTCTACAATGGTACCCTGCTTCACCTTCAGATACCCCAGCTCCTGGGCCACCTTCAGCATATTCTCCATACTGCGCCCGGTAACGGCCACCTTCCGGCCATAGCGCTGGGCGGTGGAGATAACGCTCTGGATGCGGTGCATGTTGGAGGCGAAGGTGGTGATAATGATGCGCTGGTCGCAATTGCGGAACTGCCGGTCCAGGCTTTCGGCAACCACGTTTTCGCTGGGGGTGTAGCCCTGACGCTCCACGTTGGTGGAATCGGCCAGCAATGCAAGAACGCCCTGGTTGCCCAGCTCGCCCAGACGGGCAAGATCCATCATGCCGTCGGCGGAAGTAGGATCGATCTTAAAGTCGCCGGTCATGACCACGGTTCCCACGGGGGTTTTGATGGCAAAAGCTACGGCATCGGCAATGGAATGGTTCACATGAATGAATTCTACGGTGAAGCAGCCGGCTTTAACCACATCGCCGGGCTTGTGGGTAATGAGCTTTACGGAATCCGCCAGATGGTGCTCTTCCAGCTTCAGCTTGATAAGACCGTTGGTCATGGCGGTACCGTGAATGGGGCAATTGACCTGCTTCATGCAGTAGGGAATGGAGCCGATATGGTCCTCATGGCCGTGGGTGATGAACATACCCCGCAGCTTCTTCTGGTTTGCCACCAGATAGGAAAAGTCGGGGATCACCAGATCCACGCCGTACATGTCCTCCTCGGGGAAGCCTACGCCGCAGTCCACAACGATCATATCCTTGCCGTATTCCAAAACGGTAATGTTCTTACCGATCTCGTCCAGTCCGCCCAGGGGAATAATTTTCAGTTTTTCAGCCAATTTGAATGAAATCTCCTTTCAAAAATAAAAAATCAGACAGCGAGGTAACTCTGAACAAATCAGAGTTATCTATTAAATTACATAGCAAACAAAGCGGCCGTGCCGGGAAACGGAAGCCCTGTAACGCTTCGTTTTTCCGGGCAGCGCCCACATATATATCCGAAAAGCCTGTTCGTATTCCGTACGCTCTCGCCTGTGTGCCCGTGGGCGTATGCGGGGCGGAAACGGAATATCTGCTTTTCACAGCGGCCTTCCAATGTCGGTCTATATTTGTCTGCCGGGTCTGCCTACCCGCGCAATTCGATGCATAGTATAGCACACTTGCGGACAAAAGTATACATTTATTTTCGTAAACATTTTTTTACGGCGAATTTGATCAGAAAAACAGTTGCGCCTCCGCACTCTTTTTGCTATAATAGATAGACCTATCGAAAGGTTCATGGAAAGGAGCAGGCTATGGATAAAAAGCTTGAACGGCTGCTGAGACCCGGAAAGGGTATCTATTTCTTTATACTTTTCTGCTTCTGCGCCCTGTCCTTCCTGACGGGCTATACCTGGTTGGGCGTTGGCGAGTTGGCGGTCGCCCTGCTTACCATGGCCTTTTATCTGGTGGAGCGGAATCATCGGAAGCATATGCTGGCCCAGTATTTGCAGTCGGACCCGGATGCGCTGGAAAGCGCGTGCAAAGGGGATGGCCCGCTTCCGGCGCTTATGGTGCAGATGGATACCTGCAGCGTCACCTGGGAGAACTTTCGCTTTTCCAAGCTGACGGGCGGCCTGAACGCGATGGTAGATGAAAAGCTGGAGGATGTGCTTCCCGGCGCTTCCCTGGATTTTCTTATGGAGGGTAAAAATGAGGCGCCCCAGGATGTGACGTTGAATGGACGGCGTTACCGAGTCTACGGCAGCATCCTGCGGGGGTCTGACAACCGCCTGGGCGTGCTGTACCTGAGTGACCTGACGGAAATGTACCAGATTCGGGATGAATACATCCGATCCCGCCCGGTTATTGCCATTATTCTGATCGATAACTATGAGGAAATGACCCAGAACCTGACGGAGAGCGCGATCTCCAAGCTCAACGCCAATCTGAACGACACCATTACCCAGTGGACCGAGGAATACCGGGGGCTTCTGCGACGCCTGGAGCGGAACCGCTTCCTGTTTATCTTTGAGAAACGGGATCTGGACAAGGCAAAGGCAGATAAATTCTCCTTACTGGAGAAGATCCACAAAATTCAAAGCCCCTCCGGGCTGGCCGCGTCTATTTCCATCGGCCTGGGCGTAGACGGCGCGGACTTTGAGGAGGGCTACAGCTTTGCGGCCCTGAGTATTGAAATGGCTTTGAGCCGGGGCGGAGACCAGGCCGTCGTCAAGGATCGCTTTAACTTCGATTTCTATGGCGGCCGCAGCAAGGAGACGGAGTACCGCAGCAAGGTCCGGTCCCGTGTGACGGCCAATTCCCTGATGGAGCTGATCGCCCAGAGTGACCATGTGTTCATCATGGGCCATAAGAACGCGGATCTGGACTCCCTGGGCGCGGCGGTTGGCATCAATTGTCTGTGCCGCAAGAAGGGCAAAAAGGCCAGCATCGTCATAGACGCGGAACATAACGCCTGCCCCCGGCTGCTGGATGAGCTGCGTGGCGTGCCGGAATACCGGGATATTTTCCTGTCCGGTCAGGATGCGCTTCTGGCCTGCGATAATAAGAGCATCCTGATCGTGGTGGATACCAACCGGCCGGATCAGGTGGAGTTCCAGCCCCTGCTGGAGGCTATCTCCAAGGTCTGTGTGGTAGACCACCACCGCCGGGCCGCGGACTATATCAACCCCGTGGTGGTCAACCTTCACGAGACCTACGCTTCCTCCGCCTGCGAACTGGTGACGGAGCTGCTGAGCTACGCTGTAGAGAGCCGGGATGTGCTGCCCATCGAGGCCAAGAGCCTGATGGCCGGTATCTGCCTGGATACAAAATTCTTCAATGTCCGGACCGGTGAGCGTACCTTTGAAGCCGCCGCGGTTCTGCGCCGCATGGGGGCGGATACCACGGAAGTGAAGCTGCTTCTGCAAAACGACTTCCACGACACTCTGGAGAAGTACCAGATCATCAAGGAAGCCAAGCTCTACCGGGACGATTTGGCCATTGCGGCTCTGGAGCAGACCACCAACCGGATCCTTGCCGCCCAGGCTGCCGATGAGCTTCTGAATATTTCCGGGATCACCGCCTCCTTCGTACTGTATCCCGATGGAGACGTGACCATTATTTCCGCCCGCAGCATCGGCACAGCCAACGTGCAGATGATCCTGGAGCCTTTGGGCGGCGGCGGCAACGCAGCCACAGCCGGGGCGCAGATGCAGGGCGTGAGCGTAAAGGATGCATTGGACAAACTGATCGCGTCGATCGACGCTTTCTATGAAGAATAAGGAGAATCAAAAAATGAAAGTTATTTTGCTGCAGGACGTACGCGGAAAGGGCAAAAAGGGCCAGATGCTGGAGGTTTCCGACGGCTATGCCCGGAACTATATGCTGCCCAGAAAGATCGCCATCGAGGCGACCGCGGATGCGGTCAACACCATGCGTATGAACGATAAAGCTACTCAGGACCGTATTGCCAGAGAAAAGGCAGAGGCTATGGAGGTTTCCAAGAAGCTGCGGGAGATGACCGTGGTCGTTAACGCCAAGGGCGGCGGAAACGGACGGCTCTTTGGTTCCGTTACTAACCAGGAAATTGCCGACGCGCTGAAAGCAAAAACCGGCATCACCCTGGACAAACGGAAGATCGTTATTGCCGATGCCATTAAGAATGTGGGCACCTACACCGTGACCTGCAAGCTGGGCTATGAGATCACCGCCCCTCTGACGGTGAAGATCGAGGAAATTTAAGCTGCCCACCCGCAAAGGAGAGAGACTATGGATGAAGAATTGATGACCAGACAGCAGCCCCAGTCCCTGGAGGCGGAGCAGGCCGTTCTCGGCTCTATTCTCATCGACAGCCGCTGTATTTCAGATATTATCGGCATCCTGAAGCCGGAGGATTTTTACCAGGAGCAGAACCGGGAGATCTATGAAACGGTCTATACCATGTTCAACTTCTCGGAGACCATCGATCCCATTACCATTCTGGATAAGCTGAAGGAGCTGGGCTACTACCACGACAATTCTCTGGAATACGTGAAGCAGCTCATGGAGATCACGCCTACCGCCGCAAATGCCGTGCGGTACGCCAATATCGTCCAGGAAAAAGCCATGCTCCGGGGCCTGGGCCAAGCGGCAGGGGACATCACCGAGATGGTCTATGACCAGACCGGTACTGCCGGGGAGATCCTGGAATCCGCCGAAAAGAAGATTTATGCCCTGCGCAAGGGTGAGCGCGGCGACAGCCTGGAGCATATCGGGACGACCATGCACCGGGTGTTCGACCGCCTGAACGAGCTGTCCAGGTCTGACTCCGCCATTGCGGGTATGTCCACGGGTCTGCGGGATCTGGATACCAAAATCAACGGTTTGAATAAATCCGACCTTCTGCTGGTTGCTGCCCGGCCTGCCATGGGTAAGTCCGCCTTCGCGCTGAATATCGGCGTGAACGTAGCCGGTACCTACAACAAGACCGTGGCGATTTTTAACCTGGAAATGTCCAGAGAGCAGCTTGCCATGCGTATGCTGGCCAACAAGAGCTATGTGGAATTGCAGAAGCTGGCCACCGGCAAGCTCAGCGAGGACGAGTGGAACAAAATCTGCATGGGCGCTTCGGATCTGAGTCGGATGGACATCCGCATTGACGATAACCCCACCATCACCGTGGCAGATATCAATGCCAAATGCCGCCGCCTGGACAATTTGGGGCTTATTATCATCGACTATTTGCAGCTGATGCAGGGCTCGGGCTACGGAAAGAATAACGAAAACCGCGTGGTCGTGGTTGGCGAGATTTCCCGGTCCCTGAAAATTATGGCCAAGGAGCTGAATGTGCCCGTGATCTGCCTGAGCCAGCTGTCCCGTGCGGTGGAGAGCCGGACGGATAAGCGGCCCATTCTGTCGGACCTTCGGGAATCCGGCGCTATCGAGCAGGACGCGGACTCCGTTATGTTCATATATCGGGATGAGTATTATAATCCGAACACCGAGGAAGCCGGTACGGCGGAATGTATTGTGGCAAAGAACCGCCACGGCGAAACCGGAACGGTAAAGCTGCAATGGGTGGGCCAGTACCAGTCCTTCTCGGATCGGGAGTGGAAGCATGCTGAGTAAACTGCGCGGCTTTATCCGGGAATACGCCTTGATTTTCCCGGGGGATCGGGTGACGGCGGCGGTCTCCGGGGGCGCAGATTCCATAGCGCTGCTGTTTGCGCTGTACCTTCTGAAAGATGAGCTTGGCATCGCGTTGGAAGCGGCCCATTTTAATCACCACCTCCGGGGGGCAGAATCGGACCGGGATGAGGATTTTGTCCGGCGGTTCTGCGACCGTTATGAGATTCCATTACACGTGGGCGACGGAGAGATCAGAGCAGGAAGGAAGGGGCTGGAAGCCGCTGCCCGGGATGCCCGGTACGCTTTTTTGCGTTCGCTTCCCGGCAAGGTCGCCACGGCCCATACAGCGGATGATAACGCCGAGACGGTGCTCATGCGCATGATCCGGGGAACCGGTCTGAAGGGGCTGGGGGCCATCGCCCCGGCCAGCGGAAACGTGATCCGCCCCATGCTGACCGTTACCCGGGCGGAGGTGGAGTGCTTTTTAGAGGAATACGCCCTACCCCATGTGGAGGACAGTTCCAATGAATCTGATGATTTCCTCCGCAACCGGGTGCGCCGCGATATTATGCCGCTGCTGCGGAGGGAAAATCCCCGAATCGGGGAAAATCTATCTGCTATGGCTATGCTTCTGCGGCAGGATGAACGCTGCTTACAGGCGTTGACCCCGGATATGCTTCCAAGCGTTTCGGAATTGCGGACCATGGAGCCGTCCATTCGCAGAAGAGCGCTGGAGCAATTTCTGAAGAAGTCCGGCATAAAGGAACCGGAGCAGACCCATGTTCTGCAAGCGGAGCGGCTCGTTTTTCATCAGAATCCGTCGGCGAGGATGCAGTTTCCCGGCGGTGTTACCATCGGACGGGAATATGACAGCCTGATCCGCGTGGAAAATGCCGCTGAGATTCCGAAAACGGTCCTTGCGATTCCCGGCGTGACCCGGGTCGGAGCGTTTCAGTTTTCCTGTGAAGAAGCCGCGGACCTGGAAGAAAGGCCCGATAGCTTTCTGGTGGTTCCGGAAGGGCCTTTGACTGTCCGCAGCCGCCGTGCCGGGGATGAGATGCGGCTCCCAGGCGGTAGCAAAAGCCTTAAAAAAATGTATATCGACCGTAAGATCCCTGCGGCCCGCCGGGCACAGCTTCCTGTGCTGACGGATGACCGGGGTGTTCTGGCGGTTTTTGGCCTTGGCGCGGATGTCCGCTTTCGCGCCGGGACGCTTCCCGCGGTGCGGGTCACTCTCACAGAGGAATAAAACGGAGGTCAAATCATGGAAAAAGATATTTTGAAGGTCCTGATCACAGAGGAGCAGATCCGGCAGCGTGTCCGGGAGCTGGGAGAAGAGCTGACCCGGGATTATCAGGATAAAGACCCCATTATCGTTGGCGTGCTCAAAGGCGTTGTGGTCTTTTACGCCGATATGATCCGGCAGATCAAGACCCCCTGCCAGATAGATTTTATGTGGATATCCTCTTATGAAGGTACGACCTCCACGGGAAACATGGTAGTCAAGCGGGACATCGGGTCTGATATCAAAGGCCGCCATGTGCTGATTTTAGAGGATATTTACGACACCGGCAACTCTCTGGACTTTACCTATCGGCACTTGCTTTCCAAGGAACCCGCTTCTTTGAAGATCTGCACCTTCCTGGATAAGCCCGAGCGCCGGAAGCCCGGCATACAGCTGAAGCCCGACTATGTGGGCTATACCGTTCCCAATGAGTTTGTGGTGGGCTACGGGCTGGATTACAACGAGCATTACCGCAATCTGCCCTATATCGGCGTTCTGAAGCCCGAAGCCTATGGGGTCCGCGCGGAGAAATAAGGAGTTTTTGCAGCATTGAATTATCGTAAGTTCATTCCGACCATCCTGTATCTGGTGGTGCTGTTCCTGGTCCTTTCCTGGGCCAGCGGCCTCATGAGCGGGACTACCAGCTCCGTTCCCTATTCCCAGGTGGTGGAGCTGTTTCAGCAGGAGCAGGTCAAGAGTTTTGTGGTAAAGGACAATACCATTACCCTGGAGCTGCGCAGCCCGGTGGGGGGCCGCACGGAGATCAAAACCAATCTGGCTCAGCCGGAGCTGTTCCGCAGTGAATTTGAGAGCCTTTTCCGGCAGCAGTATGATAACGGCATCCTGGAAAGCTATGATTTTATCCCGGCCAAAAGCTTTTCCGCCTATGATATCGTGTTCCCCCTGCTGATCGTGGGGGCGGTGCTGCTGATCCTGTGGACCCTCATTATGGGCCGCATGAACGGCAATAATCCCATGGCGAATTTTGGCAGAGCCAGGACCGTTCTGGGCGTACCGGACGGAAAGAAAGTGACCTTTGCCGATGTTGCCGGTGCGGACGAGGAGAAGGAGGAGCTGGAGGAGATCGTGGACTTCCTCCGCAACCCCAAGAAGTTTACGGACATCGGCGCGCGGATTCCCCACGGCATTCTGCTGGTAGGCCCTCCGGGCACCGGCAAGACCCTGCTTGCCCGGGCGGTAGCCGGAGAGGCGGGGGTGCAGTTTCTCTCCATTTCCGGCTCTGATTTTGTAGAGATGTATGTGGGCGTTGGCGCCAGCCGCGTCCGGGACCTGTTTGAGCAGGCGAAGAAGCTGGCCCCGGCCATTATCTTTATTGACGAGATCGATGCCGTGGGCCGCAAGCGCGGCACCGGTCTCGGCGGCGGCCATGACGAAAAGGAGCAGACGCTGAATCAGCTGCTGGTGGAGATGGACGGCTTCGGCCATACCGAGGGCATTATTGTCCTGGCCGCCACAAATCGGCCGGACATTCTGGACCCGGCTTTGCTGCGGCCCGGCCGGTTTGACCGGCAGATCCAGGTCAACGCCCCGGACGTCAAGGGCCGGGAGGAGATCCTGAAGGTCCACGCCAGGGACAAGAAGCTGGATGATTCCGTCAGTCTGCGCACCATCGCCCGGGCTACCGCCGGCTTTACCGGCGCGGATTTGAGCAACCTTCTGAACGAGGCGGCCATTCTGGCAGCCCGGGAGAACCGTCCTGTGCTGAACATGGAGGATATCAACGAGGCCCTGATGAAGATTGTAGCAGGTCCCGCCAAGAAGAGCCATGTGCAGTCCCGCCGGGATCTTAAGACCACCGCTATTCACGAGGCAGGCCACGCCGTCGCCATGTATCGACTGCCCACCCATGACCCTGTGCGGCAGATATCCATTGTGCCCCGGGGAAGAAGCCTGGGCGCTACCTGGTATCTGCCTAAAGACGATTCCTCCAACCTGACCCGGAACCAGATGTATGAGCAGATCGTAGGACTGCTGGGCGGCCGTGTGGCGGAGGCTCTGTATGTAGGCGATATCTCCGTGGGCGCTTCCAATGATATCGACCGGGCAACCAAGCTTGCCAAAGATATGGTGGCCCGCTATGGTATGTGCGAGAAGCTGGGAACCGTTTCCTATCTGGATGACGGCGAGGTCTTTATCGGCCGGGACTATCAGAACACCAAGAGCTATTCCGAAAAGGTTGCCGGTACCATCGACGAAGAGGTCAAGGCGCTCATTGACAGGGCCTATGAGGACTGTAAGGCCATTCTTGAAAAGGACGGCGACAAGCTGCGGCAGGTAGTCGATTACCTCATGGAGCACGAGACCATGACCGGCGCGCAGTTTGCGGACCTGATTGAGGGCAGGGAGCTTTCCAAGGCTTCCACTACAGCCCTGACAGACGGCTATGGCGAGGAAAACAACGAATAACAGTAGCCCGGCAGAGCGATCTGCCGGGTCTTTCCATCCTTGACAGAAAGTGTTATAATAAAACCATCAACAGCAAGGAGGAATTTATAATGCGTAAAAATTTCGGAGCGAAGGCCTGGACCTATCCGCAGCCGGTTTTCATCATTGCCGCTTATGACGAGAACGGCACCCCGGACGCTATGAACGCCGCCTGGGGCGGCATCAGCGACAGCGAGGAGGTTTCTATCTGCCTCAGCGCCAGCCATAAAACCGTGAAAAACATCCTGGCAAGGAAAGCCTTTACCATCAGCATGGCGACAGCCGCTCAGGCGGTGGCCTGCGACTATGTGGGCATTGTCAGCGCCAACCAGGTGCCGGACAAATTCCGGCGCGCCGGCTTCCATGCCGAGAAGGCCAGCCGGGTGGACGCACCCCTGATCCGGGAGTTGCCCATGGCTCTGGAGTGCGAGCTGGTAAGCTACAATCCCGGCACAGGCCGGATGGTGGGCCGGATCGTCAATGTCTGCGCGGATGAGTCCGTGCTGGACGAGACCGGCAAGATCGACCCGGAGAAGCTGGAGCCTATTGTCTTCGACCCCGTACACAATACCTACCGGAAGCTGGGCGAAATTGCAGGCCGCGCCTTCCGGGATGGCATGCAGCTGAAGTGATTTTTTACAAGGCAAAAAAGCGAAAGACATCCCCAATTGGGTAACTCTACAAAACCCCTGCCGAAAATGCATTTTCACAAAAAGAAACTTGCATTTTTGGCGGGGGCGTGCTATTATTGTTCCAATGAAAAACTGAATATCGTGCGATAGGAAACTGACGGAAAACAGGGATTTATCCAGACCGAAGGAGTAACACTCTCAGGTGCTGCAAGGGCGCAGTAAGACCGCCGGTGGATCGCACTCTGGAGACATCTGAAATTTTCAGAGGCCGAAGGTGCAAGGGGTGTATCTCACCGAATCTCTCAGGCAAAAGGACAGAGCTGTTTTTATTCCGCGGTATCGCTATTGCCGCGGCGTATCTGAGCTTTTTGACAGGAGTACCCCTTGCGGGTATTCCTGTTTTTTCGAGCAAAAGGGAGGATATGTTTATGAACGGACTGCGAGACATGATTGCAATGGTCAACGGAAAGGTCAACGACTTTGTGTGGGGCCTGCCCATGCTGGTGCTGCTTGTAGGCACCGGCATTCTGATGACGGTGCTGACAAAGGGCTTTCAGCTGAGCCATTTCAAGTACTGGATGGACCATACCATCGGCGCGATTTTCAAGAATAAGCATGTTACCGCCCATACCGGCAAGGACGACCAATCCATCAGCCAGTTTCAGAGCCTCTGCACGGCTCTGGCCGCTACCATCGGTACCGGCAATATCGCGGGTGTGGCCGCGGCCATTGCCGCGGGCGGTCCCGGGGCTATCTTCTGGATGTGGATCGTGGCCATTTTCGGTATGATGACAAACTACTCCGAAAATGTTCTTGGAATTTATTACCGCCGCAGGAATCCGGCAGGGGAGTGGTCCGGCGGCGCTATGTATTATCTGCGGGACGGACTGGGCAGCTTCAAAGGCTGTAAACAGATCGGCAAGGTTCTGGCGCTGCTGTTCAGTGTGTTCTGCGTGATCGCCAGCTTCGGCATCGGCAACATGAGCCAGATCAATTCCATTGCCGCCAATATGCGGGTGGTGTTCTCCATTCCCAACTGGGTCACGGGTCTCTGCCTGATGGCCATTGCGGTGCTTGTGGTGGTCGGCGGCCTGAAACGGATCGCTGCCGTTGCGGAGAAGCTGGTGCCGGGCATGGCTCTGCTCTATGTGATCGGCGCTTTGGTCATTGTCGTATGGAACTATCAGAGCATTCTCCCGGCTTTCACGTCTATTTTCAAGGGAGCTTTTGCCATGAAGGCTGTCGGCGGCGGCATTGTGGGCAGCGGTGTGAAAGCGGCTGTTACCTGGGGCATGAAGCGGGGCGTGTTTTCCAATGAAGCGGGCCTTGGCTCCAGCGTCATGGTCCATTCTAGCTCCAACGTGAAGGAGCCGGTTACCCAGGGAATGTGGGGCATTTTTGAGGTCTTTGCCGATACCCTGGTGGTCTGCACCCTGACGGCTATGGCGGTGCTGACCAGCGGCCTGGTGGATCTGGACACCGGTGCGGTGCTGACCACCATGGAAAAGACTGCCATGGTGGCCGAGGCATTCAGCCTGCATTTTGGCAGCTTCGGCAGCGCCTTTATTGCCATTGCCATTCTGCTCTTCGCCTTTTCCACGGTGCTGGGTTGGAGCCATTACGGGACCAAGGCATTTGAGTATCTTTTCGGCACCAGGGCCACGATCGTTTATAAGGTTCTCTTCGTACTCTTCATCATTGTGGGCGCAACTATGCAGCTGGACCTGGCCTGGGACCTCAGCGATACCTTCAATGGCCTTATGGCTATTCCAAACCTGATCGGTGTGGTTGCCCTCAGCGGCCTGGTACGGAAGATCACCCGGAACTACGTAGACCGCCGCCTCCGTGGAAAGGACCTCGAACCTATGTACTCCGCTTTCGCGGACGTGCAGAAGGAACAGGAGGAATCCGTCAATCCATAATTTTTACCAGGGCCCTGCCGGGCCCTGTTTTTCATGGTTGCGTCCGGCGCGTAAATTTGCTATGATATGGGAAAAAGCCGGAAATCCCGGCAAAAAGCGAGGAAAGGTTATGCGGAAGGTAATTGCATTCGTGCTGACGGTTCTTCTTTTGACGGTCCCTGTCTGGGCGGACGAAACGGAAGAAACAACGGAAGAGGTACGTGAAGCCCGGGAAATCTATACGGTGGAAGATCTGTACGCAATTCAAGAGGAGCCTTCTGAAAGCTATATCCTGATGGAGGATCTGGATATGGCGGGGCATACCTGGGTTCCTTTTGCCTTTTCCGGGCATTTTGACGGACAGGGCCACAGCATTCTGAATCTGGAGCTTTCGGAGCCGGGGGCAGAGCTGTTTACGGCGGTGGATGGCAGCCAAAAAGAATTTGACGCCGTTTACTGCGGCCTTTTCTCCGCGTTGACCAACGCGGAAGTCAGAAATCTGAATCTTCTGGATGTTCACGGGGTGATCCGGCCGGCGCAGCCCTGCCTGGCGGGACCCATTGCGGGCTACTGCATGGACAGCACCGTTACGGGCTGCTCCGTTACCGGCCGGCTGGAGCTGCGGGCCTATAACAGTATGATCGGTCTTGGTGGCCTGGTCGGCTACGGCGTTGGCGATCTTGTGGACTGCAAGACGGATGTCACCCTGGTTTGCGTGGACACGGACGAGTCCACCATGGATTTCCAGTTTCTGGGCGGCGCTTACGGCGCGGGCTTTATGACGGTCCAGAACTGCGATATCAAGCTGGACGCCTATATTTCCGAGCATGGCTATGTCCACAGCGGCGGCGTAGTGGGGATGCTGATGCAGTACCCCATCGCCATGGGCCGCAGCGCGCTGATAACCGACAATACGATTTCCGCAAAAATCAGCTTTTTTGAACACAGTGACCGGTATCATGGCTATTGCGGGAGGGTTTACGGCGATCTGAAGACCAGCGTCAATTTCAACTACCGCATTGTAGACAACGACGCGGCTCTGACCAGAAATGAGACCACGGATCATTCCAAGGAGCTGCGGCCGGAAACCTGCGAAAAGCCGGATTATCAGAAAGAGGTGGTTCCGGCGGACTGCACCCATTTCGGTTATACGCGGTATGTCTGTCAGGGCTGCGGCTATACATATCTTGCCGATTACCAGCTGCATACCCCACACAGCGTATCCGATTGGGAAGTGGTCAAGCCCGCTACCCGGGAGGAAACCGGGGAAAGCGTCGGAAAGTGCGACGTCTGCGGCGCGGAAGAGACCCGGATAGACCCCGTTCTGCCGGAACCGGAGCCTGAAACCGAGCCGGAAACCGAACCGGAGACGCAGCCGGAGACGATCCCGGAAACCGAAGCCGTTACGGAAGCGCCCACGGAAGCTGAAACAGAGCCGGAACCGGAAACCGTTCCGGAGACGGTTCCACCCGACATGACACCTTCAGAGAAACGGCCATCCTTCCACCCACTCTGGGTGCTGGGGCCGATTGCGGTTATTCTGGCGATTCTTATCTGGCACATGCTGGCCTACAAGCCCCTGCACGCCAAGAAGCGGAAGAAAAAGGAAAAAACGTAAAAAAGCAGGGGCGGCTTTGGACCGCCCCTGCTCAGCATGTCAAAAAGCCTCGCAGAGTTTGCCGACGGAAGTCGGCAAAAAAGATTCAATCATTTTCTGTCGGGGCGTGTGATATGTACCCCTAAAACTGGACACCCAGCAGCGGGGGAGTTTTCGTGAAATAC
>CAVLCF010000068.1:0-6361 GCA_963661735.1 bacterium | reverse complement strand
GTATTTCACGAAAACTCCCCCGCTGCTGGGTGTCCAGTTTTAGGGGTACATATCAGTGTACCTGACAGAAAATACACCTCAGGCTGCAAGTCTAGCGCCGCAGCGCTGTGCAGAGCGCAACCGCCGTAGGCGGCTCTTAGCGCGGAGTAGTGCGAATTGTTCGCCTACGGCGAACAATTCGTGCGCGCAGCAGACTGCAAAAGTTTGTCGGGAAAGCCCGCAAGGGTTTTTTCGACAGTCTCAGCCACCGGCGAGAAAATGCCGGTGGCTGTTGTCGTTCAGAAAATCAGTCTACGCAGATCAGCTCGTAGTCCTTGGTGCCGAAGCCCAGGTCCGCGGCGGCGTCGATGGTGTGGGTGCCGTGGCGGGAGTTGATGCGCTCCAGCAGATGGTCCCGGCCGGGGTCATCGGAGGACTTCACCAGATCGATACAGGCCTGGTCCAGGGCCACGGGATCCAGGCTGGACAGAATGCCGATGTCCTTCATGCAGGGATCCTCCGCAATGGCGCAGCAGTCGCAGTCCACGCTCATGTTGCACATAATGCTGACGTAGGCCATGTTGCCGCCGAAGTGGCTGACAACGCTGCTGGCAGCATCCGCCATGCTCTCCAGAAAGGCGTCCTGAGGGGCGATGTTGTCCCACAGCACATCCTGGTCTGTGATCTTGCCGGCGGAGTGGATATAGGCTTTACCGGCGGAGGAAGCGCAGCCGATGGAAAGCTGCTTCAGCGCGCCGCCGAAGCCGCCCATGGGATGGCCCTTGAAATGGGAGAGCACCAGCATGGAGTCATAATTGGCCAGGTTTTTACCAACAAGATCCTTCTTGATCTGCTTGCTGTTGGGGATTTCCAGTTCCAGATCGGGACCCTCGGCGTCCATAATGTCCACATCAAAATAGTGGCTCCAGCCGTGGTACTCCATGAGCTTGATATGCTTGTCCGTGGTGTTCCGCGCGCCGCCGTAAGCGGTGTTGCACTCTACCACGGTGCCGTGGACGGCGTCGATCATGGGCTTCATAAATTCAGGCCGCAGGAAATTCTGGTTGCCCTTCTCGCCGGAGTGAACCTTGACGGCAATCTTGCCGGGCAGGGCCTTGCCAAGGGCCTCATACAGCCGGATCACATTTTCCGGAGTAATGTTCTTTGAAAAGTATACCTTTGCTTTTTCCATAAAAGGATCCCTCCTATGTGTATTTCCGTTCCTTATTATACTACAAAAGGCCCGGTGGCTGTCAAGTAAAAATGCGGGGCAGAATTTGAACATATTTTTAAGAATTTCGTACAAACTGTATTAAGAATCTTGTTTTCCGCAATACGCTATGGTATGATGGCGGAAAACACGCGCGGAGGAAAAACCTGTATGAAATTCTGGAAAACAATTGCGTTGCTGGGCCTTGCACTGCTCCTGGCGGGCTGTGGGAAGGAAACGGCCCCGGAGACAACTGTGCCCACAACGGAAACCGTCCGGTCGGTGCGGATGGTGGTTACGGAGGACACCATCGGGGAGCTGGAAGCGTACCCCGATCTTCAACAGGCGGACCTGTCCGGCAGCGACTGCTATGAGGCCATTGTGCGGTATAAGAACAGCCACCCGCAGGTGGAGGTCCGGTATGACGTGGCCTTTGGCTCGATCCGGGTCAGCTGGGATACCCGGGATCTGACGCTGGAGGACGCCGATTTTAAGAGCCTGCAAGAAAATCTGCCCTATCTTCCGCAGCTGGTGACATTACGGCTTTCCAGGACCCCATGTACCCAGGCGGAGATCCAGGCGCTGCGTGACGCTTACCCGAAGCTGAAGCTGACCTATACGGTGGAGCTGCTGGGCAGGGAGCTGCCCTGGGACGCGGAGACCCTGGATCTTTCCGGCATGCAAAGCGAGGATGTGGCCCGGACGGCGGAGAAGCTGCCGCTGCTGACCGCTCTGCGCACCGTAGAGCTGATGGACGAAACGGGCGGCTGTGATCTGACGCCCCGGGATGTGGCGGCCTTACAGGCAGGCACAGAGGCCCACTTTCACTATGTATTCGACCTCTTCGGCAAGCAGGTCTCCACGGACGATGCGCGCATCGAGTTCAAAAATATGCGCCTGGGGGAGGCCTACGAGGAGGAGCTGCGGCAAGGGCTGGAAATTCTGCGGGACTGCGAGTATCTGCTGCTGGAAAACTGCCGGTTTGATAACGACCTGCTTGCCCAGCTTCGGGACGAATACCGGGGTCGGACGAAAATCGTCTGGCGCGTCTACTTTGCCAGGCAGGGCAGCTGCCTGACGGACCGGACGATCCTTCGCTATGTCTACAACGTGACGGACAGCACCGTATCCCAGCTCAAATACTGCGAGGACGCGGAGTATATCGATTTCGGCCACAACGACACGCTGCGGGACTGGAGCTGGGCGGCCTATATGCCCAATCTGAAAGCCATTATCGTTTCAGGTTCCATGATCTCGGACCTGACGCCCTTTGCCAGCTGTAAAAATCTGGAATTTCTGGAGCTGTCCAACTGCGGCTATGTGACGGATCTGACGCCCCTCGCCCAGTGTACCGGCCTGCAAAGACTGAACATCAGCAATACCAAGGTAGAGGACCTGTCGCCCCTGGAGGACCTGCCCAACCTGGAATGCCTGGTGGATGTGCATCCCAAGGTTTCCCGGGAGGCACTGGACGGATTTGCGGAGGCGCACCCGAACTGCGTGGTTTCCTATGAGGGCTACGAGTACGGCTACCCCTGGCGCTACAACGAGGACGGCAGTCCCACACCCTATTACACCAAGCTCATAGAGGTATTCCACTATCCCGACGCCACGGATACGCTGTGGTGAGAAAAATGGCGGCGGCAAATTTGCCGCCGCTGTCCTTTTACCTGTGCGATTTTTGCCTGCCCTTTCGCAGCGTCCGCCAGCCCATGCAGATGCGTACCAGGCTGGAAACCAGAATGATGCTGGCGGCCATAATGCCCGTGATCTCGGCGGTGAAAAGACCCTGGGAGACAAACTTGCCCATGGCCCCGTCCACGGCCTGCTGCATGGTATAGTACAGGCTGGCGCCGGGGATCAGGGGAATGATGGACACAACCAGGTAGCAGATGGTGGGATATTTCCGCACCCGGGCCATGATCTCGGAGTAGAGGGCGGAAAAGGCGGTCCCGGCGAAGAAGGCCGTGCCCGGGGCAAGCCCCGCTTTCAGGCACAGAGCGTAGATGGCATAGTCCGCGATGCCTCCCAGAGTACACAGCAGCATGCCGGGACCATGGATGTTAAAAAGAATGGAAAAGCCGATGCAGCCGGAACAGGCGGCCAGGCACTGTACAGGCAGGCTGCGGGTTATGACGGGGGTGATCTGGGGCAGCCCCCAGAGCCGGATGGCCAGATTCCGGGCGGCGGCGGAACCCAGGGCCATGGACCCGGCGATCAGGAGCACCTGGACGCATTTGTTGATGCCGGAGTTGATGTCGCCGTAGATGATATCCCGCAGGGCGTTGGTAAATACCAGCCCGGGGACCAGGATCATCATGCTGCCGATAATAACGGTATCGGAATTTCCAACAAGACCGGCGGCGTTGAGACCGTAGGCCGCGGCGGACATAAGAAAGGATGCCGCCAGGGTGCTGAAAATGGGATTGGCCTTCATGGCGTTGGTAAAGCGGGTAATAAAAGCAATCAGAATGCCGCAGAGACCGGCGAAGGCCGCGTCCCGCAGGCTGCATCCGAAGAGCAGGCCGAAGCCGCCCGCACCCAGGAAATGGCCTGCCAGCAGCATGGGAAAGCTGTAGTACTGGACCGAGGCCCTGGTCTCGTCCAGCATCCGCAGGGCTTCTTCCGGATCCGGCCTTTCGGCGCAGATCCGGCGGCTCAGGGCGTTGAGCCGCTCCACGGCGTCCAGATTGTTGCCGTGGAAGCCGATGCGGCGCATGCGGGTGATGGGCTTGCGCCGCTCCGTGAGAATGCTGACGATCAGATAGTTGTTTACGGCGGCAACCTCCGGCTCCAGGCCGTAGGCGGTCAGGATCAGCCGGGCGCTGTCCTCTACCCGGTAAGTCTCCGCCCCGGATATGGCCAGCTCATAGCCAAGGTCTGTGGCGAGATCCAGGAGTAAATGCTCGTTCATAGAATGCCTCACAAAAGGCCACCAGACGCTGATCCGGTGGCCGTGTTTTTATTTCCGGGCAAAGATCACGCCCAAGGTGTTGGGGCCGCAGTGGCAGGAGATGGTGCATCCGGCCACGGCTTCATAGACAAATTCAAATTCGCCGCACTGGGAAAGGGTTTCCCGGACAGCGGTCAGGATGGCGGGATCAATCTCCGTATAGACCAGCACCAGCTTGCTCCTGTCAATATCCTCCCGGTTCAGCAGCCGGTCCCGGATATAGGAAACCAGGCATTTGTCGAAATGCCCCCGGTACTTTTTGCCTACGCTCATTTTGCCGTCGTGGAGCTCAATGCAGGGCTTCAGGTTCAGCAGATTGGCCCCCAGGGCTGTTACCATGGAGCAGCGGCCGCCTTTGGCCATATAGTCCAGCCGGTCCAGCACGAAGCTGGTCTCGATTTTGGGAATATAAGCCTCCAGCCGGCGGACGATCTCATCCAGATCGCTTTCGGTCTGGGCCAGCTCGCAGGCTTTCAGCACCAGCAGACCCTGACCGCAGCAGAGGTTCTGAGAATCCACCACCCGGACATTGGGGAACTTCTGGGCGGCGATAAAGGCATTCTGGCAGGAAGAAGAGAAACCGGAACCCAGGGTAATATGAATAACGCCGTCAAAGTCCCCCGCGTATCTGGAGAACAGCTCCTGATAGACGGAGGCGCTTCTGGCTGCCGTAGTGCAGATGCTGCCGCCCTCGGCCACATGCCGGAAGATATCGTGGGGGGTGATGGTCACATTATCCAGAAATTCCTCGTCCTCTTTCATGACGATCAGCGGCACCAGGTCGATGTCATATTTTTCCAGCAGGGAAGCCGGAAGGTCGCAGGTGCTGTCAGCGGTCACTTTGATATTCATGTCGGATCCTTTCCTTCTTCAAAAGTAGCCCTTGTTTTCTTTGAAACATATGGTAGAATAGTACCATACCCGGCAGGTGGTGTCAATCCTTTTTGCGCCCCGTTCCGCCGGAAAAATACGGTGCTTCCGGGCTTTTCCGGGAGACAACAGGAGGAATCCCTATGGAAACGATCATTCACGCGGAGGGCATGATGTGTACCCACTGCAAGGCCCGGGTGGAAAAGGCATGCCTGGCCATACCCGGAACCACCAGGGCAGAAGTGGATCTGAAGGAGAAAAGCGTGACCCTGGAGGGCACCGCCGGAGAGGACGCCTGGAAGCAGGCCATTACGGACGCGGGCTATAAGGTCCTGGAGTAAGCCTATGAGGGAGAGCTTTACGATCCCCTCCAACGGCATCGGACGTTTGCATTGCTGCCGCTGGATGCCCGAGGGAGAACCCAAGGCTGTGCTGCAAATTGTTCACGGCATTGCGGAGTATATTGAGCGATACGACGATTTTGCCCGGTTCCTGAATGGCCTGGGCTATGTGGTGGTGGCAGAGGACCATATGGGCCACGGCCAGACCGTGGGAACCGAGGGTACCCAGGGCTATTTCGAGGGCGGCTGGTTTACGGCGGTCAGCGACAGCTATGCCCTGCTTCGCAAAACAAAAGGGGAGTACCCTCAGATCCCCTATGTGCTCTTCGGCCACTCCATGGGGTCCTTTATGGCCCGGACCATTCTGGAGGTCTACCCGGACAGCGGCATCGCCGCGGCAGTGATCTGCGGTACCGGCTGGCAGCCCAGGGCCATCCTGCCCGGCGCCATCGGCATCTGCCAGCTGGCCTGCAAGAGGGTGGGGGAGAAGAACCCCAGCGATACGTTACAGAATATGGTTTTCGGCGGCTACAACAAGCGGGTGGAGCATCCGAGAACCGAGTTCGACTGGCTGACCCGGGATGCCAAAGAGGTGGACGCCTACATTGCCCACCCAAGCTGCGGCTTTACGGCGACCACGGGCCTGCTGCGGGACATGCTGACGGGCATCCGGTTCATCGAGAAGAAGCAGAACCTGGCAAAGATGGACAAGGACCTGCCGGTGCTGTTCATCGCCGGCGGGGACGACCCTGTGGGCAATTACGGCAAGGGTGTTACCCGTGCCGCGGCGGAATTCAAAAAAGCGGGGATGAAGCACGTTACCTGCCGCCTGTTCCCCCTGGGCCGCCATGAGATCCTCAACGAGATCAACCGCCAGGAAGTCTACGACTTCACCGCCAAATGGCTGGGGGAGCAGCTGGGGAAATAAAAGACAACCGGTCCGATGTTGACATTGTACTTGTCAAGTAAAAGTAGACACTAAAAAGAGCATATCTACAGGAAGCCCAG